>NZ_JBICYT010000022.1:140903-145938 GCF_043201215.1 Streptomyces sp. NPDC048331 | reverse complement strand
AGGCGAATCCGGCCGCGTCACCAGCCCTCACCCCGCTGACCTGCACCTTCAACCCGGCAGGTACTCCAGAACCCCTGAATTACGCGGAACGCAGGACGTTCGGCCAGGGTTCGAAGCGATGAGCTACCACGATGAGATGACCCGCACCCTTTCCTACGCCTCCCACGACTGCCTCGAAGGCCTGCTGCAGCGAGGTCGCGGCCTGGGCGCGATACGGGCGAGCCAAGATCCGTACGAGGCCGCCGCGTTCGTGTACCACGGAATTCGCCGGGACTGGAAGTGGGACGAACAGACGGACACCCGCTACCTCTACCAGGCACGGCTGATCCAGGACCTGGAGCTGTCGCCGATGCCGGTGGTCGACCAACTGGCGGGGGACGAGGGGGAGTGGTCGCGGGCCGCCGACGTGCTGGAACTGCTCGCCCTCGCCGGTTCGCACGAGGCCAGGGAGGGACTGCGCGCGTACGTACGGCAAGGGGAACACTGGGGCCGCGTACTGGAGTCGATCGCGGACAGCTGGCCGGCCGCATGGTGGGAGGACCTGGGTGACGTCGCGCTCGCCCGGATCGGCGAGGGGGATCAGGAGGCCGTGGGGTCCCGCGAGCCGTGGAGCCGGTTCGGGATCGACGTACCGGGCCGCCCCATTCCGCCGCGACCCTCTCTGGACGGACTGAGCGACGCGGAGCTGCTCGTTCTGCTGGCCACCGACGGCGCGGAGCCCGAGACGAAGATCGATGCACTGCGTGCGCTGACCGGCCGGGAACCGGCCGAGGGTCTGATTCCGCTGGTGCCCTCGCTCGGCACCGGGTACGGCGGTCGGCCACTGCCGTTTCTCCGGCGGGCGGTCGGCCGCCTGGGGTCCCGGGCCGTACCGGCGGCTCGCACATGGGCGTTGGACGAGCGGGCGTGGCTGGCCCGGCTGGGGACGGAGATCCTGGCCGACCACCCACGACCTGAGGCGCTACCGGGGCTCGTGGCCGAACTCACCGACCAGTGGGAGGAGCGCGCCTGGTGCGGCCCGGACGTGACGGCGAAGCGACTGGCCCGCTTCGGACCCGACGCCGCCGACGCCGTACCCGTCCTTCGGGCCTTCTGGCAGCACACCCCGCACTCGTACGAACGGGCCGACTACCTACAGGCGCTCACCGCGATCGACCCGACCGGCCTGGACGACATGTACACCGAGTCGCTGTGGGACTGCGAGAAGCGGGCGCGGTTGCTCGGCATCGCCTCGGCACCCCACCAGCCGCGGACCGCGGAACGCATCGCCGTGCTCCGCGACGACCCGATGGAGACCCCCGAGGTACGGGCCGCCGCCGCAGCCCGGTCGGCCATCACAGCCGGCCCCGACCTGCCCTGACCGGGTGGGTGGCGGGGCCCCAGGCCAGGCCCGCATCGGCCCCAGGCCCGCATCGGTTCCGACCGCTACGTGCCCGGCGCCCGGTACCGGATCCCTCCGGCCTTGCGCAGGGCGTCCATGGTTTCGTCGACGGTCAGGAGGACCGTCGTCTCGAACGAAGCGAGCGCGCCGCCGCCACTGATCGCCAGCGCGACCGCGGCCATCGACACGTTGTCGGGGGCCTCCCACAGGTTGTAGCCGTCGTGCGTGCCGAAGGCGTACCAGAAGCCGTGGAGCTTGCCGCCGACGGACTCGATGTACGCCTGAGCGGCCTTCGCACGATCCTCGGGATGGGCGATCAGCCTCGCCCAGGTCTCCGGTGTGTAACTGAACCTCGACAGATAGAGCGGCATCGGGTCTCCCTCTCGTTCCACCCAGAGATGCCCGAGGGGACGGGACACGCTCCGGTCGCGGCCCGCGAATCCCCCGAACGACTTCTTGATCTACCTCCACACGCACGCATCTCCGCGGAGCGGTGCGTTCGGGCGCGGGTGACCTGCCGAGGGAGCAGTCGGGGCCACCGGGGCCGCCGGAGACACCGGGGCCGCCGGGGCCGCCGGAGCCGCCGGAGGCACCGGAGCCGCCGGGTCCGGATCGACGCCGTCAGAACATCCCTCTGATCCGGACGACCGGGCTTACGCTGCGGAGTTGAGCCCTGCCGCGATCGGCGCACCACTCGATCGCGGCGGGCGCGACGCGTTTCCGTTCTTCACACCCAGGTCCGAGGAGATCCATGGCCGACACCGTCGACTCACTCGTCGCGCGCACGTACGAAGTACTGGTGGAGCTCCTGACCAGCGGCTCCTTGGCGGTGCCGGCGCCGGGTCAGGACCCGTCCGCGGGCCTGCACGAAGTCATCGCGCGCGGCACAGCCCTCGGGCCCGACGGGGCGTGGCTCGTCGCCACGGGCCACGCGGGCCTCGGCGGTCTGGCCATCGCACGCGGACAGACGGACCAGGGCATCGTCCATCTCGACGCCGCGGTCACGTTCGGCTTCAACGACTGTGTGGCGCTCCATGCCGCTCCCATGCGGGCGCTGCATCACGATCCCCGATTCCAGGCCCTGTACCGGCGGATGCGCGTCACCTCGGCCGACCTCGACGAGTTCTTCTGGCTGCACCAGGAGATGCAGATCATGGTGAGGGACGCCCGGACGGCGAGTGTCGACAACATCGGCCGCCTCGACACCGGGGTGTCACCGCTGCCGCAGGCACCCATGCCGACCCGGGAACCGAACACCCCCGGCGTCCTGATCACCCGCATCGATCTCGCCGTGACGCAGACCGCCCTCCAACGGGTCGCGATAAAGGCCGAGTTCGAACGCAGCTCCGGCAATACCGCCCTCGGTCTCATCGACGACTCGTGGGACCACTCCCGTGCCAGACGCGATGCCTGGCACGCGGACGAGCTGGATTCCCGACGCCGACAGGCCGCCGAGGCCCGGGCATTCGTCGAGCGCCCCGGCGCGGACACCGTGCTCGTTCCCTGCCCGCCGCTCGGCTCGATCGCCTACCCGGCCTGAGGAGGAGGGAAGCTCCGACCGGCGCCGAGCAGCCGGCCCGCGTGCCGGCGTCCGGCCCATCGGCGGGTGGGGCGCGTGGGGGTCGCGCCGCGGATCCGTCCGGCCCCCGCGGGGCGGCCGGGTCAGGCAGACCTGTCCTGGGATGTCACCACGGTGAAGAGCGCCCCGTCGGGATCCGCGAGAACCACCCACCGGCTCACGCTGGACGTCTGCACGGGCGACGCGGTCCTGCCGCCCAGCCTGGTCGCGGCCTCGATCACCGCCTCCAGGTCGGGCACGCGGAAGTGGACGTGCCAGCGGGGACGGACCTCCGGGTCCGGTGCCTCCTCGAGCGCGCCGCCGCTGATGCGGGCCACGGTGTCGTGCCCGTGGCGCAGCACGACGTGGGCGTGCTCGTACGAGACCGCGCAGCAGCCGGGGCGCGATCCGGCCCACTCGAGGACCTCCCCGTAGAAGATGGCCGCCGCGAACGCGTCCCGCGTCCGCAGTTCCAGCCACGCGGGCGCGCTACCCCGGCCCACCGACCAGTCGGGGACGACCTCGCCCTGCCAGAAGCCGAAGACGGCCCCGGCGGGGTCCGCCGCCAAGGCGATGCGGCCGGTGCCGAAGGCCACGGGGCCGACGGCCATGGTGGCGCCGCGTTCGAGGATCCGGGCGGCGGTCACGTCGGCGTCCTCGACGGCGAAGTACGGAGTCCACAGCACCGGCGCGCCGAGACTGCCCGCCAGGGTCCCGATGCCCGCTACGGGGGCCCCGTCACGGAAAGCGACCATGATGCCGCCCCCGAGATGGGTGGGCCGGAAGTCCCAGCCGAGCACGCCGGCGTAGAACCGCTGTGTGGATTCGAGATCCCGGGCCAGCAGGCTGACCCAGCACGGCGCACCGAAGATCTCGTGACTCGACGTCGACACAGCTGTCAGCCTCATCTGCCGTTGACGTGGGACGGGACCCTTCCACGGTAGACCGGACGGCGGCGCGGGGCCGCGAGGCGCGGTTCGAACCGCCCCGGTGTTTGGCCGGCGGCAGGGCGGGCAGCCGCGTCGACACATACGGAAGATCCCCGCGACGGGTCCCGCGTGTCGCGGTGCGGTCCATGACCGGGCGGGTCGGGAACCCGACGGGTCACCCCTACCGGGAGGAGTTGTTTCGTGTGACCGAGCATGTGTGGAGCTACGGGCCCGCATCGGGCCACCTGACCTGGGCCGACCTCACCGGGTACCAGGTCGAGGCGACGGACGGCCACATCGGGAAGGTCGACAAACACTCCTACGACGTGGGCGATGCCTACCTGGTCGTCGACACCGGCGTGTGGATCTTCGGCAAGGAAGTCCTCCTCCCGGCGAGCACCGTCTCGCGGATAGACCTTCAGGAGGAGAAGGTCTACGTCAATGCCACCAAGGACCGGATCAAGAACGCTCCCGAGTTCCACCAGGACAAGCACCTGCGTGACCCCGCCTACCGTGCGGAACTCGGTGACTATTACAGCGCCGGCGGGCTGAGCGGTGACGGACCGGTCGGCAGCCACCGCGCCTGAAGGCCGTGCCCCGGCCACGCGGACATATTTCTCGCGCGCGGAAAGTCGAACGCAGAAAATCATGAACGGACCGCTTAACCCGAATTTCGAGGGTAGACGTCTGACAGGACGCCCCGGCGGACCCAACCGTTCCGTCGAATTCCGAAGCGGGAGCGAGGACATCATGATTCTTGTCGGGCTCATTCTGTTGATCGTGGGGTTCCTCACCGGGATCTCCATCCTGTGGACCATCGGGGTCATCCTCCTCGTGGTGGGCGCGGTGCTGTGGATCCTGGGCTCGGTCGGACACGCGGTCGGCGGTCGCCGCCACTATTACTGACAAAAGGACCGCAGAAGGACCGCGGCCCCCGGAATTCCGGTCGGATGAAGCAGTCGGGAGAGTCGGTGGAACAGTCGGGGTTGAAAGGTGAACGCCTTCCCCTCCGACGAAGAAAGATTTCACGCGCTGACGCGCGCCGGGTTTACCGTCGAGGGGGGGGGCCCCCCCCCCCCCCGGGGGCCCCCGCGCCGGCGCGGGGGGGGGGGGGCGGGCGGGGGGGGGGGGGGGGGGGCGCGCGGGGGGAAGAGGGGGGCGCGCGGT
>NZ_JBICYT010000022.1:0-140893 GCF_043201215.1 Streptomyces sp. NPDC048331 | reverse complement strand
TGCGGCGGGTCGCTGGGTGTAACACGTGGGGTTTGATGGGGAACGCCATCCCCCCCCCCCTAATAATTTTTCCCCGCGGTGAGCCGCGCGGGGTGTCGGGGGGGGGCCCCGCCCCCCCCCCGGGCGCGGCACCTCGACGTATGAACGGCGTCGTCGTCCGCGGCGGCGGATGCACGGAGCCGCGATACGTGTGAACGTGAGACGGCAAGGTTTCCGCGGGTGCGCGCGGCACAGGGCGCGCACCGCGAACGCGGCCACCTGTATCGATCTGAACCCGGGAGCGATGGGCGGCGGCGGAATGCGAAGCGTAGGCGTGGAGGAAGAGCTGTTGCTGGTGGACGCCGGCACCGGTGAGCCGCTGGCCGTGTCGGGTGCGGTCCTGGCGGCGGCGGACCACTGCACGGGGGAGTGCTCCAAGGGCGGGGGAGTGAAGGAGCACGTCTTCGAGAAGGAGCTCCAGAGGGAGCAGGTGGAGTTCGGCACCAAGCCGGTGACGAAGATGGGCGAGCTCCAGGAGGAGATCGTCCGGTGGCGCACGGAAGCGGCCCGGCACGCCGCGTCCGCCGGAGCCCTCGTGGCGGCCCTCGGCACCTCACCCCTGCCCGTACGGCCCTCACGCAACGCCGGACCGCGCTACGAGTGGATCGCCGAGCAGTTCGGCCTGACCGCGCAGGAGCAGCTGACCTGCGGATGCCACGTACACGTCTCCGTCGAGTCGGACGAGGAGGGCGTGGCGGTCCTGGACCGGATCCGGCCCTGGCTCGCCGTGCTGATGGCGATGAGTGCGAACTCGCCGTTCTGGCAGGGCACGGACAGCGGGTACGGCAGCTACCGGAGCCGGGTGTGGAACCGCTTGCCCTCGGCCGGGCCGGTGGACGTCTTCGGGTCCGCGGACCGCTACCACGAGCAGGTCCGCGCGATGGTGGACACCGGCGTGCTGCACGACGAGAGAATGATCTACTTCGACGCCCGCCTGTCGGCCACCTACCCCACGGTGGAGATCCGGGTCGCGGACGTATGCCTGAAGGCCGGGACCACGGTGCTCATGGCCGCCCTCGTCCGTGCGCTGGTCGAAACGGCCGCCCGGGCCTGGCGGGCCGGGGAGCCACCGGCCCGGGTCGACACGGGCCTGCTGCGGCTGGCCGGCTGGCGGGCCGGGAGGTCAGGGCTGGACGGTCCGCTGCTGCATCCCCTGACGATGCGGGAGACCGCTCCCGTCGTCGCCGTACGGGCCCTCCACGAGCACGTGCGCCAGGCGCTCCTCGATCACGGCGACGAGGAGCGGGTGAGCGCGGAGATCGCCACGCTGTTGGAACGAGGCAACGGAGCCCGCGTCCAGCGCGCGTTGCTGAGCGAGCGGGGCGATCTCGCCTCCGTGGTCCTCGGCTGCGCCGACACCACCACGGCCGCACCCGCCTTCTGAGCCCGTTTCGCCGCTCGGCCCGGCCCTCGGCCTGCCCCTCGGGGCCCTCGGCCCGCCGCCGAGCCCGCCTCGCACCGGCCGCTCGGAGGCACGCGTACGCAGCCGTCCGCAGGGTAAGCGCGCCGGCATGACATGGAGGCATGCGCTGCGGCGTGGTGAGGCGTCCGGGAAAAACGGGACCGAGGAAACCGGGAAGACCGTGGAAAGGGGGAAGGCCTCGGAAAAGGGGGAGGCCGAGAGAATCGAGAAGACCTGGCGCACAGGGAAGGCCTGGCGCATGGGGAAGACCGGGGCAATCGCGACGACGGGGGGATCCGAGGGCGCTGCCGTGGCGGCCGGCCGGTGGCGACGCCCTCCGGTCCACCCGGCCGTCCGGGCGCTCGCCATGGTGGTCGCCTTCGTCGGGACCGTCCTGTTCGGTGCGGTCCTGGCCCGGCTGACGCTGGAACCGTCCGCCGCCTCGGCGGCCCTGGTCCACAGCAACGTCCGACCCGGCCATTCGATCAGCGCCTATCTGGACGGGACGTCGACGATCGAGGCGGTACGCCAGCTGGGTGGGAACGTGCTGATGGGGGTGCCGTTCGGGGTGCTCCTGCCGGTCCTGCTGCCCCCGGCCCGGGGTCTGTTGCGGGTCGCCGTGGTGACCGTCGCCCTGATGACGTTGGTGGAGCTCACCCAAGGAGCCCTGGTCACCGGCCGTGTCTTCGACATCGACGACGTCATCCTCAACACGGCAGGGGCGCTCCTCGGCTACCTGTTCGTCGGCCTGCGGCTGGGGCGGGCCGTGCACCCCCGCCGCAGGCACTGGTGGCACCGCTGATCCCGAGGAGCGGGACGATGGCCCGCCCGGCGCGGATCAGACCTCGCGCCAACGGGCCATCGCCCAGGAGAACGCCCCGAAGAGCATCAGCCCGAGGGCGACCGCGACCAGCAGCCACGGTCCCGCCGGAGTCAGCGCGAACGACCTCAGGGTGTCGTCCATGCCCTTCGCCTGCGCCGGGTCGTAGCGCACCGCCGCGTACACGACGAAGCCGCCGGCCGCCGCGAACAGGGCGCTCCGGGCCAGACCGCCACTCACCCCGAGGAAATCGACGGCCTTGCGCCACCGCGTCGAGACCCCGCCCATGGCGAGGTGCTTACGGAAGCTGCGCCGCGCCGCCTGCACCGCGATGACCACGCCCGCCACGGCGATCCCGATCCCGACCGCACCCACCAGCCACCGCCCGGCGGGCAGCTCCATCGCGCGCGCCGTCAGATCGCGGGACTGCTGGTCTCCGGAGCGGCCGCCCCCGTCCGTCGCGAACGACAGGACGGAAAAGGCGACCGCCGCGTAGAAGACGGTCCGGCCCGCCGACGCCAGCCGCTTCGTCGGCTTGCCGCCGTCGGGTCCGGCCGCGCCGAACACCGCCTCCGACAGGCGCCACAGCATCATGCCGACGAGCCCGATGCCGACGGCCCAGACGAGGACGCCGCCGAGCGGCTTCCCCATGAGCTCCTGGAGGGCGCCCTGACGGTCGGCCTCCTTGCCCCCGGAATCGCCGAAGGCCACGCGCATGGCCAGCAGCCCGATCAGCGCGTACAGCACGCCACGGGCCAGCAGCCCGCAGCGCGCCGTGATCTCCCGGGCCCGGCCACCGCGGGCCGCGGCCCGGACGCCTCTGCTCGCGTGACCGTCGACCATCGCGGTCATACCTCGCCTCGCCAGGCGCCCGTCTCGGTTCCGCGGGACTCGATGAACAGCTTGAACCGCTTCAGATCGCCGGCCACCTGCCGCTTGACGAAGCCGAGCTTGTCGGCGGTGTTCTCGGCCAGCCCTTCCGGCACCCAGTTCATGTGCAGCACGACCTTCGTGGTGGTCGCGTCGATCGGCTGGAAGGTCACCAGCCCGGCCTGCCGCGCCTCCCCGTCCACCGTCATCCACGCGACGCGGCGGTCCGGGAGCTGCTCGGTGATCTGCGCGTCGAACTCACGCTGCACACCGTTCACGTTCGTCACCCAGTGGGTGAGGGTGTCCGTGCGCTGGTGGATCCGTTCGACCCCCTCCATGAAGACCGGGAACTCCTCGAACTGCGTCCACTGGTTGTAGGCCGTTCGTACCGGAACGTTGACCTCGACGTATTCCTCGACGTGCGACATGTCCATCCCTTCGGTGTCGTCTTCGGCGGCCCCGCCCCGCATCCCGCGATGCCGGTCACCGCCGTCAGGACCCTTCAGGGCCCGGCTACCCGACCCCGAGCGGTGCATGCGCCGCATCGGGCCGCCTCATGCACGCGTCATGTCCGCCCCGGTACGCCGCAGGTTCGTCTCCTGCCCACACGCTTCGGAGCCGACGACCGGGGTAGCCGCCCCGCGGACGACGCGGTGGGAGCGAGCGGGAGGAACGGACCGCGTGGCCCGCGGCGCCACGCACCTCGCGGTGCACATGCTGGATCGCGACCGGTGTGGGCCGCCGAGCTGTTCGGCGGCGAGACCGGCGACGAGGTGGACAAGGTCGCCCAGGTCGACCGGCGGCCCGGCGCCGACGGCAGTCCGCTGCTGACCGAAGCGCGCGCGTGGTGCGTGGGTCGGATCGAGACCCGGATCGACGGAGGCGATCACGTGGGCTTTCCTGCCGGCGCCCACCGAGGTCTCCCCGCCGGTGCCGACCGCGCCCGCGCTGCTGCGACGAGGATGGCAAGGAGATCGCCCCCGGGAAACCGGCCTGAGCCGTCTGTGAGCCCCGGGTCGTCCGAGCCCCACGAGGGCGGGGCCACGCACGAAGGACCGCGGCCGCACGCGGAGCCCGGGGGGACGGGACACCGGCGTGCGGCCACGGATCTCGGCGGGTCGCCGCCCCGCTCGAAACGGCGACCCGCCGACACTCACGCGTCTGGCCCCGAATCGCAGGCTCAAACAGAACGAGGGAAAAGAATGCGTCGTGCCACAGCCTGGCCCGACACCTACCGGTGTCGGGCCAGGCTGTGGAGCAGGACGAGGAGAGCGAACGCGATGACGGCCAGATGGAGCCAGGCCGGGCCGGGCGCCGGGGTCAGGGCCAGGGAGTCGAGCGCGTGGGATGTCATACCGCGCGCCTGCCCCCGTCGAGCGGAACGAAGCCTCCGCGCGGGAACAGGGACGGGGACGGGGGCGGGTACGAGGACCCGGGGCGCGGGCGCGAGGCGGTACGCGCCCCGCCCGGTCACAGCCCCGTGGACCTGCCCGAGGTCAGCCGCGATGCCTCGATCTCGGCCCAGACCGCCTTGCCGTTCTCGTGGGTGTGCGTACCCCAGCGATCCGAGACCCGCTCCACGATGTAGAGGCCGTGGCCACCCGGGAGGCCACGCTGCGGGGACGGGTGCGGGCGGGGCGGTGTCGTCGTGCCGTCGAAGACCTCGACCCGCAGGACCTCACCGGCCGAGAGCGCGAGCTCGACACAACCACCCGCGTGCAGGGTCGCGTTGGTCAGGAGCTCGGACACGAGCAGCAGGGCGTCTTCGGACGTCTCGGTCCCGCCCCAACCCCAGTCGACCAAGGCCTGGCGCGTGAAGTCGCGGCCCTTGGCCACAGGTCCGCGTACGCCGGCCAGGGCGAGCCGACGGCGCTGCCCCGTCACGGAAAGTCCGGCAGGCCTTCGATCGCCGGCTTCCGGCCCGATCGTTTCCACTGTGGTCTCTCACCCCCACCATTGACATTGGTCTCTGTTCGCGGGAACGAACAGGCCGCCCCGTGGGGCCGAGGACATCCGAGCGTGCGAGTGACAGTCTAAGGGGACGCCGGTCGCTCAGGAGGCTGCGATGTGCAGTCTCAGCGTGAGGCCGCTGTCCGAGGCGCGGATCTCCACCAGATCGCACAGCTGGTGGATCATCCACAGGCCGCGCCCGCCGTCGGCCGAGGCCAGCGCGGGGCGCCGGCGCCCCACCAACGGGTCGGCGAGGTGACCGCCGTCGCGGACCTCGGCCACGACCCCGGACCCGACACCCGCACCGGCGCCGGCCTCGGCGGTGCTCCACAACCGGAGCGCGCCGCTCCCGCCCCCGTGGGCCAGGGAGTTGGCGGCGGCCTCACTGACCGCCAGGACGAGGTCGCCGCGCCGTGCCGCGCTCAGGTCCGTGCCGCGGGCCCAGGCCTCGGCGTACGCGCGTACCTCACCGAGCTCCCCGCGGGTGTAGGCGAGCCAGGGCGTACCGCCGTCGGGTTCGGGCAGCGGGTCGTCGCAGTCGGCGCACACCGACGAGGTGTCCACGTAGTCCGGGCTGAGCGTGGACTTGTCGTCCTCCAGCAGTGTGGGATGCGTACGCCGGGCATCGGACACCACCTCGGCCGACAGGCCGAGGACGTCGTACGGGCACAGGACGGTGGCCCGCCGGCCCGCGAAGGCGGTGTTGATGAGCGCCTCGTGACGCGTGGCCTCCAGGACTTCGGCCCGTGAGCGGCCCGGCCAGATCGGCTCGCCCACGATCCGTGCCGGCCGGCCGGCGTGTCGGTCGGCGAAATCCTGCAGGGCGGCCAGGATCCGGCCGGGATTGCGCCCCAGCCGTGTCATGTCCGTCCAGGTGATCCCGGCCCCGCCGACGCCGAGGTCCTCGCGCAGGGCATCCAGCCGCGGACCGGGTACGGCCACGAGCACCGGCTCGTCGGCCGCGAGGGCCGCACGCACGAACCCTCCCACCCCTGCCAGGTAGTCCGCCTGCCCGCGGTAGAAGAGGGCGGGGTGGACGAAGGCCTCGGAGTTGCCGGACGCAGAAAGATGGATCATGCGGCGACCTCCAGCGCGGCACATTCGTCCGGGAACAACTCCACGAGCTTGCGGAGCGAGTATGGCGGGTGGTGGAGCAGCAGGCGACGCCCCTGACCGGTGACGGTGGCGTTGGCCCGCACCAGGGCGGCGACCGCGGCCGGGTCGAGGAAGCCCACGGCGGACAGGTCGAGGTGGACGACCGGTCCCGGGATCCGGATGACGACGCCGAGCGCCGCCCACAGGATCGGCCGGGTGTCGAGGTCGCAGCTGCCCGTCAGCAGGGCACCAGGACGGTCTCGCAGCGGCTGGGCGGTCAGCGTCGCGGCCGTACCCGTCCGGACGTGCGTGCACCGTACGACCGCGTCCGCCCACATCGCGTCCTCGTAGAGCGCCTGCACGTCGACGGACGGAACGGGCGGGACGGACGGAACGGGTCCGTCGTGCCGGTGGGGTGAGGGCATGCCCGCTGCCTACACCGAGACCATTCCGGCGCGCAGCCGGGCCAGGGTCCGCGACAGCAGTCGTGAGACCTGCATCTGCGAGATGCCGAGTTCCGCGCCGATCTCCGCCTGCGTCTTGTCCTCGGCGAAGCGCAGCCGCAGGATCCGCCGATCGCGTTCGTCCAGCTCCTTCAGCAGGGGCGCGAGGGTGTGGAACTCCTCGAAGAGTTCCATGGCGGGATCGACCTCACCGAGCCGGTCCGCCAGCGGGCGGGTCGTCCGGCTCGTCGTCGTCGACGGCTCGTCGCCCTCGGCGCTGGTGTCGAGGGAACCGCTCGTGTAGCCGTTCGCGGCGACCAGGCCTTCGATGACCTCGTCCTCGGTCAGTTCGAGGTGCTGGGCGACCTCCTTGACCGTGGGGGACCGGCCCAGGACGTCGGTCAGCGCCTCCTGGGCCTTGGCGAGCTCCGTGCGCCGTTCCTGCAGCCGGCGCGGGACGTGCACCGCCCAGGTGGTGTCACGGAAGTACCGCTTGATCTCACCCGTGATGTAGGGGAGGGCGAGAGTGGAGAACTCGACCTCGCGGTCGGGCTCGTAGCGGTCGATGGCCTTGATGAGACCGATGGTCCCCACCTGGATGATGTCGTCCATGTCGAGACCGCCGCCCAGCACGCGGGCGCGGAAGCGCCGCGCGGCGAACTGAACGAGCGACAGATTCATCTCGATCAGGGTGTTGCGGGCGTACTGGTACTCGCGCGTGCCCTCTTCCAGGGTGGCGAGCCTGAGGAAGAAGAGCTTCGAGAGCTGGCGGGCGTCCGAAGGCGCCATCTCCCGGGCGTTCTTCACCTCGGGCAGCTCCACGTCCCGTCGCGGGGCTTCCACACTGCCGGGGACAGCGGGCGGAGCGGGCGTCATATGCGCGTCTGCTGCACGAATGGGGCGTGTGACGGTGGCCGAGCGAGACATGATGGCCGTTCCCTCCCGATTGACTGACGGCTGCTCGGGCGCTTGTGCCCCGACTTCGTTTCCTTACTCGCTCTCAGCGAAAACTTTTCTTCGTGGCCACCGCCGATGAGGTGGCGCCGGCCTCCGGGGGTGTGTGCCGCGGGGCTTGGCGCCCTCGACCGGTCGAGGAGCAGGCATACTCCCTTGCTGAAGCCGTACAGGTGACGATGGTGACGATCCGGGGAGGCGGACATGGCCGGAGCAGGCGACGCGTACCACGAAGGAGTCGTGGGGAACAGCTACCTGGCCGGGGCCGGGTGGGTGGTGGCGGCGCACGGGGAGTTGGACCAGGACACGTTGGCCCCGCTCGAGGAGGCGCTCGCCTCCGCCGCGGATCGGCACCGGGTGGTGGTCCTGGACGCGGGCTCCATCACCTTCGGGGACTCCTCCTTCCTCAACCTGCTGTTGCGGCTGCACCACCTCACCACGCTGCGCATCGCCGCGCCCGGCGAGCAACTGCGCCGTCTCTTCGCCCTGACGGGCGCCGATACGGTCCTCTCCCTGCATCCGAGTGTCGAGGACGCCGTCGGCGCGTCCTGACCGGAGCCTCCCGCCCGCACCGCACCCGGTCCTCGTGTTCGTCCTCGTCCTCGGCCGCCGTGCGCGCCGTGCCGCCGTCGGTCATCGCGTCGAGGGGACGGGCGACCGGGTGACCGGGTGATCGCTTGTGCCTCCGTCGGCGATAACCTTCATCACCGGTCGTGCTGCCATGACGGACCCCCGGCCCGGCCGAGGGGTCCGGCGCACACCCGTGTCACGTCCCTGTCCCGTGCGCCGGCACGGTCGTTGTCTAGAGTGAGGTTGGCGGATGGCTGAGCGGGCGGGTACGGGGGCACAGGGCAGGTCACCGGCGCTCCCCGGCGAGGACAGGATCGGCGAATCGGAACTGCGGCAGCTGCTGGCCGGCCTGACGGCCGTACGGGACGGGGACTTCCGTACCAGGCTGCCCGACACGGCGGACGGGCTGCTCGGCGAGATCGCCACCGTGTTCAACGGGATGGCCGATCAACTGTCGCTGTTCACGTCCGAGGTGACCCGGGTGGCCCGCGAGGTGGGCACCGAGGGAACCCTCGGGGGCCAGGCGGACGTACCCGGCGTCGGAGGCGCCTGGTTGGACCTCACGGATTCGGTCAATTTCATGGCCGGAAACCTCACGGCCCAGGTGCGTTCCATCGCCCAGGTCGCCACAGCCGTGGCCAAGGGCGACCTCTCCCAGAAGATCAACGTCACCGCGCGCGGGGAGATCCTGGAGCTGAAGGAGACCATCAACACGATGGTCGACCAGCTCTCCGCCTTCTCCGGCGAGGTGACCCGGGTCGCCCGCGAGGTCGGCACCGAGGGCCGGCTCGGCGGTCAGGCGGACGTGAAGGGCGTGTCCGGTACCTGGAAGGACCTGACGGAGTCGGTCAACGTCATGGCCGACAACCTGACCGCACAGGTGCGCTCGATCGCCGAGGTCACCACCGCGGTGGCCCAGGGCGATCTGACGCAGAAGATCCGGGTGGACGCGCGGGGGGAGATCCTGGAGCTGAAGGAGACCATCAACACGATGGTCGATCAGCTCTCCGCGTTCGCCGACGAGGTGACCCGGGTGGCCCGGGAGGTCGGCACCGAGGGCAACCTGGGGGGCCAGGCCACGGTTCGCGGGGTGTCGGGCACCTGGAAGGACCTCACCGACAACGTCAACGTCATGGCGTCCAACCTGACCGGCCAGGTGCGTTCCATCGCCCAGGTGGCGACCGCCGTCGCCCGCGGCGACCTCTCGCAGAAGATCATGGTCGAGGCGAAGGGCGAGGTCGCCGCGCTGGCCGGCGTCATCAACACCATGGTCGACACGCTGTCCGCGTTCGCCGACGAGGTGACGCGGGTGGCCCGCGAGGTCGGCACCGAGGGCCGGCTCGGCGGTCAGGCGCAGGTTCCCCACGTCGCGGGCACGTGGAAGGACCTCACCGACAACGTCAACTCCATGGCGAACAACCTCACCGGGCAGGTCCGCAACATCGCCCTCGTCACGACCGCCGTCGCCAACGGCGACCTGTCCAAGAAGATCGACGTGGACGCCCGTGGCGAGATCCTGGAGCTGAAGACCACCATCAACACGATGGTCGACCAGCTGTCCTCCTTCGCCGCCGAGGTCACCCGCGTGGCCCGTGAGGTGGGTAGCGAGGGCCGGCTCGGTGGCCAGGCCGAGGTCGAGGGCGTCTCCGGCACCTGGAAGAGGCTCACCGAGAACGTCAACGAGCTGGCCGGCAACCTCACCCGCCAGGTCCGGGCCATCGCCGAGGTCGCCAGCGCGGTCGCCGAGGGCGACCTGACCCGCTCGATCACCGTCGACGCCTCGGGTGAGGTCGCCGAACTCAAGGACAACATCAACTCCATGGTCGGTTCGCTGCGGGAGAGCACCCGGGCCAACCAGGAGCAGGACTGGCTGAAGTCCAACCTCGCCCGCATCTCCGGCCTGATGCAGGGCCACCGCGACCTCGCCGCCGTCGCGGATCTCGTCATGGACGAACTGACCCCGCTCGTCGCCGCCCAGTACGGGGCCTTCTACCTCGCCGAGGACGGCCCCGGCGGCCCCCGGCTCGTCCTGGTCGGCTCCTACGGCCGCCCCGCCGGCGCCGGCGAGGCCACCGGCTTCGCCCTCGGGGAGTCCCTGGTCGGACAGGCCGCACGCAGCCACCGGATCATCGCCACCGACCAGGTACCCGGCGGCTACGTCATCTCCTCGGGGCTCGGACACACCACCCCGGGCAGCCTGATCATCCTGCCGATCGTCGTGGAGGACCAGGTCCTCGGCGTGATCGAGCTCGCCTCCTTCTCCGCCTTCACCCCCGTACACCGGGACTTCCTCGGCCAGCTGATGGAGACCATCGGCGTCAACCTCAACACGATCGTCGCCAACGCCCGCACCGACGAACTCCTGGAGGAGTCCCAGCGGCTGACCGGGGAGCTCCAGGCACGTTCGGAGGAACTGCAGGTCCAGCAGGTGGAGCTACAACGTTCCAACGCGGAGCTGGAGGAGAAGGCGGCCCTCCTCGCCAGTCAGAACAGCGACATCGAGGCCAAGAACCTGGAGATCGAACAGGCCCGGCAGGAACTGGAGGACCGGGCCCGCCAGCTGTCGCGCGCCTCCACCTACAAGTCCGAGTTCCTGGCCAACATGAGCCACGAGCTGCGGACACCGCTCAACAGCCTCCTCATCCTCGCCCAGCTGCTCGCCCAGAACCCGACCCGCAACCTCTCCCCGAAGCAGGTCGAGTACGCGGGCATCATCCACTCCGCGGGCTCCGACCTGCTCCAGCTGATCAACGACATCCTCGACCTGTCGAAGGTCGAGGCGGGGAAGATGGACGTCAACCCCGAGCGGGTGCACCTGCCGCAGCTCCTGGAGTACGTCGACGCCACCTTCCGCCCGCTGACCACGCAGAAGAGCCTCGACTTCACCGTCACCACCGCCCCCGACGCCCCGGCCGACCTGCTCACCGACGACGCCCGGCTCCGCCAGATCCTGCGCAACCTGATCTCCAACGCGGTCAAGTTCACCGAACGCGGCGGAGTCGAGCTGCGGATCGAACCCGCCACGGCGCCCGAGGTCCCCGCCGGCCTCCCCGGCCGCGCGCCCATGCTCGCCTTCCGGGTACGGGACACCGGCATCGGCATCCCGGAGCAGCAGCTGGAATCCGTCTTCGGTGCCTTCCAACAGGCCGACGGCACCACCAGCCGCAAGTACGGCGGCACCGGACTCGGGCTCTCCATCAGCCGCGAGATCGCCCAGCTCCTCGGCGGTGCCGTCACCGCCGAGAGCACCCCGGGACAGGGCAGCACCTTCACCCTCTACCTGCCGGTCAGCCGGGCGGACTACGAGGAGGATCCGCTCCCCGAGGCTTCCCACGCGGCGGACCGGCCCGCCGCGGCCGGACGCCCCGCACCGGCCGGCGCCGCCGGCACGACCGCTCCCGTTCCGCCGCAGCGGCGGCCCCGCCGCCTCCTGGTGATCGAGGAGCGCCCCAACGGACTGCTCTCCCTCGTCGCCGAGAGCGCCGACCGGGACCTCACCCCCGACCACCGGCCGCCCGGCGACCACCACGAGGGCGTCCAGGTGGTCAACGCCACGAGCTCGCGGGAGGCCGCCGCGGCGTTGGCCTCGCACTCCTTCCACTGCGTCGTCCTCGAACTCGACATGCCCGGCGGTGAGGCCCTGCGCTTCCTCGACGCGCTCGACGGAGACCCGGCGCTCTCCTCCCTCCCGGTCCTCGCGCACAACAACCCCCGCCTGAAGAGCGGACAGGAACGGGCGGTGCGGGACCGTGCCGCGTCGCGCCGGCTGGAGCTGCTGTCGAGTCTGGACGAGCTACGGGAACGCATCGTGCTGCACCTGTCCGCCGAGCGGCCGGGCGACGTACTGCCCCTCGTCCACGCGGAGACCCAGGACCGGCAGACCACCGGCCCGCTCGACGACGACCTGGCCGGACGCACCGTCCTCGTCGTCGACGACGACGCGCGCAACCTGTACGCCCTCAGCGGCGTGCTGGAACTGCACGGTGTGCGTGTGCTCCACGCGGAGGACGGCCGCAAGGGGATCGACACCCTCGTCCGCGACGAGGGCGTCGACCTGATCCTGATGGACGTGATGATGCCCGAACTGGACGGCTACGCGGCGACCGCCGAGATCCGCCGCATGCCGGCCTACGCGGGGCTGCCCATCATCGCGGTCACCGCCAAGGCGATGCCCGGCGACCGCGAGAAGAGTCTCGCCGCGGGAGCCAGCGACTACGTCACCAAGCCCGTCGACGCCGACGACCTCATCGCCCGCGTCCGGCACTGGCTCATCGGATGACCCCCGACACCCAGCGGCCCGACGACATCCGCTCGCCGGGAACCCTCGCCGAGGAGCCGCCGCGGAACACCGTCCCGCACCAGGCGCCGACACCCCTGGGACGCCTGGTCGCCACCGTCGAACGGCTCCGCCGCGAGGTGCGGGAGGCCCACGCCGCCGCGGACGGCAGGGCCCTGGTCGAACTGGCCAAGGGCATCCTGATCGGACAGCTCAGCTGCACGCCCGCAGCGGCGGCCCGCCAGCTCGACGAGCTGTCCCGCGAGACCGGGCTGTCCCCGCTCGAACTCGCCGCCGACATCGTCAACCAGGCCTCCCGCGACCACGTCAGCGAGGTCGCCGCCGCGTTCGCCCGGCGCACCGGGACGCCGGAACCGGCCGAGCCGTCCACCTCGGTCTCGGTGCGCCTGCGTACCGCCGAGAGCGGGGTGCTGGCCGCCGCCGACGACACCCAGGCGGTGGCCGAGTCCCTCCTGACGAACGCCCTCGGCCCCCTGGGAGCGGACGCCGTCGCCGTCTGGAGCGCCGCCCCCGACGGCTCGTTGGCCCTCGCGGGCCACGCCGGTTTCCCGCCCGGCGAAGCCGCGCGCTGGCGCCACGTCCCCCCGGGCGTCTCCACCGTCGCCCGCCTCGCGCTGCACGAGCGCCGACTGGTCACCCTCGCCCGGACCGGGCACGACGGACCCCCCTCGATCGGCCACCTCCAGCGGCCCGACGGCGGCCGGATGGCCGTACCGGCCGGGACCGGCGGACGGATCCACGGCATCCTCGAAATCTGCTGGCCGCACCCCCTCGCGCCGCAACCCCCGCAGATCGAGCGCCAGGTCGAGGCCCTCGCCGAACTGTGCGCCCGCACCATGGACGCCGCGCCCACGACCGATCCCGGCCCGCTCGACGCGGTGCTCCCGGACGTCGCGGAGCTGATCGACCTCGCCGAGGGTCTGCACGACCCCGCCGTGGTCCTCACCCCGGTACTCGATCACGACGGCCGGCTCACCGACTTCCGTATCCGCCACGCCAGCAGCCGCTTCGTCGACCCCGCCGGGCGGCCGCGCGGCGACGTGAACGGCGCACGGCTGCTGGAGGCCTACCCGATGGCCGGGGGCGAGAGCGGGCTCTTCGACATCGTCGAGCGCGTGCACGCGACGGGCGAGCCCTTCCGTGCCGAACGCATGAGCCTGACCGCGCTCGTCGACCAGATCCCCCTCACCTCCGTCGCGGACATCAGCGTCAGCCGGCACGGGGCCGCCGTCCTGCTGATCTGGCGCGTCGAGGACGAGACGGCACGACTGGCCGACCTCCTCCAGCACGCCCAACGACTGGGCCGGATCGGCGGCTTCGAGGAGAACCTGGTCACCGGAGGCATCACGTGGAACGCGCAGCTGTACGCGCTCCACGGACTGCCGACCACCGCCCCACCCGTACGCCTACGGGAACTGCCCGGCTACGCCCACCCCGACGACTCCGCCGCCCTGGCCCGCTTCCTCCGGGCCGTGCTGCGCTACCGCCGACCTGCATCCGTCAACCTGCGCCTGCGCAGGTCCGACGGCATCACCCGGCACATCCGCGTCGTCGCCGAGCCCGTCCTCGACGCCGACCAGCGGCTCCACGCCGTCCGAGGCGCCTACCAGGACATCTCCGCACAGCACTGGACCGAGGTCGCCCTGGCCGCGACCCGCGACCAACTCGCCCACAGCGAGGCCGAGTCAGCCGAACGCAACCGCCTCGCCCTGCAACTCCAGCACGCGATCATGCCCCCCACCCCGCCGGCCATCGAGGCACCCGGCGTGCGCGTCGCCGTCCGCTACCGGCCCGCCGAGACCGAGTCGCTCGTCGGCGGAGACTGGTACGACACGGTGGTCCTGCCCTCCGGGCTCGTCATGCTCTCCGTGGGCGACGTCGCCGGACACGGCATCGAAGCGGCCACCGGCATGGTCGTCCTGCGCAACGCGTTGCGCGGCCTCGCCGTGACCGGAGCGGGCCCGGCCCAACTGCTGTCCTGGCTCAACACGGTCACCCACCATCTCGCCAAGCACGTGACGGCCACCGCGGTCTGCGGGATCTTCGACCCCAGCACCAGGGTGATGCGCTGGGCGCGCGCCGGCCACCTGCCGCCCGTACTCGTCCGCGACGGCGAGGCGGAAGCCTTCCCGCTCATCGAGGGCCTGCTCCTCGGCGCGCTCCCCGAGGTGACGTACGCCGAGCGGGAGGTGCGGCTCGAACCGGACGACACCCTGCTGATGTACACGGACGGGCTGGTGGAGCGGCGGGACTCCTCGGTGCAGGACTCGCTCGGCCATCTCATGCAGGCGGCGGCGGCCTGCGCCGGGGACCTGGACCGGCAGTTGGACCGGCTCCTCGCCGAGAGCCGGTCCGACACGGACGACGACACCTGTGTCATCGGCATCCAGGTCGGCTGAGGCGGGCCGGGCACTCGCCTAAGGGCTGTCCCGTAATCCCCGGTGGATCAGCGCGCGGCGTCAGATGCGGTGCATCGCAAGGCGGAGGAGCGTCCCCATATTGGGCGTATTCGGGCGTTCCGACAACGCAGCGAGGTGCCGTATCTGTCGTCGTGCGCCCGCCGGGGATTACGGGACAGCCCTTAGACTCGGCCCATGATCACCCATCGCCTCGTCCGGACCTGGGAAATCATGCCCCATGAGGGGTACTCGACCGCCTGGGCGGAGCTCACGGGGCGCCGTCTCGGCGCCCGCGGGCGGGCCGTCGGTCTCGTACCCGAGCCGTACTGGGTGACGTACACGCTGGAGACCGGCGAGGACTACGTGACCTCGCGCCTGCACGTCACCGTGGACCGCGCGAACACCGTGGACACCACGAACACGGCGGACGGCGGGGCCACGGGGGACTCGACCCGGAGTCTCGACCTCCGCAACGACGCGGGCCGCTGGACCGTGGACGGGACGCACCGCCCCGACCTCGACGGCGCGCTCGACTGCGACCTGGGGCTGTGTCCGCTCACCAACACCATGCCCGTCCTGCGCCACGACCTGCACCGAAAGCCGGGCAGTGGGCCGCACGACTTCCTCATGGCCTGGGTCTCGGTGCCCGATCTCGCGGTCAGCGCGAACCGGCAGACGTACACGCCGCTCGCGCGCGACGGGCACGGTGCGCGGGTCCGTTTCACGTCCGGCGACTTCCACAGCGACATCGAGTTCGACGAGCGGGGACTGGTCCTCGACTACCCCGAACTGGCGACCGCGCTGACCCGTTGACGGGTGCTAGCGTGCGGGCATGCGCGCTCCCCTCGGATCCTTCGACAACGCGGTACCGGCTCCCGACCGCCTCGCGGAACTCACCCCGCCGGTCGCCGAAGCGGTCCGCGGCTGGGCCGGGGACGTGCCCGCGGACCAGATCGTCTACGTGGACACCGACCCCGCGATCGCCGACACCGCGGCCTTCGTCGCGCACTACGGGCCGGAGCTCCTCGGCGCGTCGGCGAACTGCGTGGTGGTCGCGGCCAAGCGCGGCGGCGAGGTCACCCTCGCCGCCTGCCTCGTGCCCTCCGCCGGCCGGGTCGACGTCAACGGCGCCGTCCGGCGCCACCTGGGCGCGCGCAAGGTCTCCTTCGCGCCGATGGACACGGCCGTGGAGCTGACGGGCATGGAGTACGGGGGCATCACCCCGCTCGGCCTGCCGGCCGACTGGCCGCTCCTGGTGGACGCGGCCGTCGCCGACATGCCGTACGTACTCGTCGGCAGCGGCCGCCGGCGCGGCAAGCTCATCGCGCCCGGGAAGCTGTTCACGCAGATCCCCGGGGCCGAACTCATCGAGGGCCTCGCGCTCCTCTGACGGCCGGGCTCAGGCGATTCCGACGGTGTACGCGGCGCGATAACCGGCCCCGTCGGGGACGAGGGGCAGGGTCATGGCGGCCCCGGCGGCGCGGTAGCGGCTGTCACGGGCGTTGGGGTGCTTCGGCGCGCGGCGCTCGGTGTAGGGCGGGCGGGCGTACACCCGGACCAGCAGGTCCTCGGGGAAGAAGAACTGCGAGGTCGTCTCGGTGCGGCGGTCGGGACGCACCTTGAAGTGGATGTGCGGAGCCAGCCCCGCGTACCAGCCGGGCACGATCGTGCGGAAGGTACCGCGGCCGGCGGCGTCGGTGACCTGTGTACCGCGCAGGAACGTGGCCCCACCGGTGGAGTAGGCCCCGGAGGCGTCGGCGTGCCAGATGTCGACCGCGGCATCCGTGACGGGACGACAGCCCGCCGAGACCCGTACGACGGTGAGGTCCAGCCGGAACGGCACCCCCTTGCGGCCGTCCGTGATGTCCGAGCGGACCCGGTCCAGGTCGAGGTAGTACGGGCCGGCGCCCGCCTCGACGGCGAGCACGCAGGCCGGGGTGCTGCCACCGGGTGACGGAGCGCCGGTCGGTGCCGCGGAAGGCTGTCCGGCCGCGCCCCGGGTCGCGGCGGGGCCGGAACAGGCCGCCGTCAGCGCCGCGACCCCGGCCGAACCGGCGGCCAGCAGGAGGGCACGGCGGCTGGTCGGGGAACTGCCGTTCTCGGTCATGCGAACCTCTCCGGCGTGCGGCGCGAGCCACCCGCGCGAACGCGCGACGGCCACCGATCGCGCCCACCGTGCCGGACGGAAGGCGTCCCGGCCACGACCGACACACCGGGCCGGGCAGACCGCACCGCCGTGGGGGATCGCCACCGGAACGAGGACATGTTCCGACCTCGTTCACGCCTACGGTGGTGATGTCACGAGGAACGGCAGGGACAAGCACAAGGAAGAGGACAGGAGGAGGCCGATGGACCGCTTCGCCCCCGAGGGGTACACCAGCGTCGCGCCGTGGGTCGTCACCGACGACACCGGCGCACTGCTCGACTTCATCACCGCGGCGTTCGACGGGGAGGAGATCGCCCGGGTCGCCGTCGCGGACGGCACCATCGGCCACGGGGAGATCCGGGTCGGCGACACGGTCGTGCTGGCCTTCGACCGGCGGCCCGACTGGCCCGCCACGCCCTCCATGCTGCGGATCTACGTGCGCGACGCGGACGCGGCCATGGCCGCCGCCGTCGCCCACGGGGCCCGTGTGGTCACCGAGGCCTCCGACAGCGCGTGGGGGGACCGCGGGGGTCGGGTGAAGGACCCGTTCGGCAACATCTGGTGGGTGACGAGCCGGGTCGAGGAGGTCCCGCCGGAGGAGGCCTGGCGGCGCATGTCCGAACCGAAGTACGCCGAATCCATGAGCATGGCCCAGCGGACCCTGGACGCCGAACTCAGCGGCCGCGCCTCCGGCGTGGCCAGCACGCCGCAGCGGCCGACGGCCTAGGTGTACGGAGCACGAGCGTCGTCGATACCCGGCGGGTCTTGAACAGGGAGAAGACCTCCGCTGTGGTGGGAGCTGTCTAGTGCCGTGACCGGAAAGGTTCACCGGGTCGCGCTGCCCGGCACGGCACCTCGCCGCGTTGTCGGACCACGGCGGTACGTCCGGTACGAGCCGTGGCCCTCCGCCTTGCGTTGCACCGCACCGGACAACGCGACCCGGCAAACCTTTCCGGTCACGGCACCAGGAACCCATTGCATGACGGAGGTCTTCGTGTCCCGCGACCGCCTGCCCGCCTCGACCGGCCGCAGGAGAAGGTCCGGCGCGTCCGGAAGGAACCCGGGCGAGGAAGACCTGTCACTCCACGGCGGCATCAAGGAGGATCTGTGCCAGCTCGCGCGGCTGCGAGAACATCGGCCAATGCCCGGTGTCCATCGTGATCAGCCGCCAGTGCTTGCTTTCCAACAGCTCGGCCACGTCTTCGTCGGGCTCCGCATCCTCGGGCTCAGCCCCCGCGAGCACGCACAGGATGTAAGTCGCCGGAAGTTCACCGAGCGGCCTCGCCAGCACGGCGGGCTCGGTCAGCGTGGCGCCCGGGTGAGGCGTCGAGCCGCGGACGAGGCGTGCGATCTGCTCATCGGTGAGACCCTCGCCATCGAAGTGAGAAGCGGGCGCGAGCGGCCAGAACCCTCCATTTTCGGCGATCGATGCCTTGACCGCCGCTCCGCCGTCCGGCCAGGCGGAAACGAACGACTCGCCGTCAGTGGGGACATTGGAGTCCACGAACACCACGCGGGCCAGCCGGTCCCCGATCCGCTCCGCGGCCTGACCGACCGGAATGCCCGAGTAGCTGTGGCCTACCAGGACTACGTCACGCAGGTCATGGCGCTCGACTTCGGCAACGATGTCCTGGACGTGAGTCGCTTGCCCCGCCGGGACACCCCGCTTGTCAGCAAGGCCGGACAGTGTCAACGGGTGGACGCCGTGGCCGGCCGCACGCAGACAGGGCGCCACCTCGTCCCACGCCCATGCCCCGAGCCGTGCACCTGCGACCAGTACGAAATTCACCATGCCCGTACCGTAGTCGAGCAGCCCGACGCTCCCCAGGAAGTACTTTTCGATACGCGGACCAGGGGACTTCCGGGATCGGCGGCACTGTTGACCCTGGGCCGGGCGGGGCTACCGTTGACGCTGTCGCGCGGGGACGGCGAAGGGGGAGCTTCATGCTGGACGAGGCGATGGTCGCGCTGGCCGCATCGGTGGGTTCGGGTGTCGTACAGGCCGCGGGAACCGATGCCTGGCTGGCCTTGCGGAACCGGCTGGCCCGGTTGTTCGGCCGCGGGGACCGGCAGCAGGAGGGCGTCCAGCTGGAACGCCTCGACCGGACCGCTGCCGAGCTGACGGCAGCCGGGCAGGACGGCGACGGCGACGGGCCGGAGGGCAACGAGCGGGAAGGGACCGCGAGCGAGGAGCGGGCCCGGCACGGCGCCGCCTGGCGGGCGCGCACCGAGGACCTGCTGGAGCAGCTCGAACCGGACGAACGGGCCGTGGCCGCGGCGGAGCTGCGAGCACTGCTCGACGAGGCCGCGGCGGTGGCGCGCCCGGCTACCGGAGGGTTCACGCGCAACACCTTCCTCGGCCCGACGGCGATCCAGTCCGGGGACGGCAACGTGCAGGTGAACCGGTTCGACTCCCGCCCGTGAACGGCACGGGGGCCGATCGTGGCGAAGGCGGGCGCGGGGAGGGTCGCCCCGGCGATACGTACCACGGCCCCTCCGGGGTCCAGCGCGGCAGCGGGAACCTCCAGGTCAATGTCCACGAGCACCGCGTCGGCATCGTGTCGGCCTGCGCGGTCGCCCTGGTGTGCGTGGCCACCGTGATCGCCGTCCGGGTGGGCGGCACGCCCTCGGACACCGGGGCGGCGGTCGCCCCGCCCGGCGGGAGCACGGCCACCGCCCGTCCGGGTACGACGGATCCGTCGGCCCTCACCGGGCGGCTGGTGAACCGCAACAGCGGGCTCTGCCTACGGGTGCCCGGTACCGAGGAGAACCTGGTCCCGGTCCAGGACACCTGCACGGCCGATGCCGACCGGACCTGGACCCTCGCCCTCCAGGACGGCGGCGAGACCCGTACGGTGCGCAACGCGCACAGCGGCCGCTGCCTGGCCGTGGCGGGCACGGAGAACTCCGCCCCCGCCCGGCAGTTCGCCTGCACCGCCGCCCGCATGGACGGGCAGCACTGGGAACTGCAGTGGGGGAGCGGTGACCGGTCCGACTCCTTCGTGCTGCGCAATGCCGTGAACACCAAGTGCCTGATGGTCCAGGGCCGCGAGGCGGCCCGGCCCGCGGCGCAGACGTCCTGCGGCGAGCAGTACGACGACCAGTGGTGGCACCTCACCCCGTAGGCGGCGGGACGGGTGAGCTGTCAGCCGCTCCACGCGGACGGCGAGCCCGACCCCACACGTTCCCGGAAAGCCGAACCGGACCACCACGCCCTCCCAGACCGGCCTGGCGGGATCGGCGGGATCGGCCGGCTCCGCGGCCCCGCCTGCCTCCCCCGTCCGCCGTCCGAGGGAGATGACGGGATGCCACGAGCCCATCCGGTCGGGGCGGGCGGTGACGGCGCGCACGAAAATTTCACAACTCGGGTCGGCCTGTGCCCGGTACGCGCCGCCGGCGGTGTTCCGGGGGTCGCCGCGGCCCGCCGGGACCCGCTCCTGAGCCGGCCGCGGGACCGGATCCGCGGGCGTCCTCACGCGTCGGCCCTCGCTCGGCAGGGTCGGTGCCAGGATGGCCCGCGTGGCCTGAACATGTCCGGTCGGCGACGCGGCCGACGCGGCCTCCGGACTCCGTGGCTGCCGGGACATCCCAGGCGGCGGCCCTGGACCCTGACGGCGGCGGCGCGTTCGACCCCGCGGCCGCTATCGGCGCCGCGTGCGGGAGCGGCGGGAAATCGAGGTCCCGGGGTCGCCCGCGCGACGGGTCGGGGCGGGTGGCCGTCCGCGGGGCGGCGCGCGCGGGCCGTTCGGGGTCGGCGGGGCCGGGCCGTGCCTACGTCATGTGCGGAGCACCTTTGCTCAATCATGACCGGTGCATGGCAGGGATGTTACGCGTCCGTGAGCCTCTTGTGGGTGCGACAGGGGTGGGTCAACCTTTCGTAGCGACAGCCTGTCGGGCTTCGCATTGTCATGGGCATGCCTATGTCCACGGCCGTCGGGCTGCTGTTCCGCCCAGCAGCGTCCCATCCAGAGGAGGACCCCCCACATGTCCGTGATGCGTCACACCCGCCGGAGGCTCGCCGGCATCAGCGCGACCGCCGTCGTAGCCCTCGCGCTCGGCGCGGCCGCCGCGTTACCCGCCTCGGCGGCCGACAGCGGCCCGCAGGGCGTCATCGAGAACGCCGGCGCCGCCGGAACCGTTTCCGGCAGCTACATCGTGACCCTGAAGGACTCCGCCGCCCGCTCCACCGCCGACAGCGGCAAGGCCGTCGCCAAGCGGTACGGTGCGAAGATCGACAAGACCTACAGTGCCGCCCTCAACGGCTACTCCGTCGAGGTCTCCGAGGCGCAGGCGAAGAAGCTCGCCGCCGACCCGGCGGTCAAGTCCGTCGTGCAGAACCGTGTCTTCACCGTCGACGCGACCCAACCCAACCCGCCGTCCTGGGGCCTGGACCGCATCGACCAGCGCGCGCTCCCGCTCAACCAGAGCTACACCTACCCGGACAAGGCCGGTGAGGGCGTCACCGCCTACATCATCGACACCGGTGTCCGCATCACGCACCAGGACTTCGGCAGCCGCGCCTCCTACGGCTACGACGCCATCGACAACGACAACACCGCCCAGGACGGCCACGGCCACGGCACCCACGTCGCCGGCACGGTGGCGGGCGGCGCGTACGGTGTGGCCAAGAAGGCCAAGATCGTCGGCGTCCGCGTGCTCGACAACAACGGCAGCGGCACGACGGCCCAGGTCGTCGCCGGCATCGACTGGGTGACCCGCAACGCGGTCAAGCCGGCGGTGGCCAACATGTCGCTCGGCGGCGGCGCGGACTCCGCACTCGACACGGCCGTACGCAACTCCATCGCCTCCGGCATCACCTACGGCGTCGCCGCGGGCAACGAGTCCACCAACGCCTCGACGAAGTCCCCGGCGCGCGTGGCCGAGGCCATCACGGTCGGCGCCACCACCAACACCGACGCCAAGGCCAGTTACTCCAACTACGGCACCGTCCTGGACATCTTCGCGCCGGGCTCCTCCATCACGTCCTCGTGGGGCACCGGCGACACGGCCACGAACACCATCTCCGGTACCTCGATGGCCACCCCGCACGTGGTCGGCGCGGCCGCGCTGTACCTCGCGCAGAACCCGGCGAGCACCCCGGCCCAGGTCCGCGACGGCCTGGTGGCCGCGGCGACACCGAACGTGGTGACCGGCCCCGGCACGGGATCCCCCAACCTGCTCCTCAACGTCGGTGAGGGCGGCACCGTCCCGCCCGGCAAGCGGTTCGAGAACACCGCCGACTACGCGATCAACGACAACGCCACCGTCGAGTCGCCCGTCACCGTGAGCGGGGTCACCGGCAACGCCCCTGCGGCACTGGCCGTAGCGATCGACATCAAGCACACCTACATCGGTGACCTCAAGGTGGACCTGGTCGCACCCGACGGCACCGTCTACACCCTGCACAACCGCACCGGCGGCAGCGCGGACAACATCATCAAGACCGTCACGGTCAACGCGTCCGCCGAGGTGGCCAACGGGGTGTGGAAGCTCCGCGTGAACGACAACGCCAACATCGACACCGGCAAGATCGACTCGTGGGCGCTCCAGTTCTGAGACCTGGAACGGCGCGTGACTTCTGAGCCGCGATGAACAGGCGGGGGCGACCACAGGGCGGTCGTCCCCGCCGCTTCGTGCCCCACGCCCCTAGGGGCGGAAAAAACGAAAGGCAAGGAGACGAACCACTCCTTGCCACTCTCAAGGTATAGCGCACCGGGGGGCTTGCGGCAAGGCCCCTGTCGTCCCGCAGAATCTCCCATCGATCCCGGAACACAGCAAAATCCGGTATGCGCGAAGTCTGTATGGTGAGGGGGGATTTCTGATGATCGACGTGATCGTGGTCGGCGGCGGACCGACCGGTCTGATGCTGGCCTGCGAGTTGCGGTTGCACGGTGTGCACACGCTGGTCCTGGAGAAGGAGACCGAGCCGACCACGTTCGTCCGCGCGCTCGGCCTGCACGTGCGCAGCATCGAGGTGCTGGCCCAGCGCGGCCTGCTGGAGCGGTTCCTCGAACACGGTCGACGCTTCGAGGTCGGCGGCTTCTTCGCCGGCCTCGGCACGTCCTGGCCCGACGGGATGGACACCGCCCACTCCTACGTCCTCGGCATCCCCCAACCGGTCACCGATCGCCTGCTGTCGGAGCGCGCCACGGAACTCGGCGCCGAGATCCGGCGCGGCCGCGAACTGGTCGGGCTGAGCCAGGACGAGGACGGGGTGAGCGTCGAGTTGGCCGACGGTACGCGGCTGCGCTCACGCCATCTCGTCGGCTGCGACGGCGGCCGCAGCACGGTGCGCAAGCTCCTCGGCGTCGGCTTCCCCGGCGAGCCCTCCCGCGTCGAGACGCTGCTCGGCGAGATGGAATTGACCGCGGAGCCCGAAACGCTGGCCTCCGTGATGGCCGAGGTACGCAAGACGCAGTTGAGGTTCGGCGCGGCGCCCCTGGGGAACGGCGTGTACCGCGTCGTCGTACCCGCCGAGGGAGTCGCGGAGGACCGGACCGCCCCACCGACCTTCGAGGAGTTCAAGCGACGCCTGCGGGCCGTCGGCGGCACCGACTTCGGCGCACACTCACCGCGCCGGCTGTCGCGGTTCGGCGACGCCACCCGGCAGGCGGAGCGCTACCGGGTCGGCCGGGTGCTGCTGGCCGGCGACGCCGCGCACATCCACCCGCCCACCGGCGGCCAAGGCCTCAACCTCGGCATCCAGGACGCCTTCAACCTCGGCTGGAAACTGGCCGCCGAGGTGAGCGGCTGGGCCCCGGAGGGCCTGCTGGACACCTACGAGGCCGAACGCCACCCGGTGGCCGCCGACGTGCTGGACAACACCCGCGCGCAGATGGAGCTGATGTCCACCCAACCCGGCGCCCGGGCGGTGCGCCGGCTGCTGTCCGAGCTGATGGAGTTCGAGAACGTCAACCGGTACCTGATCGAGAAGATCACCGCCATCGGAGTCCGCTACGACTTCGGCGAGGGCCACGAACTGCTCGGCCGGAGGATGCGGGACACCACGCTGGAGCGGGGGAGTCTCTACGAGCTGACGCACGAGGCCCGGGGACTGCTGCTCGACCGGACCGGCCGGCTCTCGGTGGCGGGCTGGGCGGACCGCGTCGACCATGTCGTGGACGACTGCGAGGGACTGGACGTGCCCGCGGTGCTGCTCCGCCCGGACGGCCACGTGGCCTGGGTCGGCGACGACCAGCAGGACCTGCGCGACCGGTTGCCCAGGTGGTTCGGCGCGCCGACCGCCTAGGCTCTGGCGTGCACCGGCCATGTCCGGCCAGGTGCGCCGAGACCGGCCGTCCGGACATCCCACGGAGCAGCGCATGGCAGTGAACCGGATACCGCGCCCGGGGGCGGGGCTGTCCGTCGGCCGGGCGCTCACCCTCGCCTTCGATGTCCTGGCCACCGCCCTGGCGTCCCTCGCCCTGTGCGCCGTCGGCCTCCTGCTGCCCGGGATCACGGAGGACCACGGCCCCGCCACCGGGCCGACCTCACCCACGGCTCTCGCCTGCTTCGCGATCGCCCTCGCCCTGATCGCCTCCCTGGCCGTGACCACGGTCCTGCTGGCACGGGTCGAGGCCGACCGGGCCCGCCGCCTCGCCCTGTGGCTCGCGGCGGGGCGTCTCGCGCTGCTGGTGACCGCCGTCGCGACCTTCGTCGCGCACGGAATCCTCACGGTCGAGGCCTGACGCGGGCGGCGGGAGGGAGTCGATCAGATGGTCGGCGCGCGCGGAAGCCGCGGGGCGTCCTCCGGCAGGTACTGCGGGACCGTGGCCGCACCCTCGGCGCGTACGGCGTCCACCACGGCCTGGTGCAGCAGACGGCTGAGCTCCTCCGATTCGCAGCGCACCGGACTGCCGGTCACGGTGAACCAGTCCGATCCGCCGGTGTACTGCACCGCCACCTGGGCCTCCGGGCTCGTCCAGGTGGTGTGCACGGTCAGGTCCCCGCTGAGGACTCCCGCCTCGTCGGTGCTTACTCCGCCGCGTCCGGCGAAGACTCCTGTCGTCGTCCACGAAGCCCAGGTCATGGCGCATCGCCCCTCACCGCGGAGTGCCTCTGATGCTTCCACGCTACGGCGGGACCGCGATTCCCGCGTCCCCGCGGCCGCGCGGGACGCCGGGCGGGCCGGCGGTGGCGGGGATCAGTGGCCGGCGGCGGCCTTGACCAGGGCGACCGCGGTGCCGATGGCCGCGTCCAGGGTCCCGGCCAGCAGCGCCAGACCGGTGCCGCCCCCCATGCGGATGCCGCCGTACCAGCCCCAGGTGAAGAGCCCGGCGACGCTCACCGCGGCCGAGATCAGCAGGGCGGTGTCCACCTCCATCACCCCGAGTGCCGCCGAGCCGATCAGGACCAGCGGTCCCGCGGCGGACAGCAGCAGGGGGCTGCTGACGGACAGCATGCGACGCAGCTCGTGGCCGGTCGCCAGCCGGCCGTGGACGACACGGTGGGCCTGCTGGTCCGCGACGAGCGCGGCCAGCCAGAGGCCCACCGCGGCGGTCACCACGGTCGCGGCGGATCCGGCGGCGCCGATGTGCTCGGAGCCCGCGAGCCCGATCACCACCGAGATCATGGTGATGGTGGCGTACAGCCGCTCCTTCAGTCGCGCGGCGGCGAACCGGGGATCGCGATCGAAGGCCCGCTCGTCGTCCGCTCCGGGAGCGGCGCCGCCGGGGGACCCGGCCGAGGGCGTCGGGGGCGTCTCGTCTGGAGCCATGGCGCCTACCGTAGGGCCGACCGGCGGCCCTGCCCCGCAGGCGAGCGGGCAGCGCGTCGTCCCGGCCGGCGTCGCTACTTTCCTATGCCGGCCAGGTCCGCGCGGCCGGTTCGGCGCAGTGCGGCGGGTGTGGTCCCGTACCACCGCTGTACCGCCCGGCGCAGGGCACGCGCGTCGGCGTAACCGCTTCGGGCGGCGATCGCGTCGATGCTGAGTTCGGTGCCGTGGAGCAACCGTGTGATGTGGCCCCGGCGCGCGGCCTCGACCTCGTTGCTCCAGGTCGTGTCGTGTTCGTCGAGACGGCGCTGGAGGGTGCGCGGACTGACGGCCAGGCGCCGCGCCACCGCGGGCAGCGTGGGAACGGTCTCGTCGTGGACGGAGGCCAGCGCCGTGCGGAAGAGGTCCAACCAGTTGTGCAGCGGGATCGCGGTGGCGAGGGTCTGTTCGGCGTGTCTTCGCAGCACGTCCGACAGCCCGGGCTGCGCGTGCGGTGTCGGCCCGGTGAGGTCGGAGGCGAGGAAGGTGAGGGAGCTGCTCGGCGCCTCGAACTCGATGGCGGCGGTGCCGTACAGCTCGATCAGAGCGTCGTGCCGGCGGGGTGTCGTGGCGGCCAGGGTGACGCGGAGGGGGACGAGGCGGCGCTGTGCGGCCGCGCAGAGCCGCCGTCGGTACAGGCCGAGCGCGAACGCGCGGATGGCGCAGGCCGGTTCGTAGCTCTGATCCGCCCCGTTGACATGGCTGATGACGATCTGTTCGCCGTCCTCCGTGATCCGCAGGGTGTCCGTGCTGGGGTCGGCGACGACCGCCAGGTAGGCGGCGGCGTCCCGGATCCCTTCGAGCGGAGTGGGAGCCGAGGTGATCAGGTAGTCCCAGACACCGAGGGTGCCGACGCCCGACCGCTCGGCCAGCAGCAGCGCCAACTCGGGCCAGGGGACGCGGACTGTCGTCAGTTCCGCGATGCGGATGCCCGTGGCCGCGGGCGTCCGGCACAGGTCGTCGTCGAGATGCTCGGGCGCCAGGCCCAGCAGGTGCGCGTAGCCGTGCACGGGTATGTCGAAGAAGCGCGCCGCGGTGACGCTCAGCCGGGTGATGGCCGAGGAGGTGGTGCCCTGGTGTGCCTGCGTGATCACAGGGGCTGAGCATAGACGAGCCGGAATCGCCGGCTCGTCGGCACGGCACGGCGCCGGATGTCCCCAACTCGGCGTGTGGGGTCCCCCGTGGCGCGGACGGTCCCCTGGCCGGCGTGAGCTGCCCCGTGCCCGACGGTGCGCTCGGCCCTAGCGTGGTGATCGTTCCCGCGGGGCGCGGACAGCCGGACCGTCGGCCGGGTCCGGCGCGCCGAACAGCCGCTGTCCGAAGGTGGTTCGCCCCGGTCGGAACGTGCCGCTGATCCGTGTCACGAGGAGTGCCCGTGGAGTTGACCCGAGACGATTTCGCCCTCGCCGCGTCGGCGCCGGCTCCGGCGTGAGGCCGGCCGGGCCCGGTGACCGCACTGTCCTGGACGGGGGTCTGGGCAGTGTGCGGTACCAGGACCGGCCGGCCACGGCCGTCGAACGCGCCGGGTACGTGCGGGCGCACCGACCCACCCCGGGTGGGGTGGGGTCAGTGCGGAATGCTGTCGATCAACTCGCGGGCGCCCTGGCGGAGGAGGGCGACGGCGACGGACGTCCCGAGGGTGGCCGGGTCGAGGCGGCCCGCCCACTCGTGCGCGTTCAGGACGTCCTTGCCGTCCGGTGAGAACACACAGGCGCGGAGGGAGAGGTCCCCGCCGCGTTCCGCCCGCGCGTACCCCGCGATCGGGCTGTTGCAGTGGCCCTGCAGGACGTGCAGCAGCATCCGCTCGGCGACCGTCTCTCGGTGCGTGTCCGGATGGCCGAGGGCACTGACGGTGTCGATGAGTCGGGTGTCGTCCTCCCGGCACTGGAGCGCGAGCACGCCGGCGCCGATCGGCGGCATGAGGGTGTCCACGGGGACGATCTCCGTGATGACGTCCGCGCGGCCGATGCGGTGGAGGCCGGCGACGGCCAGGAGGAGCGCGTCCGCCTCACCGGCGGCGAGCTTCTCCAGGCGCCGGTTCGCGTTCCCCCGCATCGGTACGCACTCCACGTGCGGGTACGCGGCGGCGAGCTGGGCGATCCGGCGCACGGAGGAGGTCCCGACGCGGGTACCGGGCGGCAGCCGGTCGAGGGTGAGCCCTTCCGGGTGGATCAGGGCGTCGCGGATGTCGTCGCGTTCCAGGAACGCGGCGAAGACGGTCCCGGCGGGCAGCGGACGGTCGGCCGGGACGTCCTTGACGCAGTGCACGGCGAGGTCGGCCTCGCCCGCGAGGATCGCGGCGTCGACCTCCTTGGTGAACGCCCCCTTGCCCTCGACCTGCGAGAGGTCTCCCATCCACTGGTCGCCGGTGGTCTTCACCGGCAGGACGGTGGTCCTGATCCCCGGGTGGAGTGCGGCGAGCTCGGCGCGGACACGCTCCACCTGGGCCAGGGCCATCGGTGAATCGCGGGAGACGATACGGATCAGATCAGCGGGCATGCGGGCACGATACGCCCTCCAACCGGGCCGGCGGGCATCGACGCCAGGCACCACGACCCTTGCGGCGAAAGGAAGTTGGCGGCTTGGACCATGCGTTCGAGAGACCCGGCGCGCCACGTTCCGCCGCCCGCGGCCCGCATCGACCTCGGGCCGTTCCGCCCACGGTGTCGACCGGGACCGCCGAGGGCGCCCGGGAACCCGAGGGGCGCGGCGTGCGTGCCTGTGACCGGTACACCTGCTGGAATGGCTGCTTCGGCGGCCCGTGACGAGGAGGTCCGTTGCCGGAGCGTGGCGGGAAGCCCACCGGACCCGCGGGTGGGCCTGAGGGGTTGTGGGCGCGTGTCCGGGCGGCCGAGGCCGCCGTAGGGCGGATCGGTACCACCCTCGACGCGGTGACCACGTGCCGGGAACTGGCCGGATTCCTGTCCCGGAACGTGTGGGACGCGGCCGCCGTGGACCTCCTGACGGAGGACGGCCCTTCCCACCGCGTGGCGACGGCCGGCGCCGTAGGGCTGCTCACGGCAGGCCCCGGCGGCACACCCCCCGTACCCTCCGTACGGGCGTCGGACGGCGGACACCAGCTCTCCGAGTGGGTGACGGTCGCCGGCGGCGTACCGGTCCACGTCCTCCGCGTCCCGCTGCCGGACGGCGACGGCGTACACGGAACGCTGACCGCCGTACGGGCCCGGGCGGGGTTCGGCGACCACGAGGCGGCGACGGTCCACTTCGCCGCCCGGCTGGCGGCCGTGCACCTGGGGCACGCGCGTGAGCTGGCCGCCACGGAGGACACCGTCGCGCACCTCCAGCGGGCGCTCGTGGCGGAACCGGGACGCCCGCACCCCAACCTGGAGGTGGCCGGACGCTACCTGCCGGCCGGCCCCCGGGCGCTGGTGGGCGGCGACTGGTTCGAGACGATCCGCCTCCACTACGGCCGCACCCTGCTCGTGGTCGGAGACGTGATGGGCCACGGACTCGACGCGGCCGTGGACATGAACGCGTACCGCTCCACCCTGCGCGACGTGGCGTCGACGGACCTCGCCCCGCACCGCGTACTGCGCCGGCTCGACGCCCTGGCCGCCGAGGACGCGGCCCGCAGGCCCGCCACCTGCCTGCTCGTACGCGTCGATCCCGCACGCGGCGTCGCGATGTTCGCCGGCGCCGGTCACCTGCCGCCGGCGGTCTTCGCGGCCGACGGATCGGCGTCGCTGGTCGACCTCCCGGTCGGTCCGCCGCTGGGCACCGGCGTCGGCGGCTACGAGGCCGTCACACGCGCCCTCACCCCTCAGGAGACCCTGCTGATGTTCACCGACGGGCTGGTGGAACGGCGCGGCGAGGACATCGACGTCTCGCCGGCCCGGCTGGTAGGGGTGCGTCCTCCGGTGGGGGCGGGGGTGGGCGCGGTGGTGGACGCCGTCGTGGCGGGCCTCGACGCCCGGCACGCGGAGGACGACGTCGCCGTACTCGCCGCCCGGGCCCGCCCCCGCCCGCCCGCCGACCCCGGGGCCGCCGCCTCCGGCATGCCCGGAGGGCCGGGCGAACCTACCGTGGAACGGTGAGTCATCGCCTCGCCTGCGTCGCCCTGACCGGCACCCTGTGCGCGACGGCGTTGTCATGCACAGGGGCGAAGCCCGAGTCGCCGTTCCAGGTCGCGCCCCAGCCGGTGGTCAAGACGCTGTCCGCGCACGTCACGGTCGTACCCCCGGAAAAACTGGGTACGACCCACCGCCCCGGATGCCCCGTGCCGCCGGAGGGGCTGCGCCTCGTCCGGATGAACCACTGGGGCTTCGACGGCAAGGTGCACAGCGGCGAACTGGTGGTGCACGAGGACGCGGTCGCCCCCGTGCTGCGGGCCTTCGGAAAGGCCTTCGCCGCCCGCTTCCCGATCCGTCGCATGCGGGTGATGGCCGAGTACGGCGGCAGCGACGCCGCGGCGATGGCCGACGACAACACCTCGGCCTTCAACTGCCGGCAGGTCACCGGAGACCCGGGGCGGCTGTCCCGGCACTCCTGGGGCGACGCCATCGACATCAACCCGGTCGAGAACCCGTACGTCGACGTCCGGGGCACCAGCCATCCCGCGAACGGCCGCGCCTATCTCGACCGCGACCGCCCCCGCCCGGGGATGATCACCCCGGACGGAGCCGTCACCCGGGCCTTCCGGGAGATCGGCTGGTACTGGGGCGGCCGCTGGAGTCCCCCGGACTACCAGCACTTCTCCGAGGCGGGCGGCTGACACGGGCCCGGCGGGGGCGCCGCCGGCGGCCTCAGCCGCCCGCGGCGAAGGTCACCGGCAGGCTCTCGGGACCGCGTAGCCCACCGGGGCGCCAGGGGATCTCCTCCCGCGTTACGGCGAGGGCGAGCCCGGGGAGCCGGCGCAGGGCGGTGCCGATGGCGATCTGACCCTCCAGTCGGGCCAGCGGCGCACCCAGGCAGTAGTGGATGCCGTGCCCGAAGGCGAGGTGCGCGTTGTCCTGGCGGGTGATGTCCAGGCGGTCGGGGTCGGGGAACCGCGTCGGGTCGCGGTCGGCGACGGCGGCACCGATGAGGACGGTCGCTCCGCGCGGGACGGCCACTCCCGCGATCTCGACGTCCGCACGGGCGAACCGCGCGATGCCGGGGTTGACCGGGCCGTCGTAGCGCAGGAACTCCTCCACCGCGGCCGGCAGCAGGGCGGGGTCGGCGCGCAGCCGCTGCATCTGGTCGGGATGGTCGAGCAGCGCGGCGATGCCGCCGCCGATGAGGTTGACCGTGGTGATGTAGCCGGCGGCGAGCAACAGGAAGACCATGGCGATCAGTTCGTCCTCGCTGAGCCGCTGCTCCGCGTCCCGGGCGGTGACGAGGGCGCTGAGCAGGTCGTCACCGGGGCCGGTCCGCTTGGCGTGGATGAGGTCGCTCACGTAGGTACGCATGTGCTTCCACGCGTCATCGATCACGGCGGGGTCCGGCGGCTCCGCGCCGCGCCTGATCATGCGGTCCGTCCAGTGCTGGAAGTCGCGCCGCTCGTCCACCGGCACCCCGAGCAGTTCGCTGATCACCGCGACCGGGAGCGGGAGCGCGAGGTCCGCCACGAGGTCCGCTCGGCCGGCGGGGACCACGGCGTCCAGCAGCCGGTCGGTGAGGTCCTGGATCCGTGGCCGCATCTCGGCCACGCGGCGTGCGGTGAACGCCTTGGAGACCAGGCGACGCAGCCGGGTGTGGTCGGGCGGGTCGCTGCGGAGCATGTTGCTCAGCATCGACTCCCGTTCGGTGACGGGGAGTTGTCGCAGTATGCGGGCGTCGGAGGCGTCGCGTGCGTCACTGCTCAACCGGTCGTCGGACAGCGCGGCGAGGCAGTCCTCGTAGCGGGTGACGAGCCACGCCTCCAGGCCGCCCGCGCCGACGACGCGGCGGACCGGGCCGTCCTCGCGCAGCTGCCGGTAGAGCGGGAACGGATCGGAGACGAAAGCGGGGTCGGCGTAGGGGAGAAGGGCCGGCTGTTCGTTCATGAGGCCTCCCGAAGCATGGCGTCCGTGCGCATGTCGTCCGTGCGCATGTCGTTCGTGCTCTGCGAGCGAGGATATATGTATTACCCATCTGTTGAGCCCTTTTCGGCCAGGGCCAGGGCCGGGGCCGGCGCCAGGGCCAGGGCCGGGGAGCCGGCTCAGCGGAGCGACTCCTTCGGGGGCCGCTCGCGTAGGGCCCCGTAGGCGAGGAAATAGGCCGGCAGCCGGTTCAGCCATCGGGATTCGGTGACGAGCTCGGTCAGGCGTTTCGCCCGCCGGGGATCGCCGAACGCGGCCTCGCCGGCCAGCAGCGGCTCGATGACCTGGGCGTGGGCGAGGCGTTGCAGGCCCTGGGTGGCCACGGTGGTGGGGAGGCGGCGGCACTGGACACGGCGTACGTCGCGCAGCCCCACGGTGCCTTCGCGCAACGGGCCCACGAGGTGGCGAGCGGCGGCCACCGCGTCCTGCACGGCGAGGTTGATGCCGATGCCGAAGACCGGCGACATGGCGTGGGCGGCGTCACCGATGCACAACAACCCCGGGCGGTGCCAGCGCCGCAGCCGCTCGAGCCGCACGTCGAGCAGTTTGACCTCGTCCCAGGAGCCGACGGCGTGGGCCCGGCCGGCCAGCCAGGGGACGGCTCCGGTGAATCGGGTCATGAAGGTCTCCAGACCTTCGGCCCGGCGCTCGGCATCGGTGCCCTTGGGGATGAGCGCGGCACACTGCCAGTAGTCACCTCGATCGATGAGCGCCGTGAAGAACCGGTCGCCTACGCCGCCCAGGAGCCCGCTGGGGTCCTCCTCGTGCCGTGGCAGCCGGAACCACCAGGCGTCCATCGGGCACGCGAAGGCCTCCAGCCCCAGCTCGGGAAGTGCCCTGGCCAGCGAGCCACGGCCGTCGCAGGCGACCGTCAGGGGTGCCCTCAGCTCGCCCGTGTCCCCGTCCGCGGTCCGGTACCGCACACCCGTGACCCGTCCACGTTCGATGAGGAACGAAGTCGCCTCGGTGTTCATGCGCAGCCGGAAGGAAGGCTCCCGGGCCGCCTCGTCGGCCAACAGGTCGAGCAGGTCCCACTGCGGCACCATGGCGATGTAGTTGTACGGGCCGGGCAGCGCCCCGATGTCCCCGATCGTGACCAGGGACCGGTCCGGCCCGATGGGCAGCTGCACGGAGGTGACGCGGCGCTGCGGCAGCCGGGCGAAGCGCTCCGCCAGGCCGATGTCTTCCAGCAGCGACAGGGTGGACGGGTGCACGGTGTCGCCGCGGAAGTCGCGCAGGAAGTCGCCGTGCTTCTCCAGTACGGTCACCTCCACCCCGGCCCGGGCCAGCAGCAGGGCCAGCACCATTCCGGCGGGCCCGCCTCCCACCACACAGCAGGCGGTTCGTTCCTCCGTCACCACGACAACGTCTCCTTCTCGCGCGCACGGTCAGGCCCCCGGAGGACGTCCTACCCCACGCACCGCGCCCGACGCGGTAGCGAAACGCGCACCGGAGACCCGGGGCGCGGCACCCGTATCGACCGTGGACAGAATGCAACAAGGCGGGCACTCATCACTATCTCGTTAAAAATCTGGTGATCCCGTCGTTTCCGGTGCCTCTCACCGGCATGGCCGGGTCGGATCCGGGTACCCGCCGAATCTCGGTAGGAAGTGGTGATGTGGCCCGGACATCCGTCACGCGCCGTGCACCGGTTCCGGATCGGAGTAAGAAAAATGATCATTCTCGGCGTCATCCTCCTGGTAGTCGGTTTCCTCCTGGGGATATCGATCCTCTGGACGATCGGCCTGATCCTGGTCGTCGTCGGGGTCATCCTCTGGATCCTGGGATCCGTGGGCCACGCCGTGGGCGGCCGTAACCACTACTACTGACAGCTACCGGCCGCTCGTGTTCCTCGCGCTCCACGGGCGCGCGTGGACAGGCCCGGAGCGGAGGCGGCACGTTCGGGCGGCCGCCTCCGCCGCGCCACGCCGCCACCCTTCGACCGCCGGGTTCGGCCGCACCCGAGCCCCGGGACCGCGCGCGCCGGGCCCCGTACCCCCTGTTCGGGTACGGGGCCCGGCGCGGGGCAGGGCGTGGCGACCGCGGTCAGTGGCGGCGGCCCCGGCCGCGGCGTATCAGCGCGAACACGACCACCACGGCGCCGACGGTGAGCAGCGTGGTGCGGTTGGCCCGGGCCGCCGTCGCGGCCCGGGCGGCCTGGTTCAGAAGCGGCCCGGGGGCCTTCTCGGAGGCGAGGTGCCCGGCCCGGGTCGTGGTCTCGCGGACCTGCGCGGCGGCCTGGGCCGCCTTGTCCAGGACAGGGCTCGGCGTCCTGTCCTTCACCAACTGCGCTGCGTGTTCGGCCGTCTCGCGGATCTGGTCGGTCAACTGCGCTGCCTTCTTCGCGGCTTCTTCCTTCATGGCTGTGGTCCTCTCCTTCGTTCGGGCTGTCCTGTCGGCCTCCGTCGATGTGTCGACGGTCCGGCCGAGGTCGTCACGGGTGCGCTCGATCCGGTCGCGCGGTTCTCCAGGTCCGTGGGGCCGGTCGCTGCTCAGCGGTCCGCCGCGAGGCTGTGGTAGGTGCGCTCCGGCGCGGGTGTTCCGGCCTTCGCGGCGCGTTTGACGCCGGCCCTCACCGACCCGGCTGCGGCCAGGGCCGGAGCCGAGGTGAGGATCAGGGCCGAGAGCCACACGGGCAGGGTGAGAGCCAGCGCGGCGACCGCCGTCGCCGCCAGGGTCTGGGCCGCCATCAGGCCGAGGAGGTCGGGGCCATCGGGAGGCCGGCCCCCGATCGTGAACCGCCTGCCCGGCCGCGTCAACTCCGCCCGGGCGAGCGGCGTTCGCTCCCGAACCGGCTCCGAGAGCCGCCGCGACGCCCGGGACACCAGCAGGCTCACCGGGTCATCGACGCATGCCCGCTGTGGTGTTGACGTACTCACGGATTGCCCCCCTGGTCCTGAGGCGCCCCGAGGGTCGAAATGCCCACCGCGGCCCCATCGCTGACGCGCTGTCCTGTCGTGGCGCGGCTACCCCGTCTCCGAGGTGCTACGCGCGCTGCCCCCGAGGGCCCTCGCGGCTCGACTCCGGGGGCGCGGCCGGCGTAGAGCCCCTGTCACACAGTGTGACGAGGGTGGGTCGGGGTGCGGAGCAGACGAGATCCGCCGGACAGGTATGAGGGCGCCGATCAAGGGGAGGGATCACATATGACCAGAAATGCACCGGAAAGTAATCCGGACCCCGATCCCCGTGTCACCCCAGGACTCGAACCGGGCGGTGGTGTGCCTCCGGGGGAGACGCCGCCGGGCGAATCCAGTACCGGCACCGGCGCCGGGCCGTACCGGCCGCTCAGCAAAGGATGGGCCGCCGGTCCGCTCGCGATCATCGTCGTCGTGGCGGTGATCTTCGCCCTCTTCTTCCTCGTCTACGCCGTCGTGCTGGACCTGTGACCCGAGGAGACCCCATGAGCAGCATCGAGTCGCACGGCGACGAGGTCTACCAACCGCACGAAGGGGACGACCCGGCCCAGGCGTCGCCCGACATGGACAACGCCCTGGACGAGCCCACCCTCGACGAGACCCTCGACACCGGTTACTCACCGCCCGAGCGGCCCTACGCCGTCAACGATCCCGCCACCACCGCCGAGGGGCGGCACACGGGCGAGACCCTCGACCAGCGACTCGCCCGCGAGGTGCCCGAGCCCGACGGCGACGAGGCGACGTGGAACGAGTTCGCCGACGAGAGCGACGAAGTCCCACAATCCGGTCCCGTACGGGCCGGACGGCTGGCCCCCGCGGACGAGACCGGACCCTCGCGTCACATCTCCGTGGTCGCCCACGAGGTGGGTATCAGCGGTGGGGCGGCCTCGGCGGAGGAGGCGGCCATGCACATCGTGGAGGAGCCCGACGAGAACTCCGAGGGCGACGCGTGACGCTCAGGTGAGGAGGCGCGCGGCGGCGTCGGGGGACAGGCTCACGCGGACCAGACCGTCGGCGAGCCGGACGAAGTCCCCTGAGGGGACGAGTGCGGCGAGAGCCCGCGGCGTCCTGGGGAGGCCGAGGCTCCCGGCCACCTCGCGGACGCGCGCGTCGGCGAAGGGACGTAGCCGCGGCCAAACGTCCTGGACCTCGCGGCAGAAGATGTCGGCGCCCGTCGGCCCGATCCTCGGCACTTCCTGGAGGAGTTCCCGTACGCGGGCCGGCTCTCCGTCGGCCTCGTCCCGCAGTCTGCGCAGGTCGCCCTTCCAGCGACCGAGCAGGAGCCGGGCCCCGTCACCCAGGGCGGTGGCCGTACTCTCGTCGTACCGGCGGTAGTGCGCCCGCCCGAGCGCGTCGACGCGCTCCTGCCACCGCGAGTCCGCCATCCGCCGGGGGGTCCGGAGTCGGGCCTCGAAGAGCTCGCGGGCCGCCGCGACCGCGGTCGGCGCACGGATCGGCACCGACAGCAGGACACACAGCACCAGCAGCCGGTACAACGGCGCCGGGGTGTCACGCAGCCGGATACCCGCCTCGTGCGCGTAGGTCACCCCGTACTCGCTCACCACCCGACGGGCCATCGCCTCCGCCGCGTCCGTCGCGCTCGCGGTCATCCGCCCTGGGTCGGCGGCGAGGCGCAGGCGATGCACTCCGCGTCGATCTGGTCGGCGAGCTGGGTGAGGGCCTCCGTCAGGGCCCGGACCGTCTCGGCGTCGGCTTCCGCGGAGTCCAGCTCCGCCGCGCTCTCCCAATCGGAGGCCAGCCCCCGCAGCAGGGCCGTCACCTGTTCCGCCGGGATCAGCAGTCTGCCTTCCTCCGTGGGGATCAGCGGTAGGGCGAACGAGTGCATGACACCACCTCTCCTCTCCGGTAGCGCGGACCCGTCAGGTGCGCGCTTCCTGGATCGGTTACCCGGTCCCGGGCGACCCCAATCGATCGATCACTCACGTAAGCCGCATTTGGTGCGCGGCCGGTCGATACGCGGCCCGGGCGTGGGTAACCGCGAGGGAGACCCGTGCGTGCCCTATCCGCACCCGCACCAGCAATCTCTTAGGAGCGTGTCCCATGACCGCGTTCGGCTACTTCCTCGCCTCCGAAGAGTTCACCCCGACGCAGCTTCTGGAACAGGCCCGCCGGGCCGCCGACGCGGGCTTCACCCGCCTCGCGATCTCCGACCACTTCCATCCCTGGAACGACGCCCAGGGCAACAGCCCCTTCGTCTGGTCCATGATCGGCGCGCTGTCGCAGGCGGTGAACCTGCCGGTCATCACCCTGGTCACCTGCCCGACGGTGCGCCTGCACCCCGCCGTGACCGCACAGGCGGCAGCCACGTCGAGCGTCCTCCTCGACGGCCGCTTCACCCTGGGCGTCGGAACGGGCGAGGCCCTCAACGAGCACATCCACGGCGACCGCTGGCCGAGGTTCGCCGAACGGGCCGACATGCTCGAAGAGGCCGTCGAGGTGATGCGCAAGCTCTTCACGGGCGACCTCGTCAGTCACCAGGGCACGCACTACACGGTCGAGAACGCCCGGCTCTACACCGTCCCCGACACCCCGCCGCTCATCCACGTGTCCGGCTTCGGCCCAAGGGCCGCCGAACTCGCCGGCAGGGTCGGGGACGGGCTCGTGGTCATGAGCCCGGACCATGAGGTGATCGATGCCTTCCGGGAGGCCGGGGGAGCGGGGAAGCCGGTGGTCGGCGGAGTGAAGGTCTGCTGGGGCGAGGACCGCGACCAGGCCGTCGACACCGTGCACCGGCTGTGGCCGACCGAGCACCTGCCCGGTGAGCTCTGCCAGGTACTGTCCACACCGGCCCACTTCGAACAGGCCGCTGAACTGGTCACACGCCGGCAGATCGCCGAGAACGTGACCTGCGGCGACGACGTCGAAGAGCACATCGCGGCGGTACGCGCCTACGTGGACGCGGGCTTCGACGAGGTCTACGTCGGGCAGATCGGACCGGACAACCGGGCCTTCTTCGAGAACTACCGGGAGAAGGTCCTTCCCGCCCTCGCCTAGGAGGAGGCCCGCGGATCCGCTCGTGTCAGCCGCCGGGGCGCACCGGTGGCGCGCGGTGCGGCAGCTCGTCGTAGAGCATCCGGCCGGTGAGGGCGCCCCCGAAGATGACCACACCCACCCCGACCAGCCAGGTCTGGATGACGAGGACGGTCCCGAAGGGGCCGTACGTGACGGCGTTGGAGGCGATCAACGGGGAGAAGACGAGCCGGGAGAACACCCGCAGGCCGAGCAGCCCCAACATCGTGGCGAGCGCCCCCGGAAGGAGCGCCGTCCACGCGACCCGGCTGCCGAGCAGCAGCCACTGGGACCACCAGAAGAAGACCGTACCGATCGCGACCGCGATCAGGCCACGGACGGGAGACTCGCGCCACGGCGGTGTGATCGCGGACAGGTACAGGACGCCGACCAGGACACCGAGCCACAGCACGTGCCGCCACCCCGCCCACCAGCGGCCGGGAGGCAGGTCCCAGATCTTCTCGTAGCCGCTCTGCAGCATGGTTCCGAAGGACAGCCCGAACACGGCGAGCACGGCCAGACCGAAGGCCGTGGTGGTCCGCCAGGCCTGGCCGGGAAGGGCGAAGAGCCGGTCGATCTCCGTCTTGGCGGCCGGCGACACGCCGAGCCCGTCCCCCAGCCACTGGGCGAACCCCTGCCCGGTCGCGGTGTCCGCCGCGGACACGACGACCAGCAGCGGCACCAGCGTGAGGAACCCGAGCGCCGCGAACCCCAGGGCGCGCTGCCACAGCTCGACCTCCCGCACGCGCCCCCAGCGGCGTCCGGCCCGCCCGCGCCGGATCGCGCTGCGTATCCGTTCGACGGGCGATCTCCGGCCCGGCTCTCCCGACCCGCTCATGGCGCCGGGGAGCGGTGGGCCGGGGGTGGTGTCACGAGCATGGCCGCTCCAGTTGCTGCTCCCACCGTAGGTCTCCCCTCTCCGGGAATCCATCACGGCCGCCTGCTCACGGGGCGTGCGGTGACGGGCAGCGGGTAGGCGCCCGATATGTTCCCGATCGATATGTTCCCGATCGACGCACGGCGGCCGGGCGGGTGCCCGGCGGCTCCCGATCCCCGCAGGAGGCGTAGATGAACCGTGCCGCGCTGTTCGATGTCGACGGCACCCTCGTCGACACCAATCACCTGCACGTCGTCTGCTGGTGGGAGGCCTTGCGGCAAGCCGGCCACGACGTCGCCATGCACGAGGTCCACCGTGCCATCGGGCTGCCGGGTGAGGATCTGCTGAGCCATCTGCTGGGGGCCGAGCGGGACACGAACGAGGACGACGCCCTCACTGACGCGCACTCCACCCTCTACGGCACGTACTTCGACCGACTGCCCCCGTTCGAGGCGGCGGCCGAACTGCTCCGCGAGTTGGACCGACGGGGTTGGCGGGTCGTGCTCGTGACCTCGGCGAAGGACTCCGAGCTCGAAGCGCTGCGCGGGGCCATCGGCGCCGACGACGCCATCACGGCGACGGCCAGCTCCGACGACGTCGACGAGGGCAAGCCGGCACCCGACCCGGTGCACCACGCCCTCGGCCTCGCCGACGCCACGGCCCGCGACGCCGTGTTCGTCGGCGACACCGTCTGGGACATGGAGGCGGCCACCCGGGCCGACGTCACGTGCGTCGGCCTGCTCTGTGGCGGGATCCCCCGCAGAGACCTCGAAGAGGCCGGGGCGCGGGCCGTCTACCGGCATCCCGCCGATCTGCTCGCGCGTCTCGACAGCAGTCCGTTCGCCCGCCCCCACGACGGCGCGGACCCCTCGACCTCTCGCTGAGCCGTACGGGGCGGTCGGATACGCGCCGCCGAATCGGTCGCCGCAACGCTGTTAGAAACGGGAATCCGGGATACACGGCATCTGAAGCGCCTCGGCGGACCGAACTGCTCCGCCGAGCTCCCTCCACGAGAAAGACGACGAGGACGCCATGATTGCTGTCGGGCTGATTCTCCTGCTCATCGGATTCCTGACCGGAGTTTCCATTCTCTGGACCCTCGGAATCATCCTGCTCGTCGTGGGTGCGGTGTTGTGGGTCCTGGGCTCGGTCGGTCACGCGGTCGGCGGCCGCCGCCACTACTGGTAGCCGGACGCGCAGCGACGACGCGCCCAGCACGACCTGCCGAGGTCCCGCACCCGAACCGGGTGCGGGACCTCGGCACATGTCACTCCACCGCGGTGTAGCGCACGCGCGCCCAGATCGGGAGGACGAACCAGCACAGGAGGTACCAGGCCAGCACGCCCGCGACCAGCCACGGTACGACGGTGTTGTGCGTCGCCACCCGCAGCACCAGCAGGAGGGCGGACGTGCACGTGGCCAGGAGCAGGATCAGACCGGTGAAGGTCAGACGCGAGGCCCACGCGACCGCCTCGGGTTTGAGCCGGCGGCCCGAGACGATGCGGTGGAACGAGACGGGCCCGATCAACGCCCCCGTCGCCAGGGCGCCCAGCACCACGGTCACGATGTAGATCACCTTGTCGGTCTGCGGCAGACCCTGGAAGTGCGGGGTGAAGGCGACGGTGAGCAGGAATCCGAAGAGGATCTGCACGCCCGTCTGCGCGACGCGGATCTCCTGGATGAGTTCCTGCCACTGCCGGTCCGCCCGCTCTTCCGCGGTCTCGTCCCGACCGGTCGGGTCATCGTGTGCCATGACGTCTCCCTGTGTCCGCTGCGGCGCTTACGCGCTTACGCAGGAGCCTTCGCCTCGTGTTCCTCCCTTGCCCGCACTCGGTACGACGACGCGCCCGCGGGCCCGAACGAGGTGGGAGGAGGTCCCGGGCGGCCGACGGGAGGCGGCCGCCCGGGACCCGCGACTCAGGCGAGGTCGAAGCGATCGAGGTTCATCACCTTGTCCCAGGCGGTCACGAAGTCACGCGCGAACTTGCCGCCCGCGTCCTCGGACGCGTAGACCTCGGAGACGGCCCGCAGTTGGGAATGCGAACCGAAGACGAGGTCGACGGCGGTCGCGGTCCACCTGGCCTGACCCGTCGCCCGGTCCCGGCCCTCGAAGACGTTCTCGTCGGAGGCCGACGGCTTCCACTCCGTCCCCATGTCCAGCAGGTTGACGAAGAAGTCGTTGGTCAGCGTCTCCGGCCGGTCGGTGAGGACTCCGTGCGGCGAACGCCCGAGGCCGGTGTTCAGCGCCCGCATGCCACCGATCAGGACCGTCATCTCGGGCGCGGTGAGGGTCAAGAGGTTGGCCCGGTCCAGCAGGAGGGTCTCCGGCGACAGCTTCTCGCCCGCCCGGAGGTAGCCGCGGAACCCGTCCGCCCGCGGCTCCAGCACGGCGAACGAGTCCACATCGGTCTGCTCCTGCGAGGCGTCGGTGCGCCCCGGCACGAAGGGCACCGTGATGTCGTGCCCGCCGCTCTTCGCCGCCCGCTCGACGGCCGCGCACCCGCCCAGGACGATCAGGTCGGCGAGGGACACCTGGGCCCCGCCGCCCTGGGAGTCGTTGAACTCCTGCCGGATCCGGTCGAGGGCCCGCACCGTGTCGGTCACCTCGGGTACGTCGTTCACCTCCCAGTCCTTCTGGGGCGCGAGCCGCAGCCGTGCCCCGTTGGCCCCACCACGCTTGTCGGTGCCACGGAAGCTGGCCGCCGACGCCCACGCGGTGGTGACCAGTTGGGAGACGGACAGCCCGGAGGCGAGGATCGAGTCCTTGAGGGTGGCGATCTCCGCGGCCCCGATCAGCGGGTGATCGGCCTCGGGGACGGGGTCCTGCCAGAGCTGGGGCTCGGCGATCCACGGGCCGAGATAGCGGGAGAGCGGCCCCATGTCGCGGTGCAGAAGCTTGTACCAGGCCTTGGCGAAGGCGTCCGCCAGTCGGTCCGGGTTCTCGTGGAAGCCCTTGGCGATCGGTCCGTAGACGGGATCGAGCTTCAGGGAGAGGTCCGTCGTCAGCATCATGGGCGCGTGCCGCTTCGACGGATCATGCGCGTCAGGCACCGTGCCCTGGGCCGACGGATCCGTGGGAGTCCACTGCTGGGCGCCGGCCGGGCTCCTCGTCAGCTCCCAGTCGTACCGGAACAGGTTGTCCAGGTAGCCGTTGTCCCACTTCGTCGGCTCCGTGGTCCACGCCCCCTCCAGCCCGCTCGTGAGCGTGTCGACGCCCGAGCCGCTGCCGTAGGTGTTCCGCCAGCCGATGCCCTGCTGCTCGATCGGGCAGCCCTCGGGTTCCGCGCCGATGTACTCGGGGTCGACCGCGCCGTGGCACTTCCCGAAGGTGTGGCCGCCGATGATGAGTGCGGCCGTCTCCTCGTCGTTCATCGCCATGCGCTTGAACGTCTCGCGAATGTCCCGGGCGGCGGCGATCGGATCCGGATTTCCGTTGGGCCCTTCCGGATTGACGTAGATCAGGCCCATCTGTACGGCGCCGAAAGGACCGGAGAGTTGCCTGTCGCCGCTGTAGCGCTCATCTCCGAGCCACGTGTCCTCGGGACCCCAGAAGATTTCCTCCGGCTCCCAGATGTCCTCCCGCCCGAATCCGAATCCGAACGTCTTGAACCCCATCGATTCCATGGCGCAGTTACCGGCGAAGACCAGCAGGTCGGCCCAGGAGATCTTCCGCCCGTACTTCTGCTTGACCGGCCAGAGCAGGCGGCGCGCCTTGTCGAGGCTCGCGTTGTCCGGCCAACTGTTGAGCGGGGCGAAACGCTGGGCGCCGGAGCCGCCGCCACCCCGGCCGTCCTCGATGCGGTACGTGCCCGCGGCGTGCCAGCTCATCCGGATGAACAGCGGCCCGTAGTGCCCGTAGTCGGCGGGCCACCAGTCCTGCGAGGCCGTCATCACCTCGAAGACGTCCCGCTTCAGCGCGTCGACGTCCAGGGTCGCGAACTCTGCCGCGTAGTCGTAGTCCTCGTCCATGGGATTGGACCGGGGCGAGTGTTGGTGGAGGACCTGGAGGTCCAACTGGTTCGGCCACCAGTCCCGGTTCGTCCTGGGCGGAGCCGGCGTAGGGGCCGGGGAGGGGATTGCCGGGTTCTCGCTTTCGCTGCCGGACACGTCCGTCCTTCTTCCTGTCGCGGTGTTTCCATCTGCCGGCCGTTCGTTCACGACGCCGTCCGCCATTTCACGTAGGGTCGGGCACTGCGACTCGGCGTCCGTATGGTCGCGCACACCGGACCGCACAGCCACGAGAAACACGCAGGGCGTCACCGCGTAACCGGCGGTCGAAGCCCAGAGTCGTTCCGGCTCGGCCCAATGGGTGAATTCATGTGATCACCTCGATGTGCCGGCCGACCGGGAAACCGGCGGCGCGATTGTAGGGTGGCCCGGCGGATACGGAACGGGCACCGCGGGTGCCACGGATTCCCGCACGTACCCCCGTCCCACGGAGCCCGGACAGGTGAAACCGACATGAGCGACCTGCTGCAGCGACTACGCGCGCACAGTCGGCGCATGACCTCCCAGCGACGCGTCGTCGCGGAGGTCCTCGACGGCGAGCACGTCCATCTCACGGCCGACGAGGTGCACGCCCGCGCCGCGCTGCGGCTGCCCGAGATCTCCCGGGCCACCGTGTACAACACCCTTGCCGAACTGGTCCTGCTCGGCGAGGTCGCGGAGGTCTCCGCCCACGGCCGGGCGAAGCGCTACGACCCCAACGTGCACGACCCGCACCAGCACCTGGTGTGCTCCGGCTGCGGCCTCATCCGCGACGTCCACCCCACCGGAGACCCCCTCGCCGACCTCCCGGAGCGGGAGCGGTTCGGATTCACGGTCTCCGGGGCCGAGGTCACCTACCGAGGGTGGTGCCCGGACTGCGCCCCGGGGACCCGGCCCGGAGCGTCACCCGTGGACGGCCCCGCTCAGTAGCGCAGGGCCGTACCGGTCACGGCCGACACCGTGCCCGACAGTTTGTGGGTACTGCGGGCCGTTCCCTGTCCCGTGCCCTTCCCGGCGACGTCCGTGATCGTCACGACCACGGTGTCGACGAGCTTGCCGCTCTCGTCCTTGAACTCCACCTGTACCGCGAAGGACTTCGTCGCGTCGTCGGTGTTCCGCGCCGTCACGGGGACCGTCGTGTACCCGTCGCCGTCGGTGGCCACCGCACCCAAGGACACCTGGTCCTTGGCATCGACCCCGTCCTTCACCTCGGCGAGCTTGTCCTTCGCCACGGCAGCCGCCGACTCGGCGGCCTCCGCGGCCTCGGCGGCGGCCGACGACACGGCCTCGCCCGCGGACCTCACCGCCGACGCGGCACTCGACACGGCGTCGGACGGGGTGCCGTCACCGTCGGAACAGCCCGCGGCACCGTACGCCACCACCGACAGCACCACCGCACCTGCCGCACCACGCATCCACGCGACCGCCGTCACCATGCCTCCACGGGTGTTCCGGACCTTGGAGCTCTCAGTCAAAGGCCCGGCGGCCCGGATGCCCAATGCTCCGGGCATCCGGGTGAGCGCGTACGGGGCCGCGCACGGCGGGGCCGCGCGAAGCGGTCCCGGAGCCTCAGGGGCGTCCGGCGCCGAGTCGATGTTCGTGGACCCGAAGTTGGAGGGCGGCGAGATCCAGCAGGGGAGTGGCCACGCCCAGCGCGCGGGCGCGGACGGTGAGGTCGGTCAGGACGTGCTCGGCCTCCGTCGGTGCTCCGGCGACCAGGTCGCGGTACAGGGAGGGGGTGAGGGGGGAGCCCGGGGTCGTGACGGTCGACGTGGTGAAGGCGAGCTCCGCCGCGGTCATCGGGTGGCCCGCGGCCTCCGCCACCGCCGTGGTCTCGGAGACCAGCGCCGCGGCCAGGGCCGCCCCGCCCGGAACGGCGTTCACCTCGCCGACCGTGCCGCGCATCAAGCAGGTCAGGGCGACGAGTGTGGAGATGAAGGCCCACTTGTGCCACATGGCCGCGACGATGTCCTCGGTCGCCGGCGAGTCGATGCCGGCCTCGGCGAGCACACCGCGGATCGCATCCACCCGGGCCGACGGGCGCGCGTCGAGCTCGCCGGTCAGGATGACGGCGGGCGGAGCCATACGGAGGATGTCGCCGTCGTCGTTCAAGGTGGTGACCACCTTCGCCACGCCGCCGAGGACCGCTCCGACCCCGAGGCGCGCGCGGAGCGTGTCGAGGTGGGCGATCCCGTTGAGCAGGGGTACGACCGCGGTGTCCGGGCCGACGGCGGGTTCGATGTCCGCCAGGGCCGTGTGCAGGGCGGTCGCCTTCACGGAGAGCAGGACCAGGTCGTACGGTCCGCCCACGGCGCCGGCCGCCACCAGATCCGGCGTGAGGACGAGCTCCTCCCCCTGGCCCGACACGCGCAGGCCACGGGCCGAGAGGGCCTTCGCGCGGGCCGGTCGCACCAGGAAGGAGACGTCCTGACCCGCTGTCGCGAGCCGCGCGCCGAAGAAGCCGCCGACGGCGCCGGCGCCGACCGTGAGGATCCGCATGGAGGGATGCCTTTCGTGAGAGGTGCGATAGCGGTGGTGACGGAGAAGGGGGAGACGGGGACACGGACAGCGACGGGGAGGGGGAGGGTCGGGAGGGGAAGGGCGCGGTCAGGTCCGACCGGCGCCGAGCGGGCTGTCCTCGGTGGGAGCGCGACGCGCGCGCGGCGTGTAGCGGGAGACCGCCACTCCGGCCAGGCAGAGCGCTCCACCAAGGAGGGTCAGCCAGGCCGGTACCTCGCCCAGGAGGGCCCAGCTCAGCAGCACGACGATGGCCGGGACGGCGTACGTGGTCGCCCCCAGCTTCCCGGCGGGCATGCGCGCCAGGGCGTAGGTCCAGGTGGTGAAGGCGAGGGCGGTCGGGACCACACCCAGGTAGACCATGTTCAGGGTCGCGGACGTCGGCGCCTCGGGCAGTTCCGCGATCAGTCGGCCCGTGAAGGGCAGGCAGGCCACGGTCCCCGTCAGGCAGGCGAAGGTGGTGACCTGCAAGGGGGTGCCGTAGGAGAGCGCGGGCTTCTGGGCGATGACGCCGGTCGCGTACGCCACCGCCGCGAGCAGGCAGAGCACGACCCCGAGCACCGAGGTGGAGCCGCCGTCCCCGGACGACATGGACAGACCCACCACCACCGCTCCGGCGAAGGAGACGGCCATGCCGACCAGGAGCCGTGAGGGCAGCGCCTCGCCGAGGAGACGGGCCGCGAGGAGCGCCATGAGGATGGGCCCGATGTTCACGAGCAGCGAGGCGGTGCCCGCGTCGACCAGACGTTCACCCCAGTTCAGGACGATCGTGTAGCCGCAGAACCACACGACACCGGACACCAGGATCCCGCGCCAGGCCTCGCGGGGCGGCAGGCCTTGCCGGCTGATCAGGAGCAGCACCACGAGGACCAGGGAGGCCGCCAGCAGTCGGCCGAGAGCCAGGGCGCCGGGCGAGTACGCGGCCCCCGCGCTGCGGATGGAGACGAAGGCGGAAGCCCAGGCGAACACCGTGAAGGTGACGGCGCCGACGGTGAGGACGCCGGGCGGGATCGAACGCGAGCGGAACGTCATGAGCCCACCTTACGAGCCCAACATTTCGGTGTCGACCGAATTAAAGCCTCTTCGTGTGCCGGGAACTCCACCTCAGCTCCACGCCGCCGCCCCGAGGCCCAGCAGATCACCGAAGGCCCGCTCGCCGGCATCGGTCACCTCCAGCGCTCGCCCGCCGCCCGCCGGGCGCACCACCCACCTCTGCTCGACCGCCCGTGCGCACAGGCGCGCCCCGGCGAGGCCGCCCAGGTGGCGGCGTCGCTCGGTCCAGTCCAGGCAGGAGCTCGCCAGCGGCCTGCGCCCCTCGCCGGCCAGGCCGATCCCGGCGTCGGCGCACCAGGCGCGGCCGGCTTCCGTGAGCTCGAACACGCCCTCCGTGCGCAGCAACCCGCGCTGCTCCATCGCGTCGGTCACCGCCATGCCGAGCCGCCCGGCGAAGTGGTCGTAGCAGGTCCGGGCACGGGCCAGCGGGTCCGGCGCGGCGACCACGGGCACGGCGTGCGCCGCGTCCCGGTCCGGCACGGCGTGCGAGGCGAGTTCGTCGAGCAGGCGGGCGGTCGCGCCGTCGGCGATGCGCACATAGCTGTGGCGGCCCTGTCGCTCGGTCACGCAGATACCCGCGTCGAGCAGCCGGGTCAGATGGCCGCTGATGGTGGAGGGCGCCACCGAGGTGATGCGGGCCAACTCGCCCGCGGTCCAGGCGCGCCCCTCCAGCAGCGTCATGCAGATCGCGGCCCGCGTCTCGTCGGCCAGGGCGGCGGCGAAGGCGGCCAGCAGCGCCGCGGGGGCCGCTCCGCCCGTGGACGCCGGTCCGGGATGCGTCTCGTTCATACGTCCAGGATGCCCCATGATTTCGGTAAACAACGAACAATCCGTATGGATGAGGTCTCCTGACGAGGTCCACTGTCGCGACCAGGGGTTCGCCCGCCACACTGAGGGTCGCGGGGCAGAACGCCCCCGTCACGAGGAGGTGGTGGGGTGTTGTCGTCGGACGACCCCACGGAGCGGCCGTCCCCGGTCGTACGGCCCGAGGTGTGGGAGACGTACGGACCGGCCGATCTCAGCGCCGTTCCGGTCTTCGCCGGAGGCTTCATCAACTTCGGCTACTGGAAGGCGGTCGACCTCGGGCAGCCGCTGTCCCAGGGCGACCGGATCCGCAGTGAGCAGGACCTCTACCGGCATGTGCTCGACGCCGCGGCCCCCCGGGGCGGCAGGGCCGTCGAGGTCGGCTGCGGTCTCGGCCTCGGGTGCGCGCTCGCGCTGGAGGAGTACGGACCCACGACCGTCACCGGGGTGGACATCCACCCCCAGCAGCTCCGGCGGGCCCGCGAAGCCAACTCCCCGCTCCTCACGGCGCAGCCGCACCGGCTGGCCTTCGCGCTCGGGGCCGCGGAGGACCTGCCGCTCGGCGACGCGGAGTTCGACTGTCTCTACAGCGTCGAGGCGGCGCAGCACTTCCCGGACCTGACCGCGTTCGCCCGGGAGGCGGCGAGAGTGCTGGGCCCGGGCGGGCGGGTGGCGGTGACCAGCTTCTTCACCGTGGAGGGTGCGTCCGAGCCCGGAACGCGGCTCGCGGGGCTGCTCGACTCGTTCGCCAGTGGCCTGGACATCGCGCGGCCGGTGTCCCGGCTCACCGATGCCCTCGCCGAAGCCGGTTTCGCCGATGTGCGGGTCGCCTCGATCGGTCCGCAGGTCTGGCCGGGGTGGGACCGCTGGCTCGCCCGGCTCTGGGCGCCGGGCACCTGGCCCCGGAACTTCCTGGCCGCCTGGGAGCAACAACTCCTGGACTACTACCTGGTGACGGCCACCCGACCGTAGTCGGTGGCCCGTGGCCCGTGGCCCGTGGCCCGTGGCCCGTGGCCCGTGGTCCGAGGCCCGTGCCCGTGGCCTGCGGGCCGCCGCTGTCGGTGGCCCCGCCTATCCTTCCGCCATGTCAGTGAACATCGATCTTGCCTTCACCGTCACCACGGTCGCGGACGAGCCGCAGGCCTGGGCGATCGTCCGGGCCCTGCAGCGGCTGATGTACGAGGAGCACATAGCCGCCCAGGTCACCATCGGCGTGGCGGTGGGCGACGACGGCACGTACTTCGTTTCCGGGGAATCCGACATCCCGCTCTGCGTCTCGCGCTTCTACCTGTGGCGACCGCACTTCGAGGGGGTCTTCGCGGCGACGGTCGCCGAGGTGGCGGCGGGGGCCGAGCCGAAGATCGATTGGGGCTACCCGGACGAGGAGTACTGAGGGTCCACCGTCAGTCCGGCCGGGGAGCCGGGGGAGCGGGGGGCAGTGCCCAGCGGATCGCCCGAGTCACGGCGTGCCCGCCGGCGCGCGCGGCAAGGGGTGGCATCCGGACGGCCGTGGGCGCGTCCTCGGCCACGACCGACCTCGCCCAGGGCGGCAGCAGGTCCACGGCCGCCGCCGCCAGCAGCGCGTACGGCAACCGGGCGGCCCCCGGTAGCGGGGGATCGGTCAGCAGGAACCGGGCGGTGTCCCGGGAGGCCGCCGTCGGCCGGAGGTCGGGCCGGTAGCGTGCCATCCGGAGAGCCAGCTCGCGCCGGCTCTCCGGAGGCCGGTCCGCCCCCAGCGCGCGGGCCACGCGCCCCGTGTCGGCCAGGTACGCGTCGCAGCCGGCGGAGTCCAACGGGCGTCTGCCGTACCGCTGGTGGGCCCGTAGGAAGCAGTCCGCCTCGGCGATGTGCACCCAGGTCAACAGCTCCGGATCGTCGGCCCGGTACGGGACGCCATCGGCCGTACGCCCGCGGACGCGCGCGTGCACCTCCCGTACCAGGGCCACCGCCGCCTCGGCGTCGGAACTCGTACCGAACGTGGTGACGGCGAGGAAGGTGCTCGTGCGGTGCAGTCGCCCCCACGGGTCACCCCGGTACCCCGAGTGCGCCGCGACGGCGGCCATCGCCAACGGGTGCAGGGACTGCAGCAGCAGGGCGGCCAGCCCGCCGACGAACATCGACGCGTCCCCGTGCACCCGCCGTACCGGCCGATCCGGGGCGAACCACCGAGGTCCGGGCGTCGTGTGGATCCGCGCCCGGTTCCGGGCCCCGTCCGGCCCGGCGACGCGCAGGAAGACCGCCTCACCGGCGTGCCGCCTGATCCGCTGGACCGTCGTGTCCCTCGTCCTGGTCATATGCCCAGTATGTGCCGGTTCCGGCCGTGGATCACAGCCAGCGCGGCGGGATGATTCCGTAGTAACCGCCGAGCAGCTGCCGGTAGTCGGTGCTCTCCAGGTGCTGGTCCCGGATGAACTCCGGTGCGTCCTTGACCTGTTCCCTGGTCAGTCCGACCCGGATCCGCTTCTCCTCCACGTCGATACCGGTGACGGTACCGGCCGGGAGGAGGACCTCCTTGCCGAAGATCCATGGGCCGGTGTCCACGACCAGATAGGCCGATCCCGCCTCGTCGGAGTGTTTGTCGACCTTTCCGATGCTGCCGTCGGCAGCCTCCACCTTGTAACCGGACAGGTCCACGTCCGTGATGCGGTCGACGGTGACGTGGTAGGCCCAGACGTTCTCAGTCATGTGTGAAACAGCTCCTCCATCGATCCGTGTCCGTCACGGCGCGCCTGCCCGGTGGCGCAGCGGCTACACGTGCGTACCCCGATCCGGGCTGACTCCCCGTGAGGAGCGCCCGGGAGGGGGCCTGGTGAGGGCGAACCCCGGCGCCGGTCCGGGGCTCGGGGCTACGCTCCGCAGATGGAACGCGCAGAGGTACTCAAGCGAGTGATCGGCATCCTCACCGACGCCCAGGACATCCGCCGGGCGGCCGAGGCGGGGGAGATCGACGAGAGCGGCGAAGGCGAGGAGGGCGGCGTCGGCCCGGAGCCGACGGCCGGCGTGGCCACTCTGCTCCTGAACGAGATGCTGCCGTCGATCAGGGTGCCGGCCGACGCCTCTCCCCAGCAGGTGGCCGCCCTCGTGGCGGAGGCGCTCGGGCCGGCCCTGCACACCATGGTCTCGGGCTTCAGCCTGGCGTTCACCAGCCTCGCGATGGTGCACGACAGCGGGCGGACGGACATCTCCTCGATCGGGGTCCTCCAGGAACTCGCCCTGGAGATCGAGGCGGGGACCTACGACGAGGGCGCGTAGCACCCCGCCGTAGCTCCCCGGCCTCCGGCAAGGTGCTCCGCGCCTCCGGGCCCCTGCTCTGGCCCCTGGTCACCGGCCCCGCGGTCGTTACTCCGCGTCGTCGTCGCTCGTTCGGGTCGTCTTCCGCTCCTGCCGCCGCCTCAGTTCCTCCGGGCTCTTGCCCTCGACCCGCTTGCTGGCCTCGGGGTGCACCGGGTCCGGACCGGGATGGTCCTGCGCCTGCTCCGCACGGCCCTCTCCCGACTTCTCACGCCTGTCCTCCGTACCCTTCATGGCTGTTTCTCCCTCGCGCTCGCGGTTCTCGTCGACAGGTACTGCCCGGACATCCACCGTCTACCCGCGAACGGCCGGGGTGACCTCCTCCTACGGCCCATCCTCGGCCGATCGGGCCCCGGCGGCCACGCCATGCGTCATCCGGTCCAGCAGCGGGAAGGCGCCCCGCATGCCGGAAACGATCACCAACCTCGCCACCCGTGTCGCACGCCGCCGCCGTGAGCCGGTCGCCGTCCAAGCCCTGCGTTCCACGGCCGCGGCCGTGATCAGCTACGTCGTCGCGCTCCGCCTGAGCAGCGAGCCGCTGCCACTGACCGCGCCACTGACCGCCCTGCTCGTCGTCCAGGTCACCCTGTACTCCACCCTCACCACCAGCATCCGCCGGGTGAACTCGGTGGTCGTCGGCGTGCTGATCGCGATCGGGTTCAGCGCGCTGGTGGGTCTGACCTGGTGGAGCCTGGGCCTGCTGATCCTCGCCTCGCTGGTCGTGGGCCACCTGGTGCGCGTGGACGAGTTCGTGCCCGAGGTCGCGATCAGCGCCATGCTCGTCCTCGGCGTCACCCAGGTCACGGACACCGCCTGGGACCGGGTCCTGGAGACGATCATCGGCGCGGTGGTCGGCCTGTTGGTCAACCTGCTCCTGGCACCGCCCGTCTGGGTCGGCCCGGCCGGCGACGCGATCACCGACCTCGCCCGGCGGATGAGCCGACTGCTCGACCACCTCGGTGAGGAACCCTCCGGACCGGCCCGGGTCGAGCAGGCCGCGGCCCGACTGCACGAGGCGCGCCGGCTGGACAACGACATCGCCCAGGTCGACGCCGCCCTCCGGCAGGCCGAGGACAGCCTCCGGCTCAACCCGCGCGTCAAGGAGGGGCTGCTCTTCAGGCTGGTCCTGCGGACCGGACTGGACACCCTGGAGATCTGCGCGGTCGTGCTCCGCGTGGCCTGCCGGACCCTCACCGACCTGGCCCGGGCCCGCCCGGACGGGCCGCTCTTCGACCACGCGACCGCGGCCGCGCTGCGCGAGGTGCTACGCCATACGGCCGTCGCGGTGGAAAGCTTCGCTCAGCTGATCACCGCGCAGGTCAGCGCCAACGCGGAAGAGGCGGAAGCCCGACTGACCGGCGAACTGGCCGTCGCCCGGGCCCACCGCGACCGGCTCGCGGTCCTGCTGCTGGCCGCCGCCCGCGAGGACCCCACCCACTGGCAACTGAGCGGCGCGCTGCTCACCGAGATCGACCGGGTCCTGGACGAGCTGGGTGTGGACAAGCGCTCCCAGCGCCTGCTGGAGGAACTCGACCAGCACACCCGCACCCGGCGCAGGCGTTGGAAGACGCTGAAGCGGCGGCGGCAGGACACCGCGTGAGGGAAAGTGGGGCCATGGTGCACGTACTGGGCAGCAGGGTTCTGCTGCGTCCCACGGACCCCGAACGCTCGCGCGCCTTCTACGGCGAGACCCTGGGGCTGGCGATCCACCGCGAGTTCGGTACCGGCCCCGAGCGCGGCACGGTCTACTTCCTCGGCGGCGGCTTCCTCGAACTGTCGGGCCGCGCCGAGGCACCCCCCTCGCCGGGCCTGCGGTTGTGGTTGCAGGTCGAGGACGTCCACGCGGCGTACGAGGAACTACGCGGCCGGGACACCGAGGTACTGCGACCTCCCCGGCGCGAGCCCTGGGGCCTGATCGAGATGTGGATCGCCGACCCCGACGGGGTGCGGATCGCCGTGGTGGAGGTCCCGTCGGATCACCCACTGCGCTTCCGCCCCTGATCGCGAGACACCCTCTAGCGGGCGCTGCCGAGATCGCGGTCGGCCTCGGATCCTTCGAGCATCAGGGTGGTCTCCTCGATGCGGCTGAACCGGCCGTCGGGGGCGAACTCGCCGAACAGGTAGACCTCGGTGCGTACCGTCGAACCGTCCGTCTTCGTGACGTCGACGGTGTGCCGGTCGGCGTACTTGAGGCCGTCGTACAGCTCCTCGTGGACCTCGATGCGGCCGTGGTCGACGACGGTGCGCAGGTGCACGATGTGCTCGATGAATCCGGCCCGGTCCGCCCACTCGCCGTCCGTGCGCTGACGGTATTCCGGGGCGAAGTGGCGGTCGGCGGCTTCATGGACGGTCAGGTCGCGGTTGAGGAGCAGGTCGGAGAGGGCGGCGGTGATGTTGGTGCGCGTCATGGGAGTGCCTTTCGGTACGGAAGGGAGGAGCATTGCGTGCGTGGCGCACGCTTTTCGAGAACCATAGCAGTGATGCGTGCGCGACGCACGCTATTCTTCTGTCGTGGACAACAAGATCGGGCATGAGATCGCGGACGCGCTGGGCATCCTCCTCAAGCGCACGACCCGCACGCACTTGCACCAGCGGCTCACGGAAGGCATGGGCGAGGCCGTCGACGACGTGACCTACCCCGTGCTGAGCGCCCTGGCCCGGACCGGCCCCCGAAGTGCGGCGGACCTGGCCCACGACGTGGGGGTCGACCGGTCCGGCGTGACCCGCCGAGCCTCGCGGCTGGAGAACGCGGGCCTCATCCGCCGCGAACCGGACCCCACCGACCGACGCGCACACCTCCTCGTCCTGACCGAGGAGGGGCAGCTCGTCGTGGCCGAGCTGCGCGCCCGCCTGGCGGACCACATCACGACGAGCCTCTCCTCCTGGCCCCCGGGCGAGGCCGAGTCCTTCGCCCGCCACCTGCGCCGCTTCATGGCCGAAGGCCCGTTCGCGTAGAAGGCCCGGAAGCGGTCCGCCTGCCGGCCGCGAGGGAGTAGCGTTCGGCCCGTGGCGGAACATCAGGACGAGACCGGGGCGGCCTACGACGAGGTCGTCGAGCTCTACGCGTCGTTGTTCGCCGACCGGCTGGAGACGCAGCCGTTCGCGCGGGCCATGCTCACCACCTTCGCCGAGCTGGTGCGCGGGACGGGGAACCTGCGCACGGCCGACGTCGGGTGCGGGCCCGGACACCTGACGGCCCTGCTGCACGACCTGGGACTGGACGCCTTCGGGGTCGACATCTCCCCGGGCATGATCGACCACGCCCGACGGGCCCGTCCCGCGCTGCGGTACGACCGAGCGCGGATGGAGGCCCTACCGGTCCAGGACCGCGCGCTCGGCGGCGTCATGGCCCACTACTCGATGATCCATACGCCGCCCGGGGAACTGCCCGCGCTCCTCGCCGAACAGGCACGCGTCCTGGCGCGCGGTGGCCTGCTCCTGGTCTCGTTCTTCGCGACCGACGGACCGGAGCCGGTCCGCTTCGACCACAAGGTGACGCCCGCCTACAGCTGGCCGGTCGATCGGTTCGCCGAGTTGCTGGCCGGAGCCGGGTTCACGACGTTCGCCCGGCTGATCCACGACCCCGCCTCCGAGCGGGGATTCCTCGACGCACACCTGCTGGCCCGCCTCGCGCCGGACGCGAGCGGGCCGAGAACACCCGGGTCCGGCTACTCGAGCGGTTCTGAGTGACCGCGCCCCTGCGCGGCCGCCCACCGCCCGCCTGACCTCCGTTCCATGAGCTCGGTGAAGCAAGAGGTCGGGCGGGACGGGCCGCCGCCGTCCGCGGCTCGCTCGCCCCTGTCGTCATGGCGCACGCGAGCCTGCCGCACGTCCCGCCCCGGCCACGTCCGTCGGGAGGACGAGCGTGCCTTCTCGGCCGGGGGAGCACGAACGAGGTGGCGACGCGTCAGCCGCGGAGTCCCGCACCGGCCTGAGCCGCCGTCAGGCGCTCCAGCTCCTCCAGGCGCTCGCGCGTCTCCTCGTCGAGCGGGACGTACGTCACGAGCCTCGCACCGGTTCGCGGGCCGAGCCACAGGTTGTTGTGTTCCAGGTACAGCATGCCGACGTGCGGCTGGCGGATGTACTTCGCCTTCGCGACCTGCCCGCCGACCACCTCGTGGCGGGCCCACACCTCCCGGAACTCCGCCGACGCCCCCTCCAGCCGCGCCAGCAGCGTCTTCCAGGCGGGCTCCGCCAGATGCTCGGCCATGGCCGCCCGGAACCTCGCCGCCATGATCCGGTGCGTGCTCGGCAGGTCGACCACCGACGCCTGCCACTCCGGGTCGGTGAAGGCGAGCCACATGCAGTTGCGCTCCTCCGGCCGCTTGCTGTCCAGGTCGCCGAGCAGGCGCCCGTACGTGGCGTTGTACGCGAGGATGTCGTACCGGCTGTTCTGGACGCACGCTGGGATGTGGCCCAACTGGTCGATGATCGCGCGCACGGACGGCGTCACGCTCGGGCAGACCGCCGGCTGCGCCGGGTCGAGGCTCCCGGCCAGCGAGAACAGGTGCTCCCGCTCGCTCACGTCGAGCAACAGGGTCCGCGCGACCGCGTCCAGCACCTGACCCGACACCTGGATGTCGCGCGCCTGCTCCAACCACGTGTACCAGGTCACGCCCACCGACGACAGGTGCGCGACCTCCTCGCGGCGAAGCCCCGGGGTCCGCCGGCGCGGCCCGCGCACCAGCCCGACCTGCTCGGGCGTGACCCGCTCGCGGCGGGTACGCAGGAACTCGGCCAGCTCGTGCCGCCGAACATCGCTTCCAGGAGCCACAGTGGTCATGATCCCAGCCTGCCGCACCGTCCATCCTGTTGCCAGGTACTCCTGGTACCTGGATAACGACACTCTGGTACCCGTCTGACGGTCGGGCGATCGTCAGAGGGTGACTCAGACCCCTGTACGCAGCAACCCTGTACGCAGCAATCCCGTGCACAGCGATCCCGTGCACACCGACCCCGTGCACGCTTCCGCCCGCAGGGCGCCCGGCCGCAGTTCCCCCGGCCGTGGTGCACCCGCGCCCCACCTGAACGGCCTCGGCCTGTTCACCGTGCTCCTCGGCGCGGCCCTGCCCCTGATCGACTTCTTCATCGTCAACGTCGCGCTCCCGTCCATCGAGCACGACCTCGCCGCCGGCCCCGCCCTCCTGGAGCTGGTCGTCGGCGGCTACGGCGTCGCCTACGCCGTCCTGTTGGTCCTCGGTGGGCGCGTCGGCGACAGCCTCGGCCGGCGCCGGCTCTTCCTCGTCGGCATGGCCGCGTTCGGTGTCACCTCGCTGGCCTGCGGCCTCGCCCCGAACGCCTGGTCCCTCGTCGCCGCCCGCGTCGCCCAGGGCGCGGCCGCCGCCCTCATGCTGCCGCAGGTGCTCGCCACCATCCAGGCCACCACCGAGGGTCCGCGCCGGGCCCGGGCCATGAGCCTGTACGGGGCCACCGGTGGCCTGTCCATGGTCGCCGGGCAGATCCTCGGCGGCGTCCTGGTCGCCGCGAACCTCGGTGGAACCGGCTGGCGCGCGGTGTTCCTGGTCAACGTCCCCGTGGTGGTCCTCGGGTTGGTCCTGGCCGTGCGCACCGTCCCGGACACCAGGGCCGGTCGGCCCGCGGCCGTCGACGTGCCGGGCACCCTGCTGCTCGCGCTGTCGCTGGTCTCGCTGCTGCTGCCGCTGACCGAGGGGCGCGCCGCGGGCTGGCCGCTGTGGACCTGGATCTCGCTGGCCGTGTTCCCCGTCGCCGCCGTGGCGTTCTACTTCACCGAGCGTCGGGCCGACCGTAAGGGCCTCATCCCGCTCGTACCGCCGAGCCTGCTGAGACTGGAGTCCCTGCGGCGCGGGCTGGTGCTCGTGGTGCCGTTCTCGATCGGGTTCGGCGGCTTCATGTTCGTCCTCGCCGTGACGCTGCAACAGGGTCTGGACATGGGCCCGGTGGCTGCGGGGCTGGCCCTGGCACCCATGGCAGTGGCCTTTTTCGGGGCCTCGCTGGCCGGGCCGCGCCTGGTCGCCCGCTTCGGCAGCCGGATCGTCACCGCCGGAGGTGTCATCCAGGCGGCCGGTATCGCCCTCCTGCTGGCCACCCTGCGCCATGGCTGGCCGGACCTCGGCCCGGTGGTTCTCGCTCCGGGTATCGCCCTGGCGGGACTGGGGCAGGGCTTCCAACTGCCCGTACTGGTGCGCCTGATGCTCTCGGACGTCCCCAACGACCGGGCGGGGGCGGGCAGTGGCGTCATGATCACAGCCCAGCAGTCCGCGGTGGCGCTCGGTGTCGCCACGCTCGGGAGCCTCTTCCTGGCCCTGGTCCCGGCGGCCGGCGTGCGCACGGCCGTGTCCGTGGCCCTGCTCGTCCAGCTCGGCCTCATCGCGCTGACCGTCCTGCTCAGCCTGCGCCTTCCGCGCATGCGCTGACCGGGCCTCAGGGGCACGAAATACCGGCGCGGCGGCGCGCATACGCCGAGGCGCCCGCGCGCGGCAGGTCGGTCACCGGGATCGGAATCCATGACCGGGACCTACCGCGCGCGGGCGCCTGGCCCGCCCCCACCGGGGACCGCTGTCGGTCAGCCTGCGGCGAGGAGCGTGAGCGTGTCGATCACGCGGTTCGAGAAGCCCCACTCGTTGTCGTACCAGGCGACGACCTTGACGTGGCGGCCGTCGACACGGGTGAGCTCCGAGTCGAAGATCGACGAAGCCGGGTTGCCCGTGATGTCGGAGGACACGAGCGGGTCCTCGGAGTACTCCAGCACGCCGGCCAGCGGTCCCTGGGCCGCGGCGCGGTAGGCCTCGAGGATCTCCTCGCGCGTCACGTCGCGGGCGACGGTGGTGTTGAGCTCGACGATCGAGCCCACCGGGACCGGCACGCGGATCGAGTCGCCCGACAGCTTGCCGTCGAGCTGCGGCAGCACGAGACCGATCGCCTTCGCGGCGCCCGTCGAGGTCGGGACGATGTTGACACCGGCGGCGCGGGCACGGCGCGGGTCGCGGTGCGGGCCGTCCTGCAGGTTCTGCTCCTGCGTGTAGGCGTGCACCGTGGTCATGAAGCCGTGCTCGATGCCCGCGAGCTCGTCCAGGACGGCGGCCAGCGGGGCCAGCGCGTTGGTCGTGCAGGAAGCGTTCGAGACGATCGTGTGCTCGGCCGGGTCGTACGCGTCGGTGTTGACACCGTACGCGAGCGTGACGTCGGCGCCGTCGGACGGCGCGCTGACCAGAACCTTGCGAGCGCCGGCCTTGATGTGGCCGCGGGCGGCCTCGGCCGAGGTGAAGCGGCCGGTCGCCTCCAGTACGAGGTCGACATCGAGCTCGGCCCACGGCAGCTGCTCCGGCTCCCGCTCGGCGAGCACCGTGATGCGGTGGCCGTCGACGACGAGCACATTCCCCTCGACGGTCACCGGACGGCCGAGCCGGCCCGACGTGGTGTCGTAGGCGAGCAGCCGAGCGAGGGTCGCGGGCTCCGTCAGGTCGTTGACGGCGACGACCTCGAGGTCGGTGTCGCGCTCGAGGAGCGCGCGCAGCACGTTGCGACCGATGCGGCCGAATCCGTTGATGGCAATGCGAGTCATGAGCGATGTCCCTTTCGTTCGCCATCAGGTTCGCCCTTCGTCACCCTCCGCGACAGCGGCGAGATCGCCATGGTTCGTAAGGATCTCGCCACGGACGGGGGCGCGCAGGTCGTGGGGCGGGTGCCCGACCGGCGGCGGACTATTCGCCCTGGGTGAAGGTGCGCCGGTACTCCGTCGGCGTGGTGCCGAGGATGCGGTGGAAGTGCAGCCGCAGATTGGCGCCGGTACCGAGGCCGACGTCGTCGGCGATCTGCTCGACACCGCGTTCCGAGCGCTCCAGCAGTTCGCGGGCCACGTCGATCCGGGCCCGCATGACCCACTGCATGGGCGTGTAGCCGGTGTCCTCGGCGAAGCGCCGCGAGAAGGTCCGGGGCGAGACGCCCGCCTGCTGGGCCAGCGCCTCCAGCGTCAGTGGTTCGCCCAGGTGGTGCAGCGCCCACTCGCGGGTGGCGGCGAACCGCTCGCCGAGCGGCTCGGGCACGCTGCGCGGCACGTACTGGGCCTGGCCGCCGCTGCGGTACGGGGCCGCGACCAGACGGCGGGCCGCGTGGTTCGAGGCGGACACGCCGAGGTCGCGGCGAAGGATGTGCAGACACAGGTCGATGCCCGACGCGGCGCCGGCGGAGGTGAGCACGCTGCCCTCGTCGACGAACAGGACGTTCTCGTCGAGGTGGATGAGCGGATGCTTCGCGGCGAGGGCACGTGCGTAGTGCCAGTGGGTCGTCGCGCGTTTGCCGTCGAGCAGACCGGTGGCGGCGAGCGCGAACGCGCCCGTCGAGATGGCGGCGAGGCGCGCGCCCCGGTCGTGCGCGGCGATCAGCGCGTCGATGACGGCCCGCGGAGGGTCCTCGCGGTCGGGGAAGCGGTAGCCGGGCACGAAGACGATGTCGGCCCACGCCAGCGCGTCGAGCCCGTGGGTGACGTGGTACGACAGGCCGTCGCCGCCGGTGACCAGGCCGGGAGCCGCACCGCAGACCCGTACCTCGTACGGCATGCTCGCGCGGGTCGTGAACACCTGCGCGGGGATACCGACGTCGAGGGGCTTCGCGCCCTCGAGGACGAGGACGGCTACACGGTGGAGGCGGGAGGGCGGCACGGGGTTCAGGGTACGGCGGGGGAGGGGGCGGCCCCCATCCGGCCGCCCCGACCGCTCCGGCCGAGCGGCGAGGTGGGAACGGCCGGTCCGCCTTCGGAGGGGAGCGATTAGCCTGCCGATCATGACGGACCCGGTTCATGAGGACGGTATCCGCGCCGAGTCGGCCGCGACAGGAGCGGTGAGTGCCGGTGCGGTGGGGGCAGGTGCGGTGCGAGCCGGTGCGGGATGGCGGGTGGAGTGGGCCACCGGAGACCCGGTCGAAGGAGCCGTGGGCGCGGGGACCGCCCACACGGACAACGTGTGGTCGGTCGCCACCGCGGTGGTCGACGGCCGCGCGGTGGCGGTCACCGGTGGCGACGAGGGGGCCGTGCTGGTGTGGGACCTGGCGCGCGGTGAGCGGCTGGGGGACCCGCTGCCCGCAGGCGGCTCGGTGTGGGCGGTGGCGACCACGGTGGTGGAGGGCCGCCCGGTGGTGGTCGTGGCCGACCCGAACGTGCTGACGCAGGCGTGGGACCTGCTCGGGCGCCGGCCCCTCGCGGCCCGCGCCGGCGGGGCGTGGGCGGTGACGACGGCGGTGGTGAACGGTCACGCCATGGTGCTCACCGGCGGTCAGGCCCCGTCGCCGCAGATGTGGGACCCGGCCACGGGCGAGCCCTCGGGCCACCTGGTGGACGACTCCGCCGGGGGCCGTGTCGGTGCTGTGGCGGCGATGGCCACGGCACTCGTCGACAGCCGGGCCAAGGCCTTCACCCTGCACGACGACGGCACCGTCCATGGATGGGACCTGACGGAGCGCCGCCACGAGGGCCGGGTCCTGTCGATGGACGCGGGTGACCCCCCGAGGGTGTCGTTGACGGCCGTCGTCGTGGACGGCCGCCCGTTCGCCGTCACCGGTGACTGGAACGGTCGGGTGCAGGTGTGGGCCGTGGACACGGGTAGGGAAGTGGTGGGGCGGTGGCGTCCGACCCCGCACACGGGTCCGGTGTGGGCCCTGGCCGCGACCGTGGTCGACGGCCGGCCGCTCGTCGTCACCGGCGGCGACGACCGGACGGTGCGGGTGTGGGACCTCGCCTGGCACCGGCAGGTGGGCTCGGATTCGGCCTTTCCCTCCGCGGTGACCGCGGTGACCGTGGCGCCCGACGGGCGGGTGGTGGTGGGGTACGGCGGTGACGTCGCGGTCCTGGCGCCCCTGGCGCCCCCGGCCACCTGATCACCCGACGGACCGGTTCACCAGGGGCGCGGTCGTGCCGGGTGGGTCGGGAGCGCGCGGCGCCCCGCCCACCCGGGCACGGCCGGTGTCACAGCTGCCCGGCGATGGAGTCCAGGTCCCCCCGGGTGAACCCCGGACCGTCGGGGCCGTCCGGCGCGAAGGACTCGATGACCGCCTGGACGACGGGCGCCGCGTCCGTGCCGGTCACATCGGTGAACTGCACGTTGTAGAAGACGAGCCGGCCGTCGACGTCCTCGTTCGAGATCTCCAGGACCTCGTCGAGCCAGTCGGTCGCCTGGGCCACGTTGCCCAGCTCGCGCTCCAGTTCCCGCAGGCAGCTACGGCCGATGCCCGGCAGCAGCGTCACCGCCAGAGCCGTGGCGTCGGCGAAGGTGCGTACGTCGGGCCAGAAAGTGTTGATGGGCCGCGGCCGGGCCGAGTCCGTGAAGTCGAAGAAGGTGAGCGTGTGGCGCACGCACACGTGGTGCACGTTCTCCTCGGCCGCGGTCAGGGTCAAGGTCACCTGCCGCCCGCTCACGGCGGCGCGGACCGTCGCGGTCGCGGCCGGGGCCGCGGAGTGGGCGTACGCCGCGATCGACGGCGCGTTCACGCGGGCCTCCGTGAAGAGGCGCAGGCCCTCCCGGTACGTCGGGAACGGGGTCATCCCCTTGCGCAGGTTCTGCTTGGTGGTGGCGTCGTACACCCACTGTTCGCGCAGGGGCGGGTACAGCACCGCCTTGTCGCGGTCGACGAGTTCGGCGGCGAGGTGAGCGGTCCGCAGGTGCCGGTGCAGGGTGGTCCAGAGCGCGGCGTCGTACACGCCGCGTCCGTCGTCCGCCTCCGCGGCGCGCAACCAGGCCGTCTCCAGGTCCTTGAGCGCGAGCGACACGGCGTCCATCCGGCGCGTGCCCGGCGCTCCCGGTATCGGCTCGGTGTCGGGGTCGAAGTTCATGCCCGGGTCGTTGGCCGGACTCTGCGGTCCGAGCGACACCATCAGCGGCAGATTCCACAGCAGGCGGTGCGGGTTGGGGCTGCCGTTGTGCCCCGCCATGGCCACGGCCTCGGCGACGCTCTCACCGGCCACCGACCAGCACAGATTCCAGAACGCCCGCGCCGCTCCCTGGACCTGCGAACTCTTGGAGTTCCAGGCCGGAGTGAGCTGCTCGGCGATCGAACTGAGGCGCTCCTTGGAGATCTTGTGGTGCAGCGCCCCGGCTTTCCACTCGGTGGGTAACGTGTAGGCCGCCTTGCCGTCGTTCAGCGGCTTGACGGCCCACTTGGTCTTGTCCGGGACCTCTCGGCCACTGCTCGGTGGTGGCGCCGGCCTGCCGGCCGTCGGAGACGTCGTCATGGCACTCCCTTCGCGGCCCACCGAGCGCGGGCCGGGCCCATCTTCGAGTCCTCGGGGAGCGGCCGTCCACCGGTTCCGACGCATTGGGAAGGGTGGGACGAGAGGCAACGCGAGAGGCGGCGCAACCACCCCGTGGACCCCACCTGCCCCGCCTCAGGAGCCCGGCCCTCGCCCCGCGCAGCCCGGGAAAACGACGGGCCACGACAGGCCGCCGCCCGTTACGATCGGGCCCTTCACCCGATCACGGCGGCCCCACGGAGGCACCGATGACACGCGCCCCTTCGCGGACACCCGCCCACCCCGAACGGCTGGAGCGAGGACACCCGTTCCGCCAGTGGAAGACCTGGCGCATACCCGGCACCGAACTGACCCTCACCGGGTACTCCCGTGCCAACGACAAGACGTTCTTCCACATCCCCGAGCTGCGCTGCGCGCTCGACGCCGGACTGGTCGAAGGCCGTCAGCCGGAAACCGTCTTCCTCACCCACACGCACCACGACCATTCCAAAGACCTCGACCACCTCGCGGCCAGGCCCGACGGGGTCGACATCCACCTGCCGTCCGCGGCGGTGCCGTACGTGGAGACCTTTCTGCGGGCCTCCGCCGAACTGAACCACGGCACCGCCTACGATCCGGCCCTCGCCGCGGGCTGCCGGCTCCACGGGGTGCGCGGCGGAGACGAGTTCACCTTCGGACGTCGCGGCCACCACGTCCGGGTGGTGGACTGCGCGCACAAGGTGCCGTGCGTGGGCTACGCCTTCTCCGAACCCCGCAAGGCGCTGCTGCCCGAGTACGAGGAACTGCGGCACACCCTCGCCGAACAGGGCCGGGGCGCGGAGTTCGGCCGCCTGCTGGCGCAGCGCCGCAAGGAGGGCGCCGAGGTCGAACGGGAGTTACGCAAGCCGCTGTTCGCCTTCCTCGGCGACACCCACGTGAGGGTCTTCGAGGACAACCCGTGGCTCTTCACCTACCCGGTGATCATCACCGAGTGCACCTATCTCGACGACGCGGAACGGGAACGGGCCGACCGGGTCGGACACACCGTATGGAGCCGGTTGAAGCCCGTCGTCCAGGCCCACCCGGACACGCTCTTCGTCCTCACCCACTTCAGCCTGCGCCACTCGGACCAGGACGTCCTGGACTTCTTCCGTGACGAACGGCCCGACAACGTACTGCTGTGGGTGCACCCGGACAGCCGATTGCCCGAGCAGCACCAGCACGGCTGACCGCCACGGACCGTCGCACCGGGGCCCGGGTCAGGCCCCCGCCAGCGCGTCCCGCAACCGACCTGCCTGTTTCAGCAGTTGGGACGATCCGGGCCGCCGGGCGAGCGCCGTCACCTCGGGCAGCTCACCTCGCGCCCCCGACAGCCGGGCGGAGTCCGCGGCGACGGCCAGCAGCGCCCCGTGCAGCTGAGGCCGGGTACGGGCCAGCAGACCCGGGAGAGCGGTCGCCAGGACGGCCCAGACCGCTCCGGCCCCCTCCGGTTCGGCGACGGCCGCCCGGAGCGACTCCGTCAGCAGGGGCACCCGCAGGGTGCCCAGCTCCACGAGCTCGGTCAGTTCCCGCCCCAGCAGCTCGCCGTCGAGCCGGCCCCGCTCGGCCAGCAGCACCAGCGCGCGCACGGCGGCCTCCCGGTCACGCTCGGGGAGGGAGGCGAGCCCGTAGGCGACGGCCAGATGCACGGCGGGCCCGGCCGGCCCGTCGGCCGCGGCGAGCGCCTCCAGGAAGGCGGGGGAGCCCCGGCCGTCCTGGTCGGCAGCCGACGCGACACCCGTCAGCAACCGGGCCGCGGCTATGTCCGGGTGCCAGGGCAGGGTCGCCACCGTATGGGCGTCCCGATAGTCCGGCAGGGTCCAGTGGGGACAGGAGATCTGCGGCTCGAACACGCGGAACAGCGACCAGAACTGCCGGGGAAACGCGCCGCGACCCTCGATGGCCTCGTGCCCCACCAGGATCCGGCGCCCGATCCGCGCTCCCCGGCGCTTGCTGGGACGCTCGGCCTCACCCGCTTCTCGCTCCCGCCGCCCGGCAGGGTGGGGCAGACCGCCCTGCCGCAGCCAGGCGGCCAGCCGGACCCCTTCCACCGACTCCAGGCTCTCCGCGGCGCGCACCACGTCCGGGTCGATCGGGCCGCCGCACCGCAGCAGTGCCTGTCCCAGGTCCGCCGGTCCGGGTCGGAGGCCGAGGCGCTCGTACTCCGTGAGGCGCTCGACCAGTGCGTACGGCTCCACCGCGCCGGTCGGCCGGCTCGGTACGGAGAGCAGGAACGGTACGTGATCACCGGCCCGCAACCATGCCGCGACCTCACCGGCGCGTGCGCCCGCTATGTAGCCCAGCGCCTCGTGCTGGCACAGTTCGAGCCAGCCGGCCCGGGAGTTCTCCCCCGACCCCTCCGCCCGCACCGGACCGATCGCCGCACCGACGATCGTCGCCAGGCACGCCACCTGCCCGTGCGGTATCACCTTGAACTCGCGCGGGACGCCACCCAGCGCGGCGGCCAGTGCCTGCCTGTCCCGGAAGCTGTGGCTCACCACGGCGTTGAGCAGACGTTCGAACACCACCACGCCGGGGTCGTGGCGACCCGCCAGTACGGTCGCGACCTCGTCGGCGAGCGCACCGAGTGACGGTACGGCGAATTCCCCCTCGATCATGTGACGCAGGCTAGCTCCTGCCACTGACAACGCCGCCACGGGCGTGGTGATGTCAGAGCGGATCGCCGAGGGGTCCGTACTCCGCCTCCAGGTTCCGGGCCCAGTGCGCGGCGAAGTCGGGCTGGGTGCCGTCGGCGTCCGTGAACCCGTACTCCTTGTACAGATCCCAGGTGGCCAGCGCCCGGCCGGTCCTGGCGATGACGTCCGGATCGGTCGCCAGGGCCACGACCGCCCGCCCCAGATAGGCGGGGGTCTCGGAGTGGGCGAAATTCGGGTCCTCGGCGGCACCGTCACGCCAGTTGGCCTCGGTGACGCCGAAATGCTCCAGCAACGCCTCCGAGCGCAGGAACCCCGGCGTGAGGGAGACGGCCGCGACGCCGTGCGGTCGCAGCTCGGCCGCCTGCGCGACGGCCAGCCGGATCACCGCCGATTTGGCCATGTCGTAGAAGAAGGAGCCGCGGTAGCGGGCGGTGTTGCCGTCGGTGACCTCCACGACCAGGCCGCTCCCGCGGGCGACCATGAGCGGCAGCGCGTACCGGCTGGTGATCACATGCGTCTCCACGGCCCGACGCAGGAGGCGCAGTCCTCGGTCCAGGTCCTGCTCCCACAGCGGGTGTTCCCAGTCGGTGAGTCGGTCGCCGCCCCAGACGGAGTTGACCAGGATGTCGAGCCGGCCGTCCTGTTCGGCCGCGATCCGGGCCACCAAGGCCCGGACCTGCTCCGGGTCGCTGTGGTCGGTGCGGACCGGGATGCCGAGGCCGCCGGCGGCGGTGATCCTCTCGGCCGTCTCCTCGATGGTCTCGGGGCGGTCGAGATCGGAGCGCTGTGTCCCGCTGCTGCGGCCGGTCACGTAGACCGTCGCGCCGGCGGCTCCGAGCTCGATGGCGATCCCCCGCCCGCCGCCCCGGGTGCCGCCCGCGACCAGCGCGACCTGTCCGGCGAGCTGTTCGGCGAGCTGTCGTGTCTTCGTCGTCATCTCTTCTCCAGGTCTTCCTGCGGGTTCAGGGGGGTGGTGGCGGTATGGGGGGCCAGCACGGCGTCGAGTCCGTCCCGGACCCGACGGACGAGGGTGCCCCGCCGGTCGAGCGCCCAGAGGAGACCCGTGCCGGAGGTCACGGCCTGCACGGTCGCGGTGAGCGCCTCGACATCCGTCGCGGCGTGGAGCTCGCCCGTGGAGACGGCCTCCGCCAGCAGCGCGCCGACGGAACGGCGTTGGGCCTCGTGCACGGCGAGGGCCCGTTCGTGCAGTTCGGGGTCGGTGAGATCCATGCACAGGAACGCCAGATGATGGGCGAAGGTCTCCGGAGAGACCATCGGAGCCATCCACTCCGCGAAGAGGCCGGCCAGGGCTTCGAGTGCCGAGGCGTGCTCCCCGCGGATCCTGGCGGGCAGCGTCTCCGCGTCCCGCACGGACCGGTCGGCCAAGGCCAGGATCAGACCGCGCTTGGAGCCGAACCGCTGCACCAGTGTGCCGGGCACCAGGTCGACCTCTCGGGCCACCGCCGCCAGGGTCAGCCCGGACGGCCCCAGCCGCCCCATCACCTGGGCCGCCGCCCGCAGGATCACCACGTCTTCCACCCCGCGGGGACGTCCGGCCACTGTCGCCCTCCTTAATAAATGAACGTGCATTTATTAAAGCACGTAGGGCCGGACCCGGGCCACGGCCCAGCCCCCGGTTCAGGAGTCGAAGCGGTCCTTGACGGGGCGGTCCGGGCAGGTCCGGCACTCGAAGAGATGGACCCCACCCATGTCGCCCAGCATCAGACCGGCGCCCTCGTAGCGGACACCGACATCCTCGAGGGGCGTCCAAGGCGATTCGGAGTGGCCGTCGGCCTCGACGCTCGCCACCGTCAGCAGATGATCCATGGGCTTGCGGCACCCCGAGCAGTCCGGCCACTGAGGGTCCTGGCACCAGCCGGGGTACCCACCGAGTTTGATGCCCGGAGCGGTGGACAGGTGGTACTGGTAGTCCCACCCCGTCTCCGCCTCCACCCGTGCGAAACGCGGCAGCAAGGCGTCCCAGAGCGGGTAGGGCAGGTCCCAGCTCGGGTACTCCGTGATCAGCTCCGGATGGACCACGCACGGCGTCGGCACGTGTCCGACAGGAGTCCCGGCGAGCACCGGGGGAGCCTCGCGTACCTTCCCGACCGCCGCCGCGGCCCGCCACCGCACCTCGGGGACGACCCATCGACCGTCGTGAGCGCGCGGGCACCACAGCACCTGCAGCAGGTCGCGGCCCGGAGGGAACTCCACGACGCCGAAGGCGTCGACGGCACGGAGCTGGACGATCGGCACCATCGGGGACCCGAGGTGCTCCGGGCACAACGGCCAGGCATCCCGCTCGGGCCACAACAGCGGGCCGCCGACCGAACTCTCCTCCCGCGACGGAGTCCCCGCTCGCGGGTGCAGCCGTACGGCCTGCCGGCGCAGCGGGGCGACCTCCGGGAACAATTGCTCGACATCCACGGGGCGGGGAGGGGTACGACGGGTCACAGGCGGCAGGTTACGGGGCGATCCGCGTCCCCGGCAGGTCGGTCCCGCGTACCGTGCGCAAGGTGACGGACACGCCCCGACCCGACCATCCGCCCACCGCGCCGCACGCGTTGACGCGCGCCTTCGCCCTGGGCGAGGTGTACGACCGGCACTTCCTCGCCCATGGCCTGATGAACCGGAACTGGCGCCTCGACACGGCGTCCGGCCCGTACGCGGTGAAGGAGATCACCGACGTCCCGCTGCCCGAGGTCCGCCGGAACCTCGCGGTTCTCGCGGGACTTGCCGATGACGGCCTCCCCGTCCCCGCGCCCCTGGCCACCGAGGGCGGGGACCTCGTGGCGGAGATCGACGGGCACGGCTACTGCGTCCTCGCCTGGGTCGACGGCCGGCACGTACCGGGGCCCGAACTCACCCTCGACCAGGCCCGCGAACTCGGCGCGCTCCTCGCCCGCCTCCACCACGCCCTGCGCCGTCATTCCCCCGGCCCGCTCCCGGATCGGTGCCCGCCGGCCGAGGCCACCCACGTGGCCGCGGCCGACCACGCCGCCGGAGACCTGCTGGTCCGGCTACCCGCGAATGCGACCGACGGCCTCGACACGGCCGTGCGTGAACGGCGCGCATTCCTGGCCCGGTTCGCGGACCGGCGACCGCGCGACGTGATCCCCGCCGGGCCGTACGGCTGGACGCACGGCGATTTCCAGTACCGCAACCTGCTGCGCCGGGACGGCGGGGTCGTGGCGATCCTGGACTGGGACCGGCTCGGTGTCCGCCCGTACGCGGAGGAGGTCGCGCGGACCGCGCAGGTCCAGTTCGGCGTCGACGGCGTCTTCGACCTCGAACGCGTGGCCGCGTTCACGGCCGGGTACCGGTCGGTGATCGAGCTGTCCGAGGCGGACCTGGCCGACGCGGTGAGCCGGCTGTGGTGGAAGCGCCTGACCGACTACTGGCAGCTGGAGTTCCTCCTCGCCCGCCGGGATCCCGCCTTCGGGAAGATGTTCCTGGAAGGCGAGGCACTGTTGCACTGGTGGACCGACCGAGCCGACGAGGTCCAGGCGGCCTACGCGACCCGCTAGGTAACGTGGGCCCATGATCGATATGCCGTCACGGGTGGAACTGCACCCGCTCACCCTTTCCGACCAGGACGAATTCTGCGGCCTCGTGCGGGCCAGCTCCGTGCTGCACCGGCCGTGGATGCAGCTGCCCGCGACCGCGGACGAGTTCCGGGCCTGGGTGCGCCGCTTCGACGACGGCACCAACCGGGGCTTCCTGGTCCGCGTCCGGGAGACCGGCGCGGCCGCCGGTATGGTCAACATCAACTCGATCATCCGGGGCCGTTACCAGGGCGCCTCCCTCGGCTACGCGGCCTTCGCCCCGTCCGCGGGCCACGGGTACATGACCGAAGGGGTCGCCGCGACCATGCGGCACGCCTTCACCGACCTGCGCCTCCATCGGCTGGAGGCCAACATCCAGCCGGGGAACGAAGCCTCCCTGGCCCTGGTCCGGCGGCTGGGCTTCCGCTACGAAGGCCTCTCGCCCGCCTACCTCTACATCGACGGCGGCTGGCGCGACCACGAACGCTGGGCCATCAGCGCCCCGAGCCCCTGGACTCCCGACCCGACCCTGCCCGAGGTCTGACGCGCACCGCGCCGCCCGGTGGCACGCGGCCCCGGCGGCGCCGTGCGCGTCCCCCCGCTGATCGGCGATGTCGACGACGCCGGATCAGGTCGCGAAAAAATCCCCGTCGTGGTCGGCACGACACTCGTTACGGTGCTCCGATGAACGTTCCGTCCCTGTACTTCCATCCCGACTACCTCGACGCCGTGCGGACCGGCCGCAAGACGACCACCGTCCGCTTCCGCGACCCGGTGGAGGTGGGCCCGGTCAGCCTCGTGTTCGAGGCGGACGAGGAAGTGGCCCTGCCGGGTGTCGTCACGCGGCTCACCGAGACGACGGTCGGCCGACTGAGTGAGGCGGACGCCGTGGCGGACGGCTTCCGTGACCTGGCCGAGCTCCACGACAGACTGCGGTACCACTACCCCGACATCGAGCCGACCGATCACATCACCGTCGTGCACTTCCGGCAGGTGACATAAGAAGCGGCGGCCTCTCCGGGACCGCGGGACCGGGGGACCGGGGGACGCGGAGCGCGACACGTCCCCCGGACCGGACACCCCGAGGGGACGGCCTAGCGGTCCTGGGAGAGTCGGACCAGCTCGGCGAAGGAGCCGTCCAGGCGCACCAGCTCCTCGTAATCGCCCTGCTCGGTGATCCGTCCCGCGTCGAGGACGATGATCCGGTCGGCGAGGCGGCAGTTCTCCATCCGGTGGGTGACGATCACCGTGATCCGGTCGTCCTTCATGTCCCGCAGCCCGGAGAACACCATGTGTTCACCGCGCGGGTCCATGGCCGACGTCGGCTCGTCCATGACCAGCACGCCCGGCTTACGGTGGAACGCCCGCCCGCACGCCAGGCGCTGCCACTGGCCGCCGGAGGGCTCGTGGCCGCCCCAGATCGAGCGGGCCAGCAGCGTGTCCAGGCCGTTCGGGAATTCCTCGACGGCCGTCCGCATGCCGACCGCGTCCAAGGCGTCCCAGACGGCCTCCTCACCCCGCGGGTCGGCGTGGCCGAGGGTGATGTTCTCCCGCGCGGAGAAGGGCCAGTACCCGTAGGACTGGGTGACGAGGCCGACGTGCTGCCATGCCGTGCGCTGGTCGGCGTCGCAGGTGGGCACACCGTCCCAGGAGACGATTCCGGAGGTCGGGGCGGTCAACGAGGTCAACAGCCGGATCAGCGTGGACTTCCCCGCGCCGTTCTCCCCGACGACGGCGATGACCTCGCCCCGGGACAGGGTCAGGGACACAGGCCCGAGCGAGGGCGTGTCCTTGCCGGGGTAGGTGTACGTGGCCTCCTCCAGGTGGATCTTCTCCGGTGCGGCCTCCATCACCTGGGGGCCGCGCGGACCGGACTTCTCGGCGGCCTCGGACACGAAGGCGGTGTAGTCGCCCAGGTAGAGCGCGTGCTGGAACATCGCCGCCCCGTAGACGACGAGTTGCGAGAGGGCGGCGGTGGAGGTCCGCATGGCGACGATCGCCGTGCCGGCCGCGGCGAGCGCCATGTACCCGCCCACGACGAGCCCGGCGAGGGCCCCGTAGGTCGCCACGACGAAGATCCCCGAGGCCGCGGCGGCGATCAGATGGACGGCGAGGAAGCGGGGTGCGGAGCCGACCATCCTGGAGTCGATGCGCTCGCAGACCGCCGCGTACCAGTGGTGGGCGTACGGACGCATGCTGTTGCCGCGCAGCTCGTCGGCGAGCTTCGGGGTGGTCAGGTGCCAACGCATCATGTGCTTGATGTTGCGGGAGGCGATGGTCTGGTTGTGGAGCCGGTGGTCGAGGCGGGCGGCGTAGACCGAGCCGAGGCCGCGCGGGATCACCGACAGCAGGAGCAACGGCAGCAGCACGGGGTGGACCACCGCGAGCACGGACGCCACGGCGACCATGTCGATCAGCCCGCCCGTGAAGCCGAGCGCGTCCTGCAGCAGCATGGCCGAGCGGGCGGATCCGGTCTCGGCGGCCTCGGAGCGCTCGGTGAAGTCGGGGGCGTCGTAGGCGGCGAGTTCGACGTCCATGTGCGCGTCGACCATGGCGAGGTCGGCGAGGGTGGCCATGCCGGGATTCAGGCGGCGGGCCGCGCTGCCCGAGGTGAGGGAGGCCAGCGCGCCGAGCGCCGTCATGGCGGCCGCGACGACCAGCGGCCAGGCCGCCGCCGCGATCCGCTCCGCGACGCCGTCACCGGTCAGGAGCGGGACCATCGCCCGGGAGATCGCCGCGAGCGCCGCCGCCGTGCAGATCCCGCCGAGGATCTGCGCGGCGACCAGGACATGGAACGCGGTGCGGTTGACGGCGAGCGCGAGCCGCGCGGTCTGCCGGAGTGCGGAGGGGACACGGCGGGCCATCTGCCCGAGGGACAGCGCCTCCATCGTCTCGTTGTGCCGGCCCCAGGTGTACGTGAACTCCGGGGGCGCGGGTGGTGCGGGTGGTGCGGCGGTCTTCCGGTGCTCGGTCTGCTGCTCGGACACGCTGCGACTCCTTCAACTGGCTTGTGTCGGAGACCGGTTCGTCGCGCGCCACGCATGCCGGAGAAGCCCGGCTCCACGGTGTGCGGAGGGGGCGGCTGCGTGGTCGCGGGAACTGGAGGCAGTGAGTACAGCGCAGGCCGAGGGCCGGAGCAGCGGGATCTGGCCGACCTCGCGGCGAGGGCTCCCCGGCCGTGGCCGCTGATCGAATCCGGGCGCCCCCGGGCTGCCGGGCGCGCAGGCACCGGAGGTTGGCCGGAACCCGCCGGTACGGGGGCCCGCGCGCCGGAAACCGCTTGCGGGCCGGTGACGCGGCCCCGGGCGGTCGTACGAGCGCCCCGCCCGGGGGTGGAACACCTGACCGGCGGTTTCCGTCGCACCGGGGGCGCGGGAGGACGGCGAGCAGCGCCGGGACCGGCTCCAGGTGCGGGTCCGGGCTCAGGCCAGGGGCACGGCGCGGTCGAGGGCGCCCAGCGCGTCGATGGCGGTGTCCCAGGGGAAGTGGATCGGGGCATCCGGGTCGGCGGGGTCCGGGGAGTATCCGGTTTCGCCGTGGAGGAGTTCGACTCCGGCGTTGCGCAGAGTGGCCAGGGAGATCTCGAACTGGGGGTGGGCGGCGAGGGCGGTGTTGGTGCAGGGCATCGCTATGACGGGCGTACGCTTGCCGGTCGCCTCCGCCGCGAGGCCGACGACGAGGTTGTGGGTCAGGCCGAGGGCCCACGCGTTGACGGTGTTGAAGGTGGCGGGCGCGAAGAGGACGGCGTCGGCTGCCGGCCACACATCGGGCTGGCCTGGGAGTTTGTACTGCCAGCGCACGGGATGGCCGGTCAGGGCGGCGAGTCCGTCAAGGCTCTCGGACAGCCAGTGCGCCGCGGTGGGGGTGAGGCCGAGGCATACGTCCCAGCCGCGGACCTGGGCGTCCTCGATGACCCGGGCGACGTCGAAGACGGGCGGGGCGGCGGAGCAGAGCAGGTGGAGAGTCTTCGTGGTCATGCCGCAATATGATCACATGCTTCGAGCTTGATCACGTTTTCCGGATCGAGGCGGTTTCCGCAGGCTCCGAACTCACGGTGCCGGAGTGTGCGAGCCGTCCCCGACAGCACCGGGGGCGTTTCGGTCCGTGAGCTCCGCCGCCAGTCGGCGCGCCCGGTCCAGCCAGGCCGTGCGTTCCGCGTCGGAGGAGTCGGTGACCGTCCGGAAGACGGTCCGTCGCACATCGCCGATTCCCACATAGGGCAGGACGCATGACGCCCAGATCCGTTGCAGCGGGTCGCCGAACTCCGACTCCTCCCGGTCGAGAGGGGTGTCGGACGTGTTCAGGACGAGTGCCCGGTCGGCCTTCAGGAGCGGTGCGGGCTCGCCGTCCGCCGTACCCAGCTTGTAGGCGACGCCCGCCGCGAGCACGCGTTGCACCCAGCCCGTCAGAACGGCGGGAGGCATGCCCCACCAGTTGGGGTGGACGAACACCAGGGCGTCCAGGGTGGCCAACTCCCTCTGGTGCAGTGCCACCTGCGGGTCGCGAGAGCCCTGCGCAGCCTGGACCGTGCCCGTCTCCTCGGCGGACAGCGACGGCGGGAAACCCTCGGCGCACAAGTCGTGCGCGACCACCCGGCACCCCCGGCCGCGCAGCTCTTCCACCACGGCGTCGAACAGGGCGTGGTTGAAGCTACCCGGCTGCGGATGCGCGAGGTACACCCCGATCTGCATGTACGTTCCCCCGGTCGATCCGAGCCCTCGTCGCCGCCTGTCCGCGCCGCCGGTCGGCTCACTCGCTCTTGTCACTCACTCTTGTCCCCATTCTCCTTACCGGTCGGCGGCCACCGAGCGCGGGGGCGGGTTTCGCGCCCACCACGCCCACCAGAGCGGTCCCCGCCGCTGCGCGTGCGCGGCCCGCCCGGATGGGGGAAGCTGGGTTTAGCCGCACCGCCGACAGCGGGACAAAAGGGCGAGGAGGCCTCGTGGATACCTCAGAAGACGGCCGGCTCATGCGTGCGCCCCGGTCCTGGTTGAAGGCCAGGGTGCGGACCGCCACCATTCTGTGTGCGGCGGCGGCTCTCACCGCGGCCGCCGTCCCGGCGTCCGCGCAGAGCCCCCGGGCCGTGTCGGCTCCGGCGGAGCCCCTCGTGGTCGTCGACTGCTTCTCGCAGTCCCAGGTACGCCCCGAGGAATACCTGCTGGCCTGCGGGGACGGCAACAACCGGCTCGTCGGACTGAAGTGGGACACCTGGGGTCCGAAGACCGCCACGGCCAAAGGCACCGACATGGTGAACGACTGTGTCCCCTACTGCGCCGCGGGCCGCTTCCGCTCCTACCCGGTGACGGTGACCCTCAGCGGTCCCGAGCCCTGGCCGGGCCACCCGGACGTGCAGCGCTTCAGCACGATCCGGCTCGTCTACACGGACACCGCACCGGCCCCGGTCCCCAAGGACGTCACGTACAAGCTCGTGTACTGACCTCGCGTGCCGACCCCGCACGCTGACCGGCCGACGGGCTCGACCGGTCAGGGTGCGGGATCCGGATGCGGATCGGGGTCCGTGGCCGGACGGGCGTGGCGCTCGACCTCGTAGCGGATGCCGTCGTACGCGAGCTGACGCGGTGGTCACCGTCGACCCATCGCGCCGGGCCCAGCTCCGCAGCAGCAAACCCGAGGAAACTTCTACGCGTTCACGCATGCCGTGCGCCTTGCTCCGCCCCGACGCCCCGTCGTCCCGATTCCGGATCCCCTCGTGGACGTACGCGTATGCAGGTGAGCTTTTCGACCATGTCGCGTCTCGCGTCATCGGGTTTGACTGGGGTCATGACGAAGACAAGGAAGAACGCGGACGACATGGGCCAGGCCGACGCGGGCGGCGTCACCCTGGTGATCGGCGGAACCGGCAAGACCGGCCGCAAGGTCGCCGACCGACTCACGGCCCAGGGCCGCCTCGTCAGGGTCGGATCCCGCCGTGGGGAGCCGGCTTTCGATTGGAACGATCCCGCGACCTGGCTCCCGGCGCTCGACGGCGTCGACCGGGTGTACGTGACCTATTACCCCGACCTCGCCTTCCCCGGGGCCTCCGCACGGGTGACGGCCTTCGCGGAGGTGGCGGTGGCGGCCGGGGCCCGGCGCCTGGTGTTGTTGTCGGGGCGTGGCGAGGAGGCGGCGCGCACCAGCGAGGAGGGGCTGAAGGCGTCCGGCGCGGACTGGACGATCGTCCGGTCGAGTTGGTTCAACCAGAACTTCGACGAGAGCTTCTTCCTCGACTCCGTCCGGTCGGGCGAGATCGTGCTGCCGACGGCGGACGGTGTCGAGGCGTTCGTGGACACCGGAGACATCGCCGACGTGGTGGTGGCCGCGTTGACCGACGACCGGCACATCGGGAAGACGTACGAGCTGTCGGGGCCGCGCCTGCTGGGGTTCGACGATGTGGCCGCCGAACTCTCGAAGGTGACCGGCCGTGAGATCGCCTATGCTCCGATCTCGATGGAGGACTATCGTGCGGTGCTGCGTGAGAACGGGCTGCCGGAGGACTTCGCCGAGCTGTTCACCCTGATTCTGGACGGGCGCAACGCGCACCTGGTCCACGGGGTCGAGGAGGTGTTGGGGCGGCCGCCCCGCGATTTTTCGGACTTCGCCCGGGAGGCGGCGGCCACCGGTGTCTGGGACCTGCGGGCCGTCTGATGCGGACCCGCCGCGCCCACGCCCGGGACCGTGCCGGGGTGTTGTTCCGTCGTGGGGAGGATGTGCGTATGGACATGCTGGCCGGTCTCCTTGCGGGCCCGCAGGCCCGGGGCGCGTTTCTGCAGAAGTCGGTGCTCAACCCTCCCTGGTCGATGCGGATCGAGGACCGTGCCGCGCTGTCGGTGGTGACCATGGTGCAGGGCTCGGCCTGGCTGCTGCCTGACGATCCGGACGCCGAGCCGGTACGGATCGACCCCGGGGACGTGGCCGTCGTACGCGGGCCCGCCCCGTACACGGTCGCCGACCTGCCGGGCACCCCCGTCCAGATCGTGGTGGGGCCGGACCAGCGGTGCAGCACGGTGGGGGGCGAGGACGTCTCGGATTCGATGGCGCTCGGTGTACGGACCTGGGGCGCCTCCCGCCCGGACGCCGAGGCGGCGGTGATGTTGAGCGGTACGTACCAGGCGCCGGGCGAGGTCGGTGGCCGGCTGCTGAGCGCGCTGCCCACGATCCTGGTGCGGCCGGCCGGGACCGCCGACTCCACCCTGATCACGCTCCTCGCCTCGGAGATCTCCAGCGAGGAGCCGGGCCAGGAGGTGGTCCTGGACCGGCTGCTGGACCTGCTGCTGATCGGGGTGTTGCGGGCGTGGCTCGCGGCGCCCGGATCCGGGGCCCCGGGCTGGTTCCGCGCTCACGGCGACCCGGTGGTCGGGCCGGCGCTGCGGCTGCTGCACGAGAGCCCGGCGCACGGGTGGACCGTGGAGGAACTGGCCCTGAAGGTGGGCGTCTCCAGGGCGTCGCTGGCCCGCCGGTTCACGGAACTCGTCGGCGAACCGCCGGTCGGCTACCTGACGGGGTTGCGCCTGGCACTGGCCGCCGATCTCCTGCGGGAACCGGACTCCACCGTCGAGAAGGTGGCCCGCACGGTGGGCTACAGCAGTGCGTTCGCCTTGTCCGCCGCCTTCAAGCGGGTCCGGGGTGTCAGCCCACGGGAGTTCCGCTCGGGGACGACGGCGCCGGAAGCTGCGCAGGCGCAGGCACTGCGGGGCACGGTCGTGCTCGGCCGTGCCGTTTCCTGAGACCGGACCCGACCCGCGCGCGTCGACCTCGTACGAGCGGCTCGGAGCTCAGCGGCTCGACTGCTCGGCGCGGTCCGGGGCGAGGGGGAGCCGTGCCACTCGTTCGTCCCCGCTGAGTTCGCCGGTGGGACGGAAACCGAGTCCGAGGTAGAAGGGCTCCGGGCTGTTCGCGCCGGTGTTCCAGGTGACGTACGCGTCGGGGATGCCGCGGGCCCGGATCTCTTCGGTGGCCGCGCGGACGGCGAAGCGGCCGTAGCCCTTGCCCTGGTGGCGGGCGTCGATGTTGAGGCGCCAGATGCCGCTGCGGCGGTCGTCGGGGTCGACGGCCGGGTCCCAGAGGATGTCGTGGAAGGCCATGACGAAGCCGACGGTCTCGTCGCCGTCGACGATTGCCCGGGGCCACGCCGTGGCGGGGTGCAGGTACGCCTCAGCGAGCGACTTCACCACGGGGGAGACCAGGTGGGCCTGGTCGGGGCGTACCTGTATCGCGCACACCGCGTCGAAGTTGTCGGCGGTGACGGGTTCCAGGCGCAGCGGGGCCGGTGCGGGGGTGTTCGAAGCAGGCATGGGTCCAGCGTATCGCCGGCCCCGACACCCCCTCGCCGGGGTTCGAGGCCGCCCGGCAGCGCCCGGGGCAGCCGTGACTAAAGATTCGCCCAAGGGCCCATCGAAACCCGACGGAAGATCGAACAGGTGATGTCACGATCGGGCGTTCGCGTTCACAAAGCGTCGCACCGCACTGCATCGCATCGTGCTGTACTGACTGTTGGAAGAGGACGAGAGTCGAATGACCATCAACCCGACGCCGCACGTTCCGACCCCGCCCACCTCGTCGGCGACGCCGGTCCGGCCGCGGAACACCCGGCTCGCCACCACCCTGATCACCCTGTCCACCGTCCTGGTGGGTCTGATGGCCGGGCTGTTCTTCGCCTTCGACGTCTCGGTGATGCCGGGGCTGGCGGCCGGTGACGAGCAGACGTACGTCACCGCGATGCGTGCCTTCAACAAGGCCATCGACGGCAACCCGCTCTTCGGCTCGGTGTTCCTGCTGGCCCTGGTGGCCGCTGTCGCCGCGGCGGTCGTGGAGTACCGCGGCGGTAGACGCGCCACCGCCCTGTGGGTGGCGGCGGCCGCGGTCGCGTACCTCGTCGTCCTCGTGATCACCTTCGCCGTGAACATCCCGCTCAACAACGAACTCGCCGACGCGGGCGTCGTCGAGCAGATGAAGGACTTCTCGATCGTCGAGCGGTTCAAGTCCACCTGGGTCACCACGAACATCCTCCGCACCCTGCTCTGCACCGTGGCCCTCACCGCGCTCGCCCGCGCCACGCTGCTGCACGGCCGCGCCACGCGCTGAGCGCTTCCCCGCAGGGACACCTGAGAAGCCTGCCCGGCACCGCCGCAACGGAGCGCCCGCCGCAACGGAGCGCCTGCCGCAGCGGACCGCCCGCAGTGGTGGTGCCGGGCAGTCGAGGAAGCCCTCCGCCGAGTGTCGTGCCGGGGGCGCGCCGCGCGTCAGCCTGTGTGGGAGGCGATGATCCGCGCACACTCCAGCGATTCGGTGCGCGTGGTGTCCACCTCGATGTCGTAGGACACCCCCCGGTGCACCGAGTCCGCCTGCGTCGCCGCCATACCCCTGGCCCGGTCCCCGCGGGCGATCTCACGGCCCGCGGCCACCGCGCCGTCGCACCGCACGCCGACCCACAGGACCGGCAGGTCGCCCAGAGCCTTGTGCCACCGCCGCTGGGACGCCGCTCCACCGAGGAACACGTCGTCGACGATGATCCGCGCTCCCGCACGGGCCATCGTCACGATCCCCTCGGTCCAGGCCTCCTCCAGCGCCCTGAAGGTCGCCCCGACACTCACCGCGCCGTCCGCCGCGATCTCGATCCCCTCCTCCGCCTCCCGCATCGCGGCGGGCAGGGAGTCGACGAAGGCGTCGCACCCGAACGACAGCCACGGATCCGGCAGCACGTCCTGCAGACACCGAACGATCCCGGACTTACCCGAGCTGGAACCACCGTTGAGAATGATCATCTGGGTCACCGTGCCAGAGTAGAACTCTCGCCACCCGGCACGGAACGGGTTTCGGCGCACACCGGCCACCCCTGGGAAAACCGGGTGCGGCGGTCCGCACGGCCTTGGGATCATGCCGGAATGGTCCACCGACTCGACCCCCTGGTCCTCCGGCACACCCACCGCGTCCCCCGCCCCGCGGGACCCGTCGGGGAGGGCGCCGTCGCGGCGCAGCAGTTCGACGCCGCCCTGATGTCCGTGGGCTTCAAGCTCTCGACACAGCTGCTCGAACATCTGTCAGGGCTCTCCGAGAGGGCCGTCGTCGACACCGCCGCACGGACGCTGGACACCGTACGTGAGATGGTCGGCGACCACGTCCAGCACAACGCCTACTTCATCGACTTCCCGGCCAACGTGCCCGACACCTTCGACTTCTGGATGCGGTGCATAGCCGGGGCGCTCGCCGACGACAACACGCGCGAGAGCACGCTGGAGCAGCTGAGCACCGGCGTGGTGGACCTGCTCACCCTCCCCTCCTACGGGAACTACCGGCACACGTACGCCGAGATGCTCACCCACCACGACGAACTGATCGCGGTGGCGGGCGACCGCATGACGGTCCTGCACCTCGGCGGCTCCCTGGACGACGAACTCACCTTGCTCTACCTGGCGTTGGCGAGCAGCGCCACCCCCCTCGGCGAGGACGCCCTACGGGACCTCAGGCAGCTCGCCGGCCACTGCGTCGACGGACCGCAGCCCGAGGAGATCCCTGTACGGGAGAACCGGGCCGTGGTCAACGAGGCCCGACTGAAGGCCGGTTCGGGCCTGCTGCTGGACACGGTCACCGATGTGCTCCGGCTCGCCTGCGCGCTCGCGGGTGGTGATGTCGGCCTGCAGGAGCCGACGCGGCTGCGGGGCATCCCCCGTGCCGCGCGCCGGGCGCTGCTCGCGGGCCTCGACGCGGTCGTCGGCGCGGCGCCCGCCAAGCTCGCCGACGTGCACGCACACCGCGAGATGTGGAAACGGCTCGGCGAGCGGCTGCACCCGCACGAGTACCCGCAGTGGCCGCACGCGTCCGACGTGTTCGCCGTCGCCCGCGGCGAGAAGGCGGCGCGCACCTTCGACAGTCGGGTCGAGGAACTGCACGCCCAGCTCGACCCCACCGGCGCGGCCGAACTGCTGAAGGCCGCGCCCGGCAAGCTGCTGCGCTCCCTGGACCGGCTGCTGCGCTCCGCCTCCACGCAGGACGAGCGTGACGCGGTCATGGCCGCCGCCGAACAGGTCGTCCCCGACGTCTCCGGTCGCGTCCTGCTGTCGGTACGCCAACACCTGCACAACCGTGCGGAGGCGACCGGCGAACAACGGGTGTTCGTCAACCGCTCCGGTCGGGCCTGGGTCACCGAAGACACCCGCCCGCCGGTGTACGCGTCCGAGTGCAAGCGGATGATCACCGCGATCGACGCGGACCTCCGCCGCCGGCTGCCCGCCGCCGACCACCTGCTGATCGACCCCGACGTCCTGGACGTCGCGCTGCCGCTCAGCGGTAAGGCGACCATGTCCGGGCTCGGTGTGCTGCCGCGCGGCTCGATCTCCCCGATCGACGGCGACCTGCTGCGCTTCTTCGTGTACTGGAAGCAGACCGAGCGCATCACCGACTTCGACCTGTCGGCCGCCCTGCTGGACACCGACTACTCGACCGTCTCCTGGTTGTCGTACACCAACCTGCGGGACGTCGGCGGCGAGCATTCCGGTGACATCACGAACGCGCCCGAAGGGGCCTCGGAGTTCATCGACCTACGACTGGACGCGGTACGCGCCACCTGCATCGTCCCGCAGGTGAACATCTTCTCCGGAGAAGGCTTCGAGGAGGTCGAGGAGTCGTTCTTCGGGTTCATGCTGCGCGGGGCCGAGCAGCAGGGACGACCGTTCGAGCCGCGCACGGTGCGCATGAAGTCGGATCTGCGCGGTCCGGGCCGGATCGCACTGCCGTTGGTCTTCCTCCGCGGGGCCGACGGCCGGTGGCGCGCCAAGTGGTTGCACCTGTACCTGACGGGATCTCCGTCGTACAACCGGGTCGAGGGCAACCGGGTGACGGTCGCGATGCTGATGCGCGCGGTCGTCGACCGCGAGCAGCTCACCGTCCGCCACCTGATCGAGCTGATGACCGGCAGCGCCACGACCGTGACCGTGTGGGACGGGAAGACGATCCCGGCGGGACCCGTCACGTACATCGGCCTGGAGCGGCCCGAGAAGCTGCACCCGGGGTCGAGGATCGTCACCCCCGAAAACCTGCGTGACCTGATCCCCGCGTGACTGTTAACGTAGCCGTGGCGAGGCTATGAAGGGGCTTCCTTCTCAACACTCCAATGTAGCCTCTTCGCTTTCCTCGCCACCTACTTCAGGCCTCCGGCCGTCCCGCACCACGAGGGACGGCCGGAGGCCTTTTTTCGATCCGATGGCGGCCTGACCCTGGGGAGCCGCAGACGATGCCATGCTGTGGACGACGACGCCCAGCGCCTCGGCTTCCTTCTCGCTCAGCTCGTCCAACACGGGCGCGAACTGCATGACCCGGGCCGAGACCTCGGTGCCGGGCCGGACGCCGAACCAGTCGGCGGCGATCATCGCGCACACCTGCTCTTCGGTCGTGCCGAACAGCTTCGCGATCCCGGCCCACTCGTCGGGCGTCGGCGGCGCCGTTCGCGCCTGCTGCCCCTTCCACGGGCCGTGTTCCACGATGTTGCGCCACCAACTGTGGGAACGCGCCCTGTCACAGCCGACCTGCATGGCGATGTAGTCCATGTGCTCGGTGAGCGCCTTCGCCGTGTCCCTGAAGGGAGTGCTCGTCATGGCCGAACTCTAGAAGACAGCAACGACGGGTACATGAGAACGGCAGAGGAAGTGAGCGCGGTGAATCCGTACGCAGTGGACGCCTGAGGGATCTGCGCCGGACGTCCAACGACGGCTCGTACGCCCACGCGCGTTCAGCCCCGTGCGGCGGGCCGGGGCGCCCGCTCCGTCACCTCGGGGCGCTCCGGCTCACGTAGGCCGTCCACCGGGGCCTCGTGGACGCTCGGGCGCTCCGCCCAGAACGCCCCCGACGCCGCGCGCCGGGCGAACATCACCAGCAGCCCTACGAGACTCAGGCCGACGGCGATGACCAGCGGCGGGCCGAGGCCGAACCAGGACGTCCCGGCGGCGGAGTTGGCGGGGTCCGCCATGTCGACGACCGCCTCGGCGAGCAGCCAGATCAGCATCCCCGCGCCGATGACGGGGCCGGCGCCGATGAACAGGAACTCACGCACCCCCGCGGTCAACAGGCGCCGGTGGTAGACCGCGCAGGCGATGCCGGTGAGGGCGTAGTAGAAGGCGATCAGCAGGGACAGGGCCGTCAGCGAGTCGGCGAGCGCGTTCTCGCTGATCTGGTGGATGAACAGGTACCAGACGGTGGCCGTGCCCGCGACCCACCACGTGCTGACGGCGGGGGTGCGGTACCGGTCGTGGATCAGACCGAACCGGCGGGGGAGGGCATGCTTGCGCGCCATGGACAGCGCGGTACGGGAGGCCGGGATGATCGTCGTCTGGGTGGAGGCGAGCGCCGAGGTGGCGACGGCGACCAGGACGATCCAGTCCCAACCGCCGAGGGCCTCCCGGGCCAGCGAGGCGAAGACGGCTTCCTCGTCGTCGGCGTGCGCGGCGAGGTAGCCGGTGCCGGCGTACGCGACCACCGCGAAGGCCACGGACACGTAGGTGGCCAGGAGCACCACGGTCGACCAGATGCCGGCCCGGCCCGGGGCGGAGGAGGGGTCCTTCGTCTCCTCGGTGAGGTTGACGGCCGACTCCCAGCCCCAGTACACGAAGACGCCGAGCAGCAGCCCGCCGGTCAGCGCCGTGCTTCCGGATCCGAACGGGTCGAGCCAGTCGACGGACGGCCGCAGCGCTCCCGGGGAGCCGGTTCCGGCGTAGACCCGGTACAGGGCCACGGCCGCGAAGACGAACAGGCAGACGGTCTGGAGCAGGACGAGGACGTTCTGCAGACGGGCCGCGGCCTGGGTGTCCCGCACGCACAGCGCCGCCATCGTCACGATCACCAGCACGGTGAGGGCCTGGCGGATCAGGGTGTTCCCGGCCCAGCCGTCCAGACCGACGGCCAGCAGACCGAAGTCGACGGCCACGTCGGCGAGCGAGCCGACCACCAGGACTCCGGTCATGGTGATCGCCCAGCCGCCCAGCCAGCCCGCCGTGGGCCCCAACGCACGCGTCACCCACGAAAAGGTCGTGCCGCAGTCGGGATCGGCGCGGTTCAGGTAGTAGAAAGCGGAAGCGATGAGCACCATCGGAACGAACGACGCGAGCATCACCCCGGGCGCGTGGACGCCGACCAGGGCGACGATCGGCCCGATCACGGCGGCCAGGGAGTACGCCGGCGAGGTGGCGTTCAGACCGATGGCGAGGGCGTCGACGAACCCGATCGCGTTCGGTCTGAGCGTGGCGGTGGCGGCAGGCGTCCGCGGGGTGTCTTCGACCATGGTCCCTCACTGGTGCACGGTGAACGGGGCGTGAATGCGATGAGGAAACCCGTGCTTCGCGCAGAGGGTCAATGGTGTTGGCATAAGAGCGGGCACCAGCGCACCCGGCAGGCCGGATCACCCCCGCCCGGCCGCGCGCCCACCCCCGCCCCCGGCACCCGCCGCGTCCTCGAGCTGCCGCTCGGCAGTGTCCAGCAGCATTTCCAGCGCCACCGGGTACGCGCTGTGGGGCATCCGGGCGGCCAGCAGTCCGGCGGTGGCCGCGATGTTCGGGTAGGCGTCGGCCGGCAGCCGGGCGTACGTCGACTCCCACCGCTCCTCGTCCGACTCGCGGGCCTTCTCCGTCAGCGCGAGGGGTCCCGCGTCGAGCGCCGCGAAGGCCAGGGCCTGGTCGATGTAGGCGTGGTAGATCCGTACGGCGTCGACGTCGGCGAAGCCCGCTCCGCGCAGGCTGCCGAGGATCGCCTCGTCCGCCGCGATCTCGCGCGGCCGGCCGCTGACCCGGCTCGCGGTCAACAGCGCGGCCTGCGGGTGGGCGAGGTAGGCGCCGTGGATGCGCAGCCCGAGCGAGCGCAGGTCCTCGCGCCACCGCCCGGTCGGGACCCAGCCGTCGAGCGCCCGGCCGATCAGCTCCTCGCCGATCGCCAGGGTGAGCCCGTCCATGCCGTCGAAGTACCGGTACAGAGTGCTGGGGTCGGCCCCCAGCGCGGCGCCCAGCCGCCGGGCGGACAGGCCCGCGCTCCCGTGCTCGCGCACCATCCGCAGGGCCGTCTCGACGATCAGCCGCTCGGAGAGCACCGTCCCCTGCCGGGTCGGGCGCCGCCGCCTACGAGCCTCCTCGGGGACCACGTCCTTCGCCATCGCTGTCTCCGTCCGTACGGCCCATCCTTATGCCAACACCATTGACCTTAACTCGGACGGAACGGTTCCATCAGCCCCGAGGCGCACGCCTCACCGAGAAAGGACCTCGCCATGCGTGTTCTGCTTGTGGGTGCCGGCGGTGTCGGGAGCGCGATCACCAAGATCGCCGCCCGCCGCGACTTCTTCGACCACTTCGTCGTCGCCGACTACGACCTGGCCCGCGCGGAGGCCGCGGTCGCGGCCCTGGGCGGCGACGAGCGGCGTTTCAGCGCCTGCCGCGTCGACGCCTCCGACGAGGCGGCGGTCACGAGCCTGCTCACCGAGCGCGGATGCGACGTCCTGATGAACGCGACCGACCCACGCTTCGTGATGCCCCTGTTCAACGCCGCGCTCGCGGCCGGCAGCCACTACCTCGACATGGCCATGTCCCTCTCCCGCCCCCACCCCGTGCACCCGCACAGCGCCTGCGGGGTCAAGCTCGGTGACGAGCAGTTCGAACGGGCCGAGGAATGGGCGAAGTCGGGCCGTCTCGCCCTCGTCGGCATGGGCGTCGAGCCCGGGCTATCGGACGTCTTCGCCCGCTACGCCGCCGACCAGCTCTTCGACGACATCGACGAGATCGGCATCCGCGACGGGGCGAACCTGGCGGTCGAGGGCTACGACTTCGCCCCGTCCTTCAACATCTGGACGACGATCGAGGAGTGCCTGAACCCGCCCGTGGTGTACGAGCGCGAGCGCGGCTGGTTCACCACCGAACCGTTCAGCGAGCCGGAGGTCTTCGACTTTCCCGAGGGCATCGGCCCCGTCGAGTGCGTCAACGTCGAACACGAGGAGGTCCTTCTCGTCCCGCGCTGGGTCGGAGCGCGCCGGGTCACCTTCAAGTACGGCCTCGGCGACGACTTCATCGGCAAGCTCAAGACGCTCCACGCCCTCGGTCTGGACTCCACCGAACGGGTCGCGGTCCGCAGCGAGGACGGCACCGAGGTCCGGGTCTCGCCCCGCGACGTGGTCGCCGCCTGCCTGCCCGACCCGGCGACGCTCGGGGACCGCATGACCGGAAAGACCTGTGCCGGCACCTGGGTCAAGGGCACCAAGGACGGCCGGCCGCGCGAGGTGTACCTCTACCACGTGGTCGACAACCAGTGGTCCATGCGCGAGTACGGCTCCCAGGCCGTCGTCTGGCAGACCGCCGTCAACCCCGTGGTGGCCCTCGAACTCCTGGCCACCGGCATCTGGTCGCAGCCCGGCGTCCTGGGCCCCGAGGCCCTGCCGCCGCTCCCGTTCCTGGACCTGCTCACCGCGTACGGTTCCCCGTGGGGCATGCGCGAACAGGGCGACACCCCGGCCAACTGACCGTCCGGCGCACCGGCGCGGCCCGCCGAACCCGGCCCGCCGCACCACCGGCGGCGCTACCCGCCGAACGGATCCTCGAGCACGGGGATGCACGGCGACAGCGATTTCTCGGTGTGCTGGGTGACGTTCCCCCGAACCAGCCTCAGCACACGGACCTCGTTCTCGTGCCGGGGATCCTCGTCGTCCCGCACGTGCAGCAGGCCGTACGAACCGGGTGCCACCGTGCCGACGTGCCGGAACAGGTCGAGGATCTCGGGTGCGCGATGGTTGGAGAAGCCCCCGAGATGGAGGAAGAGCTCGCCGTTCATCCAGCGCAGGTCGAGCAGGTAGGGGCCGGTGATCTCGTCGACGCGGCGCTGAAGACTCTCGGCGATCTCGGCCTGCCGGGCAGGATCGTCGTCGTCCGTGGCACTCTCGTGGACCGTGATCCAGCCGTGGTATTCGAACATGCCGGGAGCCTATCCAGCATCGGCGACAGGCCGCGGCGGCCCGGGAGGGTCGGCCCCGGTGGGACACCCGGCCGTGCGCGAGGCGAGGCTCGGCCGAGGGCCCCGTACGACGACACCGGAGCGGGCCCCACGGACGCGGTCTGTCGACCGGCCGTGGGGCCCGCTGCCGTAGCAAGGCGTGGCGGTCGGCGGTTACTTCACCGAGCCCGCCATCACCCCCTGGACGAAGTGCCGCTGGAAGGCGAAGAAGACGATCAGCGGGACCACCAGGGACAGGAACGCCCCGGGCGCGAGGACGCCGATGTTGCTTCCGAACTGCCGCATCTGGGACTGCAGCGCGACCGTGAGCGGCTGGGACCCGCTGTCCGCGAAGAGCAGCGCCACGAGCATGTCGTTCCAGACCCAGAGGAACTGGAAGATGGCCAGGCTCGCGATGGCCGGACGGCCGAGCGGCAGCACCAGCCGCGAGAAGATCCGCCATTCGCTGCCACCGTCCATCCGGGCGGCTTCCAACATTTCGCGCGGTATCTCGGCGAAGTAGTTGCGCAGCAGGAAGATCGCGAACGGTAGCCCGTAGGCGACGTGGAAGAGGACGACCCCCGCGACCGTGCCGAACAGCCCCACCGCGCCGAAGAGTTTGGCCACGGGCAGCAGTCCGATCTGCACGGGCACCACCAGCAGTCCCACGACCACCAGGAAGATGGCGTCCCGGCCGGGGAACTCCAGCCACGCGAAGGCGTATCCGGCGAGTGCCGCGATGGCGACGACCAGGGCGGTGGTCGGCACGGAGATCAGGACGGTGTTCCCGAACGCCTCCGCGATGCCGGAGTCCTTGAGCAACGCGCTGTAGTTGTCCAGGGACAGTTGGGACGGATCGCCGAGCGCGGTCCACCAGCCGTCGGAGGCGTTGTCGCCCTCGGAACGCAGCGAGGAGATCAGCAGGCCCGCCAGGGGGGTGATCCACACGAGGGCCACCAGGAGCAGCGCACCCTGGACGAGTGAGCTGCTCAGCAGGCGCGACAGCCGATTCCCGCGCCGGCGCCCGGGGCCGGGCCGCTTCGCCGACGGGCCGGGGAGCGGGCGGACATCCGCCGTCCGCCGGGGCCGTCGGCGCTCGATCGTGCCGTGGCCGCTGCTCATGCTCCACTCCTTCGGAAGCGCCGGATGTTGAAGACCATCGCCGGGACGACGAGCAGGAGGAGCACCACGCTGAGCGCGCTGCCGAGCCCCTGGTCGTTGCCGCCGCCGAAGGAGACCAGCCACATGCGGGTGGCCAGTACGTTGGCCTCTTCCTGGACCGGTCCGGGCGCGATGATGTAGACGAGGTCGAAGACCTTCATGACGTTGATCACCAGGGTCACGAAGACGACGGTGAGCACCGGAGCGAGCAGCGGCACGGTGATCTTGCGGAAGATCTGGCCCTCCGAGGCACCGTCCATCCGCGCGGCCTCCAGGGCGTCCCGCGGGATGGCCGCGAGGCCGGCGCCGATCAGGACCATCGCGAAGCCGGTCCACACCCACAGGTAGGCGCCGATGATGGCCGGAGTGACCAGCGCCGGACCGAGCCAGTTCACCCCCTGGTACGGGGCGGCGAAGTTGGCCGCGGGCAGTTTCACCGTGTACGGGCCGTCGGCCAGTCCGTCGAAGCGGAACGATCCGTCCTCGGCCGTGACGGCGGTGGCGGCCACCCGGCCGTCCCGTACGGCCTCGACCGTCATGCCCGGCAGCCCGTTCTCGCCCGGGTCGATACGGCCCGGGGTGCCGGCGCCGCCGGGGGCGAAGTCGAGGTAGACGACGCCCCCGATGCTGCCCGGCTCGGGCTTCGCGGGGGCCGCGGCCTTCGCCCCGGCCGGCATCGCGTCGGGCGCCACCCCGATGAAGCCCAGCCCGACCGCGTGGCCGGGACGTACGGTGTTCTCGGTGCTGTACGGGCCGCCGGCCCCGCCCGTGAGGCCGTGGCCCTCCCGGACCCGGGCCGTCGGATAGGCGGCGGTGTCCCCGAAGCTGTCGTGGACGCCGACGACGGCGGCGTTGAGCACGCCGCGGGACGGGTCCTGCTCGTAGGCGAGCCGGAAGATGATGCCGGCGGCGAGGAACGACACGGCCATCGGCAGGAAGAGTACGAGTTTGAACGCGGTCGCCCAGCGCACCTTCTCGGTGAGCACGGCGAGCATCAGCCCGAGTCCGGTCAGCAGGGTGGGGGCGACGACGACCCAGAGGGCGCTGTTACGGATCGCCTTGAGCGTGGCCTGGTCCTGCACGATCGCCGCGTAGTTGGCGGCCCCGACGAAACGGTCGCCGTCGGCGTCGAAGAGGCTACGGCCGAAGGAGAAGAGGACCGGGTAGACGACCAGCGCGCCGAGCAGCAGCAGGGCGGGCAGGACGAAGACGATGGCGAGTCGGCGCCTTCTGCGCCGGGCCAGGCGCCGCCCGTCGGCCGGGCCGCGGGCGGCGGTCACGGTGTCAGCCATGGACGTCGCCTCAGTTCCCGTAGGCCTTGGCGGCCTCGGCCTCGAGCTTCGCGGCCGTGCCCCGCGGGTCCGACGGGTCGCGCAGGAAGTCCTGGAGGAGCTTCCACTCACCCGCGCCCTTGGTGCCGCCGAACGCGGCCGGGGCCTGGTCCGACATGTCGAAGCGGATCGAGTCGCCCGCCGTGATGAGGGAGTTGGCGGTGCTGCGGGTGATCTCGTCGCCGTACGAGGCGATGTCGACCTCCTTGTTGGGGGACAGGAAGCCACCGGCGCGGGCCCAGACCTCGGCCGCCTCGGAGCCGGCCAGGTATTCGACCAGCCGCATGCCGGCCTTGCTGTTCTTCGCGTCCTTGAGGACCACGGCCGCGTCACCGCCGCTGACGACCGGCGCCTTGCCGCCGTCGACCGCGGGGAAGGGGAAGAACTTGGCGTCCTTGCCGAGCTTCTTGCCGAACTGGTCCTTGGCCACCCCGCCGACGAAGTCGCCCTCGTAGACCATGCCCGCCTTGGGCTCGGGGCCGAAGACCTGCGCGACGGACGTGGGGAAGTCGGTGCTCAGAGCCGTCTGGGCACCGCCGGCGACGAGCTGCTTGTCCTTGAACAGCTCGCCGAGGGTGGTCAGGGCCTTGACGACGCTTTCGTCGGTCCACTTGAGCTCGTGCTGGGCGAGCTGGTCGTACTTCTCCGGTCCGGCCTGGGAAAGGTAGATGTTCTCGAACCAGTCGGTGAGGGTCCAGCCGTCCTCGCCTGCCACGGCGAAGGCGGGGCGGCCGGAGTCGGCGAGCGTGCGGCCGGCCTTCAGCATGTCGGTGTAGCTCGTGGGCTCGGCGACACCGGCCTGGGCGAACGACTCGGGGGCGTACCAGACGGTCGACTTGTGGGCGGCCTTGAAGTAGAGGCCGTAGTACGTGCCGTCGACGGTGCCGTAGTTCTTCCACACCGGGGCGAGGGTGGAGCCGGCCTTACCGGCGGCCTGGTCGGACAGGGGCTGGAGCCAGCCCTTGCCGGCGAACTGCTGGAGGACACCCACCTGGGGGACCATCACCACATCGGGCGCGTTGCCGCCTTCGATCTTGCTTCCGACGAAGGTGGAGACGTTGTCGCCGGAGGGTATGAAGACCGTCTTCGCACCGGTCTTCTCGGTGAAGGCGTCCAGGACCTTCTTGAAGTTCTGCTGCTCGCCGCCGGTCCAGACGCCTGCCACGGTCACGGTCTGACCGCTGAGTTCGCCGCCGCTCGCGGGTCCCGTGGTGCCGCCGCCGCAGGCGGTGGCACCGAGGGCGAGGGTGAGGGCCGCAGATGCGGTGGCCGCGGTCCGCCGGGTCGTCTTGCTGGGTCGTCGCATGAGGGAGTCCTTGTCTGGAGGTCCGGGCTCGGGGCGGGGTCCGGACGTACGGGGAGGGGGTGCGCGGAAGGGAGAGGAGCGGGGAGGTCAGGCGCCGGGGATCACGGGGTCGGGCAGTCGGCCGTCCACCAGGCAGCGGTCGCCGCGGGGAGCACCCCGTCGGGACAGGGACCGCTGGCGAGCAGCGGAGTGCCGGCGACCGGGGCGGGTACCGGCTCGGTGCCGAAGTTCACCGCGCAGACGAGGCCGTCGCCGCGGCTGATCGCGAGCACCTGAGGAGGCGTGTCCAGCCAGTGCAGGGGGCCTTCGCCCAGTTGCGGCAGGGTGCGCCGCAGCTGGAGCCCGTCGCGGTAGAGGTGCCAGAAGGACCGGGTGTCGGCCAGGGCCCGGTCGGTGGCGTGCTCGGCGAACCACTCGGGCTGCGGCAGCCACGGTTTGGCGCCGGCCGCCTCCCCGGAGAAGCCGAACGGCGAGGCGTGCCCGGACCAGGGCAGCGGCACGCGGCAGCCGTCCCGGACCCGCGCGCGGCTGCCCGTACGGCGGAAGATCGGATCGGTGAGGACTTCGTCGGGCAGGTCGAGCACCTCGGGGAGGCCGAGTTCCTCGCCCTGGTAGATGTAGGCGGCGCCGGGCAGTGCGAGCATCAGGAGGGCCGCGGCGCGGGCGCGGGCCGCTCCCAGACCGCTGCCTTCCACCCCGGGCTCACCGGCGTAGCGGGTGACGGTGCGGACCTGGTCGTGGTTGTTCAGCACCCAGGTGACGCTGGAGCCGGTGCCGGCGATGTCGCGCATCGCGTCGGTGATCGTCGTCCGGAAGGCGTCGGCGTCCCAGGGGGCGCTGAGCAGGTCGAAGAAGAACGCCTGGTGCAGTTCGTCGGGGCGCACGTACTCGGCGTGCTCCCGCGCGGTGGGCACGGACACCTCGCCGACCAGCAGCCGCTCGCGCCCGTCCCGAGCGGTGTACTCCTCGCAGACCGAGCGCCAGCGCCGCCACACGCCGTGCACCTCGGGCTGGTTCCAGGCCAGCTGGTTGATGGCGTCGCGGGCCCGTTCGTCGGCCCCGGGGTCGTCCGAGTCGGGCAGCGCGGGGTGCTTGAACAGTCCGGCGGCGACGTCGATGCGGAACCCGTCGACCCCGCGGTCCAGCCAGAAGCGCAGCACCCCCTCGAACTCGTCACCCACCACCGGATCACGCCAGTTCAGGTCGGGCTGCTCGGGCGTGAAGAGGTGCAGGTACCACTCGCCGGGGGCGCCGTCGGATCCGGCGACCCGGCTCCAGGCGGGACCGCCGAACATGGCACGCCAGTTGTTCGGAGGCTCCGCCCCGTCCGGGCCCCGGCCGGGAGCGAAGTGGAAACGGGCGCGCTCCGGGCTGTCCGGCCCCGCGGCGAGCGCCTCCTGGAACCACGGGTGCTCGCTGGAGCAGTGGTTCGGAACGATGTCGAGCAGCAGTTTCAGCCCGAGCCGGCGGGCGTCGGCCACCAGCCGGTCGAACTCCGCGAGGTCGCCGTAGACCGGGTCGACGCCGCGGTAGTCGGCGACGTCGTAGCCGTGGTCGTGCTGCGGCGACGGGTAGAAGGGGCTGAGCCAGATGCCGTCGACCCCGAGCTTGCGCAGGTAGGGGAGCCCGGCACGGACGCCGGCCAGGTCACCGATGCCGTCCCCGGTGCTGTCGAGGAAGCTGCGGACGTAGACCTGGTAGATCACCGCGTCACGCCACCAAGGGGCCGAGGTGGTGGAGGCGGGGGAGGGGTGGCCGGTGGCGGCCGGAAGGGTGCTGAGCATCTCGCGTCGACCTGTCTGCTGAATGCGAGAGCGCCCCGGATCGGTGCGCTGTTATGCATGCATGTTAAGTAGCAGCGACCGGAAGGTGTCAACGATGTGTCCAGAAACAGCGAAAAGCTGGGGTGTTTTGTCCCTGATTGACCACATGCATGACGAAGGGCCTCTACTTAACATGTAAGTAGAGGCCCTGGAGGAGGGAGCGGAGAAGTGCGATCAGCCCGCGCGGGAGATGGTGCCGAGCTCACGTGCGAGCCGAGCCGCCGCCTGCTCCGGCGTCTGGCGCAGTGCCAGCAGGTCCTGCGCCACGGCCTGCACGGCGAGGCTCACCTGGTCGTAGCGCGGACTCTTGGGGCGCGGCACCGCCGACAGGACGCTCTGGCGCAATGTGGGCAGGTACGGATACGCCCGGACCAGCTCGGGGTCCTCGTACAGCGCGGCCCGCACCGGAGGCAGCGAGCCCTTGGTCAGCACCTGCCGCTGGACCCGCTCACTGGTGAGGTAGGAGATCAGGTCGGCCGCCGACGCGGGATGCCGCGCACGGCTGCTCACGGCGAGGTTGGAGCCGCCCAGCACACTGGTACCGGGCCCGTCGGGTCCGGGCAGCGGCACGGCACCGAACCTGCCCGCGACCTTCGACCCTTCCGCGCTCGCGTCCGCGTACACGTAGGGCCAGTTCCGCAGGAAGAGCAGCCGGCCGTCCTGGAAGGCCCGCCGCGACTCCTCCTCCTTGTAACCGAGCGCGTCGCGGGAGATCCACCCCTCCCGCACACCGTCCGCGAGGAACCGCAGGCCGGCGCGCGCCGCGTCCGAGTCCACGCTCACACGGGCCCCGTCGTCGCGCAGGATCGATCCGCCCGCCGAGTGCACCGCCTCGGTGACATTGACCGTGAGCCCCTCGTACGGCAGGAACTGACCGGCGTAACCGTCCAGTCCGTACTTCGGGGCGATCGTGCGCGCCTGCCGGGCCAGCTCCTCCCAGGTGCGCGGTGCTTCCTCGCCCTCCCGCTCCAGGATGTCCTTGCGGTAGTAGAGCAGCCCCGCGTTGGTGACGTACGGCACCGCGTACAGCCGACCGTCGAAGGTCGCGGTGTCCACGACGGGCCGCAGGAAGGAATCCAGCGGGAAGCGCTCCCGCCGGAGCGGAGAGATCCAACCGGCCGCCGCGAACTCGGACGTCCAGGCGACGTCGATGTTCAGTACGTCGAACCGGTCGCGGCCCGATCGCAGCTCACTGATCATCTGGGCCCGGGTCTCGTCCGCCGAGTCCGGCAGTTCGACGAGCGTGACGCGCTCGTCGGGATGGGCCTCGTTCCAGTCCTCCAGCAGCGGAGGAAGGTAGTTCGTCAGATCGCCCGCCGTCACGAGCGTCAGCGGACCGCGGTCCTCGGACGCGTGACCCGCGTCGGCGCGGGCGCCGAGACCGGTGTATCCCGCCAGGACCACCGCCCCGACCAGGAGAGCTCTACCCGCGGCACGCATCCACCGCATAGATTCCTCCCGTGCACGATCCGGCTGCGTCGCCGACCATCGTGGCCTATATATACCCGTTAGGCATGGGCGATACTAGACGCCCAGGCAGACGAGACGGACGGCGGCGCAACTCGGCCCGCTGCCGAGTGAACCGTTGACTACGGAGCGGGAAGGAGGGGGAGCGAGTGCGGCTGGCGCTCCTTGCGCTCCTCACCCGTAGCCCTGCGCACGGTTACGAGCTGAAGCAGGACCTTGAGAAGCTCCTGGGCGCCGCGTACCCTCAGCCCAACGTCGGCCAGATCTACGTCACCCTCGGACGGCTCGAGAAGAGCGGCCTGATCGAAGGCGAGGACGTCGAACAGTCGGGACGCCCCAACAAGCGCACCTACCGGCTGACGGACGCCGGACGCGAGGCCGTGCAGGCCTGGTTCGAGGACACCGCCGAGGAACCCCGGGTACGGGACGAGTTCTTCATGAAACTCGCCCTCGCACCCCGATCGGGTCTGGCCGACCCGGTCGCGCTGATCAACAAGCAGCGACGGCAGTACCTCAACACCATGCGGGACCTGTCCAAGCTGGCCGCGGCGGAGGACCGCGACAACAAGATCTCCCAACTGCTGATCGAGGGCGCCATGCTGCACCTACAGGCCGACCTCGACTGGCTGGAACGCTGCCAGGAGGAGCTGGAATGAGCGACGACGCCACCACCGCCGCTCCCGGCGAGTCCGGCGCCCCCGCCGAGCCCATCGTGCGCGCCGAGGGCCTGACCAAGACACACCACGGCGAGGGCGTACCGGTGCACGCCGTACGCGGGGTGGACCTGGCCGTCCGACCCGGCGAGTTCGTCGCCGTCACCGGGCCCTCCGGGGCCGGAAAATCCACACTGCTGCACCTCATCGGCGGCCTCCAGCGCCCCGACAGCGGAAAGCTGTGGATCGGCGGAGAGCGGGTCGACGAGTACCGCGAGGCTCGCTGGGCGGTCCTGCGGCGCCGCAGCATCGGCGTCGTCTTCCAGTTCTTCAACCTGGTCTCCAACCTCACCGTCGCCGACAACGTCGAACTCCCCGCCCTGCTCGCCGGAGCCTCCCCGAAGGCCGCCCGCGCCTCCCGTGCCGAACTGCTCTCCGAACTCGGCCTCGAAGGCCGAGAACGCGCGATGCCCGGCGAGCTGTCCGGCGGCGAACAGCAGCGGGTCGCACTCGCCCGCGCCCTGGTCAACCACCCGGCACTGCTGCTCGCCGACGAACCGGCCGGCAGTCTCGACAGCAAGGGCACCCGCGAGGTGCTGCGGCTGCTCTCCCGGTTCCACCAGCGCGGCCAGACGATCGTGATGGTCACCCACGACGCCCGGATGGCCAGCGCAGCCGACCGCGTCATCAGCTTCTTCGACGGGCGCATAGCCGACGACGCCCAGCTCGGCGGCGGCCGCCGCGAGCCGGCCCGCGGTGTCTCCGGCGTGCTGGACCTGGACCTGGAACGCAAGGAGTGACCGTGCGGGCCACGCTGCGCTGGGCGCACGCCGACTTCCGCGCACACCGCGGCGAAGCCCTCTTCGTCGTCCTGGCCAGCGCCGGGATCATCGCCTCGCTCCTGCTGGCCGGCGCGCTGTTCGGCTACGCCGCCAACCCCTGGCAGCGCGTCTTCAACCAGTCCCACGGCGCACACATCTGGCTGCACACCCGCGCCGGAGCGGACACCGCCGCCCTGTCCCGCGTGGACGGAGTCGCCGCCCTCTCCGGGCCCTACCGCACGACGGCGACGACGGTCGAGTCGCGCGGCGCCCGCGTCGGCGTGACGCTGCGCGCGGCCGGAGCGACGCCCCCCGAGACCGGACGGCCGCTCGTCACCGACGGCAGCTGGCTCACCGCACCGGACACCGCCACCGGCGGCCCCGGTGCCGGCAACGGCGCCGTCGTACTGGAGGCCTCCGTCGCACGAGCCCTCTGGGCCGAACCGGGCGACACCGTACGGGTCACCGGCCCGGACGGCGCGCCGCACGCGCTGGAGGTCGCCGGGATCGCCGAGGTGGCCGAGCCCCGCTACCACCCGGGCGGCGGACCCGGCATCGGCTGGGTGCTCGACGGCACCCTCGACGAGGTCGCCCACGGCGACACCGGGCAGAGCGTGGGCCTGCGCCTGAGCGACCCGGACGACACCGACTTCACGGTCCAGCGGGCCGTGACACTCCTCGGAGCCGACCGGGTCGCCCAGGTCACCAAGTGGCAGCAGGCACGCGACGAGGCAGGCGGCGACGACCGGCTGCTCGGGCAGATGTTCGCCGTCTTCGGGCTCGGCGCACTGCTCGCGGCGGCGCTCGCCGCCGCCGGAGCGGTCGGCGCCCGCGTCCGCGGCCAGCTCCGCGACATCGCCGTCCTCAAGGCCGTCGGCTTCACCCCCGGCCAGGTGACCCGCGGCTTCCTCGTACAGCACCTGGCCTTCGCCCTGCTCGGCGTGACCCTCGGCACGGTCGCGATCGCCCTGCTCGGCTCCCGGATACCCGGGCGCATCGGGGAAGCGACCACGGTATGGCAGGACCTGCCCGGCCACACCGCGCTCATGATCGGCATCCCCTGCGGCGCGGTCCTGCTCATCGCCGCCGCGACCGGGATCTCGGCCTGGCGGGCCGGCCGCGTCCCCCCGGTGCCGGTGGCCCGCGCGGCGCTGCCGACCGCCGCGCCGATGACCGCGCTCGGCAGACGAGCCCTCGGCGTCCGCGTGCCCCCCGCCCTGGTCCTGGGATGGCGAGCCGCCTTCCCCCGGCGCGGCCGGACGCTCGCCGCCGTGGCCCGGCTCGCCCTGCCGCTGGTCCTCATCAGCGTCGCACTCGTCGCCTGGTCGACCCTCGACCAGTTCCGCACCCGGCCCGCGCAGATGGGACTGCCCGCGGCGCTGACCGTACGGGCCGGACAGTCGGCCGGGGCGAACGACGCGGAGCAGGAGCGGGCCCTCGCGGCCGTCCAGGGCGTCGCCGCGGTCCACCCCGGCGCCGAGATGGCCGCGCTCGTCCCGGGACAGACCGGCACGATCACGCTCCGAGGCCTGGGCACCGCCCAGCACCCGTACCCCTCCAAGGTGGTCGAAGGCCGCGCGGCCGCCGGCCCGGACGAGGCGGTCGCCGGGCAAGGGCTGCTCGACCTCCTCGGGGTCCGCGTCGGCGCCTGGGTACGGATGACCGTCGAGGGACGGCCGCAGATCCTGCACGTCGTCGGCCGCACCATCGAACCCGACTCCGGGGGCCGGGTGATCACCACGACCATCGACGCACTGCGGGAGCGCGATCCGGAGCTGCGTCCCGACTTCCACGCCCTCGTCCTGCGCGAGGGCGCCGACCCCGTGGCCGTCAGCGCCGCGCTCGCCGCGACCGCGGGCGGCAGCCTGGAGGTCCGGCAGACGCCGAACCCGGTCGACCGGCTGGAACCGGCGCGCGCGGTGATCGCCGCCCTGATCGCGGTCCTCGCGTTGATCGGGCTGATCGAGCTGCTGACGCTGATCGGTACGGGCGTACGGGACCGGGGCCGGGACCTGCTCGCGCTGAAGGCGATCGGGCTGACCCCCCGGCAGATCGGCTCGATGATCGTGACGGCCGCCGGACTGACGGCACTGGCCTCCGCCGTGGTGGGCACGGCTGTGGGGGCACTGCTCGGCAGATGGCTGGTGGACACCCAGGGGGCTTCCAGCGGGATCGGCGCGGGCGTCGCCCAACCGCCCTCACCGGCCGTACTCGCGACCGTGATCGTCGGAGCGGTGCTGGGCGCGGTGGTGGCGGCGGCACTGCCCGCGGCACGGGCGGCACGGCGGCGGCCGGCCGACTCGCTCAGCGAGACACTCTGACGCTCCGGGGTCACCGCCTTCGCGCGGCATGGAGCCGGTACAGGGTGCGGTGGCCCCGCTCGGCGACCTCCGGGTCGTCGTGGGCCACTCCGTAGGCGATCCCGGAGACCGCGTCGAGCGCGGCCTCGCAGTCCAGCCGGAGCTCCTCGACCGAGGTGAGCGGTCTGCCGTAGCCGTCGAGGAAGGCGGCGCGCAGGTCCGGCCGCCCGGTCCAGGTGTCGCCGAGACGCACCAGGTCCCGGGTGGCGGTGGCGTACTCCGACCGCTCGAAGTCGAAGACCCGCACCTCGCCGTCGTCCGTCAGGAGCACGTTGCGGTACTGGAGGTCCCCGTGCGTGGGTACCAGAACCGGCGGCGGCAGGTCCTCGTGGGCGTGGGCCAGGGCGCGGACCAGCTCCGCGTCCCCGGCGGCCAGATACGGTCGGGCCTCCTCCAGTCGCCGCTTCACGATGTCCACGGCCGAGAACGGCCCGGCGGGCCGCTCCGGGCAGGCGCGGTGCAGGGCGGCGGCGAGCCGACCCAGCCCCCGCTGCACGCGGACCTCGGTCGCCGGGTCCAGGTCCCTGCCGTGCGGTGATCGCCCCGCCAGCGCGGTGATGACGACGGCTCGCGCGACCGGGTCGCGGGCGACGAGGCGCGGAGCCTGGCGCCCGAGTTCCGGAACCCACGTCCGGTACGCGGCCACTTCCCGCTCGTGGAGCCGTACCCCGCTGTGCCGCTTGAGGTACCAGGTGCCGCCACCGGCTCCGGTGAGCCGCCAGACCCGGCCACCGGCGCGCGCCCAGGAGACGTCGTCCGTCCGCGTGATCCGGCCGACGGCCCGCTCGGCGAACACCCGCAGCGGGTCGGGAAGGACCGCCCCGTCGCTCGGGCGCGGCGGCGGGGGAGGGGGCGGGCCGGGCAGGAGGCGGGTGCGGTCGACGCCGTCCGCCGCGTACTCGACGAGGTCTCCGAGCCGCTGGAAGTGCACGGCGGCCGGCATACCGGCCCGGTAGGCGTCCAGCCCGGCCCGGCAGTACGCCACCATCGGATCCGGCAGGGCGTCGAGCGGGTACCAGCCCATGCCGTCGCACCGGTCCGGCTCCCTCACGCCGGGCCGGCCCTCCCACCGTCGGACCTCGAAGAAGACGCCGATCCGGGATGCGCCGCCCCGGGGAGGGCGGTGGTGGACGGTGACCGCCGCGGTCACGTCCGCCGCCGCGATGAGGACTCCGGTCTCCTCCCGGGCCTCCCGGATCACCCCTTCGACCATGTCCTCGCCCGGGTCGAGGTGCCCGGAGGGCAGGTGCCAGAGCCCGGTCGCGTACACGGGCCCGGCCCTGCGCGACAGCAGTACCTCCGGGCCGCGGCCGCCGTCGCGGCGCAGGACGAGGTGGACGTCGACCGGCACCGTGTGCCGGGGGCCGCCGCTCACGGCGCGGACGGGGGGATCGTGTTCAAGGAAGCCTCGGTGGTCATGGGTGACTCATGCCCAGCCGAGCTCGGTGTAGAGGCGTCCGGTTCGGATGCCCTCGATCGCGGCCCGGGTGTACGGGACGACGGGCTCGGGAAGGTCGTCGGCGGGCCACCAACTCCAGGACAGGCAGCGGTCGGGCTCGCGTACCTCGGGCGTGCCCTGCCAGCGCCGGGCGCGGAAGACGAGCTGCATACGGGGCCGGCCGCCGGGCTCGTTCACCTGGTGCACGACGTGGACCAGTTCCACCTCACCCGGGTCGATGACCAGCCCGGCTTCCTCCGAGGCTTCCCGCACCAGACAGGCGACGGCGGATTCCTGCTCGCAGTGTCCGGCGAGGAAGTGGTGGGTGGACGCGGCGAAGGCGGAGTCCGGATGACGCAGCCCGAGCAGGACCTGCCCGTTCCGTTCGAGGTAGAGGTGCACGCCGACGATGTTCCGGCGGGCCCGGCCACCGACGGGCCGGGCCTGGGCCGGGACGCCTGCCGGGGCGAGGCCACGGGCCTGGTGGAGGTCGATGACCTCCTTCGTCCACGCGCACATCGTCAGGAAGGGGATCGTGGCCGCGTCGAAGTGGCGGAACATGATGCCTTCGGGACAGGGGAGTTCATCGGCGTCGCCGTCCCAGGCCCCCAGGTACACCTGGATGCGGTCCTGGTCGGGCTCGCCCGGTTCCCGCGGCGCGGGCCCGTGGGCGTCGACGACGGTGAAGGGTTCCAACGCGACCGTCAGACCGGTCTCTTCGAGGAGTTCCCGCTCGACCGCCTGCGCCGGCGTCTCCTCGCCTTCCCGGCCTCCGCCCGGGATCGACCACGTGCCCGGATCGCAGATCCGTTTGTTCGCGTCGCGCAGGTGCAACAGGTACCGGCCCTGAGAGTCGACCAGCAGCGCGGCGGTGCCGTGCGGTTCGACGGATTCGGTCATCGAAGGTTCCTTCGGGGGACGGGGCGCGACGGGAGCGCGGCGGGACGCGAGTGGACGCAAGGGGACGCCCGCCCGTACAACTGCCCTGAAGAACGAAGCGGAAATCGAGGTCGTCACGGCCGGACCGGGAGCACGACACAACCCCGCGGGGGTTGGACCGACAAGTGCTGCCTAGGCTCGCGACCATGACGACACATCACCGGCTTCTGGTGGACCCCGACGTCGAGCTGCCCGTACCCGCCCCCGGCGAGCTCTGGACCGTCGGCGCCGTGATCCTCAACGGCGACGGCGAAGCCTTCGCCCAGAAGAGGAGCCCGGATCGCCGTCTCTTCCCCGACAGCTGGGACATCGTGGGCGGCCACGTCGAGGACGGCGAAACCCTGCTGGAGGCCCTCGCACGCGAGATCGAGGAAGAGACCGGTTGGCGCCTGCGCCGCGTACGGCGCTTCCTCGGCACCACCACCTGGACCGGGGACGACGGCGCCGGGCTCCGTCATGAGGCCGACTGCCTCGTCGACGTCGAGGGCGACCTGGATCATCCTCTGCTGGAGTGGACCAAGCACTCCGCCTACGGATGGTTCGGGCCCGACGACCTCGACCGCCTCAAGGAGAACCGGCTCCCCGGAGAGTTCCTGATCCACGACCTGATCGCACGAGCGGTGCAGGCCGGCCCGCGCCCCTGAGGAGCGCGGGCCGGTCCCACCGAACTCCGCGATCAGTGGGAGCCGGGACGGGTGGAGCGGGCGTGGTGGGTCTCGAAGCGCTGGAAGGCCGCCTCCTGCCGCCACTCGACCTGCGCCTTCGGGCTGGCCTTCAGGAATCGGGCGCACCGCTCGCTCGGGTGCTCGGCGCCCTGGACCTCGCGGGCACACGCGCCGGTCGGCCGGTATCCGGTGCGGACGTCACGGTTCCACAGGCCCCGGCCGGGCAGGAACGAGTGCTCCAGGGAAGCCCGGGCCAGGTCCTTCAATTCCGGGTAGCCGAGTCCGTACATTTCCGCGGCACGGCGGTACTCGTCGGTGATCTCGATCCGGGACACGCCCGGGTCGTCGGTGGCGAGGACGACCGGCACGCCGTGGCGGCGGTAGGTGGCGAAGGGGTGCGCGTCACCGGATACGCGCAGGATCTGCTCGTTGCTGTGGAAGGGGACCTCGACCGCGATGCGCCGCTCCGCCATGTACCGCATGAGTGACTCCCAGCGGTCCTCGTGCAGGACGGACACGCCGTGCCCGATCCGCTCGGCGCGACCGGTCTGGGCGGCCTCCCTGATGTGGAAGGTGAGGTCCTCCGGCTTGACCAGACCCGGCACGAGCTCACCCGCGTGCAGGGTGATGTGCGCCTTCGGGTACTGGGTCTTCAGGTAGTTCAGCATCCGCATGTGCAGGCGGTAGTCGCGTAGGGCGACCGGGTCGTCCTCCGGCTGCACCAGGTTGACGGCGACGAAGCGCGGGTCGCGCTCGGCCAGCCGCATGCCGAGTGCCATCTGGGTGAACACCCGCTCCGGGGTGCCGGCGCGGGCGACCTGCGAGATCCACCGGTAGGGCAGGGAGCACGCCTCGTCGGGCCGCGGTGTGTCACAGTGCGCAGCGCCGCGGAACTCCACGTCGGTGCTGTCGGCGTCGGCGCGGGCCTGCCGGACCACCGCGTCCAGGCCCCCGTCGGCGAGGAGCTTGTCGTGCATGCGGTCGAGATCGGCGTCGTAGCCGACCCGGTCGGCGAGGGTACGGGCCTGCCCCGAGGCCGGGGAGATCATCGTCTCCAGGTAGAACTGGTGCTGCCGGGCGGCGGAGTTGGCGACTTCCGCGAGCATCCGGCCGGGGTGCCGCCAGGTCACCTCGCCGAACTTGCCGAAGGTCGCGAAGAAGTGGTCGTGGCCGTTGCCGTCCGCCGGGAAGTCCTGCATCGACCAGGCCTGGATGACCTGCCGCCGGAAAGCCGCGTCGGTGACCGCGTCGGCGGCGGGCCGGGTCCCCGCACCGCACGGCGGGGGTACCGCCGTGGTGGTGTCGGTGGTGATGCACAGGCCGTCCTCCGCGGCGAGTTCGATCAGGAACTCGGTGGTGACCGCTCCGGACAGGTGGTTGTGCAGATCACCGCCCTTGGGGAGGTCGGCGAAGAACTCCCCCGGCCGGTCGGGGCCGGGGGCCGGAGCCACGGTGGGGGAGGAGGCCGCGTACGCGGAGGCGGGCGCGAGCAGGGCGAGGGCGGAGAGCGCACCGATCAAGTGGGATGGGATCACGGGCACATGGTGGTGAAGCGGACCGCCGCATGTCGGTATGCCGGGCCGGGCGCCGCCCGGTGTCACCCGGGAGGCCCCGCAGAGGATCGTTCCTGCCGGCAGGAACCCTCGGAGGCTCCCGCCGTACGCCGGTACGCCCGGCCGGGCCGTCCGCCGTCCGCCGCCCGGGGTCACGTCGGCCGGTGGTTGAACCAGGCGCGGCTCTCCGGCTGGTTCGGGCGGACGATCGCCAGGATCGCCGGCACGAGCCAGGCGAATCCCAGCAGGGGTATCACCTGGAAGAACGCCCAGCTGAAGGGCAGGGCCGTCCATCCGTAGACGAAGGCGGAGACGCGCAGGGTCTCATGACGTGTGGGGAATTTGAGCGCGGTGGTGACACCCCATGCGGCCACCCCGAGGATGAGCAGGCCGGCGAACACGACCATCCCGGCGTGATCCTCGCCCGGCGTGGTGCAGCACGGGGTGTCGGCGTCGCCCTCGCCCCAGATGGAGGTGGCCACGGCCACGCTGTTGGTCACCAGGGCGAGTCCGAGGAGGGCCTGCATGCCGCCCAGGACCATCATCAGCACACGAAGGTTCCGTACGGCGTCCGGCATCCGCGCGCCGGGTGGGATCGGCCCCTGGGGGAGTCCTCCTGGCGCTCCGGGGCCGGCAGGTCCCACAGGTCCCACAGGACCCACAGGTCCGGTCGGTTCCATCGGTCCTGGGTTGCCGTGCGCGCGCGAGCGCTCCCAGGGGCGCCGGCCGCCCGATTCCCCATCGTCCGCGTTCATCCTGACGGTCCTTCCGCTGGAAAGGCCTCGCACCTGCGCGCCATGCTCCGATGGCGCGGGCGAACTGTCCAGCCGCATTCCGGCCGGCGCCACGGTGCCCGGCGCACCGTCTCCACCGGCCCCACCTCGCTACAGGGCGAGGCGGTAGCGCACCTCGGTGAGGGACACCCCGTCGTAGTCGTCCGACTGGACGGCACCGTCGGCGACATAGCCGGCTCGTTCGTAGAAGCGACGCGCCCTGGCGTTGTCGGTGAGCACCCACAACAGGACCGAGTCGAAGTCACGGTCCCGAGCGTGGGCGTGCACGGCGTGAAGGAGCGTGCGACCGACGCCGGCCCCGATGAGCGAGGGCCGCACGTACAGGGCGTACAGCTCACCACCACCCCCGGCCGTACGAGAGGGCCCGAGGCAAGCCCAACCCACCACCGTGCCCCGGGTGTCCACGGCCACCAGGTCGAGGGAGACCTTGTCCGGCGCCGTCACGTACTGCCGGCGCCGGCGCGCATCCGCCTCGATCGTCATCCCATCGAGGTAGGACTGGGGGACGATCCCGACATACGCGGCCTGCCAGCCGGTCACTCGTATCTCCGACACGGCCGCGACATCGGCCTCGGTCATCATTCGTACGGTCGACATGGCCGCACTGTACGAGACTCGCCGTCGCGGACGCGTCGATCCAGGAACTCGACCAACCGTGTTTCCGAACGGTAGATCCGCTCGCGTTGATCGCAGGGGAGCGAAGCGAAGGCATCGACGAGGACGCGCTCCCGGTGGACGTACACCATGTTGGCGCTGTAGATCCGGCACTCCGAACACCAGGCGAATCCGATGCACCGCTCGAACAGTGAGGAGTCCGGAGGGTAGTGGCGGTACTGGTACGAGCGGACGGGTCTCCCGCACGCGGCGCAGACACGTCCGTCCCCGTCGGGGAGGGTGTCCCAGGTGCCGACCTTACGCCAGTGCTGCCGCCCGGCCGGTGCTCTTCAAGTCGTCATGCCGGTCATTCTCGACCAGGTCGGGGTGTGCGTCCACCCGATTGCAACGGCGCGGTCGCCACCCTCAGTTGATCGACGTTCCGGTAGTGGATCGCGGTCAGCCCGGCCGCCTGTGCCGCGGCGACATGCCCCGGCGTGTCGTCGACGAACAGGCATCGCTGCGGTACCGCTCCCACCGCCTGCGCTGCGGCCTCGAAGACCCGCCGATCGGGTTTGGCCACGCCTATGCGGGCGGTGTTGACCACCGCGTCGAACGCGTCGGCCAGTCCCAGTGCGCCGAGATCGTCCTCCAGCCGCGTGGTTGCGTTGGACACCAGAACCACCGGCACCCGGCTGCGGATCGCGGTCAGCAGCTCCAGGACAGCCGTGTCGACACGGCCGCTCAGCGCCGTCCAGCCGCTGACGAGATCCAGGGCACCGGCCAGTGACCCGCATGCCTCGGCTAGGTCCTCCGCGACTCGCCGCCGCCACTGCTCGTCGCTGATCCGACCGGTGACGGCGGCGTCCAGCAGCCCGGGGCGGAACGCGGCCGACGCGAGAGTCCCCGGCGTCAGTCCGGCCTTCCGATCGAGCCCGGCCATCCCATCGGGATCCCACAGGCGCAGAACCCCGTCGAAGTCGCAGAGCACGGCGTCGTACGGTGCATCAGTCATGATCCAGATTCTGCCGGACGGCGGCGCGGCCCGGTGACGGTCGGCCGCCGTGCACGCTCAACTCGCCCTTCCAGGAGCGGGACCGACCGAAGCAGCACGCTGGCCGGCCAGGACGGCGAGGCCGTCGACACGGACACCGCCGGCGCCGTCGTCGGTGGTCTGGCCGACCTTGTCAGCCGTGCCCGACGCCCAGGGCCGGGCCGTGTACCGCTGGGTCGCGTAGGGCGGTTCAGGCCGTGTCGAGCTGCTGGTCCGCCCAGACGTAACTCTCCGGGAGCAGGTCGCCCACGGAGAACGCCCGGGGCAGGTCGGCCGTGCCGACGATGACCTCGATCGTGGGGAAGTAGTCGAGCAGCACCTGGCGGCACCGGCCGCACGGGGGAACGATGCCCCGGTCCCTGTCGCCGACGGCGACGATCGTGTCCAGTTCGTACGCGCCCTGGGAGGCAGCGGCGCCGATGAGGACCAGTTCGGCACAGGGGCCGCCGGTGAAGTGGTACGCGTTCACCGCGGTGATGATCCGGCCGTCCCGGGCGCGGGCCGCGGCGGCCACGGTGTGGTTGTCGCCGCGGCAGCGGGTGCGCGCGACATGGGTCGCGGCCGCGATGAGTTCGTGGTCGACGGGGTGGGGGAGTGCGGTGGTCATCGTCTCTGCCTTCGTGCGGTGTCACCCGACGTTGGCGGTCGTGGTGGGCGGTACGCAAGTGAATATCGGGCAGGGCGGTCACGTGGGTGCGGGCCACCGGTGTCAGTGAGAGCTCGGCGTGATGTGGGTGGTGGGGGTGTTCCAGCCCGAGATCCGGACCCGCAACTCCCCGCCGGCCGGGCCGGCCGTCCGGTGCTCGGCCGTCAGGACGGCACTCTCACCGGGCCAGAGGCTGATCTGGTTGTCGTTCCAGCGCACCGGAAGCAGGGGTGCGTCACGGCTGTCGACGAGATGCAGATCGGTCAGCAGCGTGGGCGTGTTCCCGCGGCCGGTGTTGCGGAGGGTGACCGTGGTGGTGGAGACCGAGCCGGGGTGGCGCGTCGTTCGGGCGGTCGCGGTCACGGTGGCGGCCGGGAGGGAGTTCAGCCCGGTGAGGTCGCCGTAGGTGGTCGTGGGGGTGTGGTACCAGTCGGTGGCCTCGTAGTCCAGGACATCCGGGAGGGTGGAGAGCCAGTAGACGTTGCGGCTCACCTCGTGGCCGGCGCCGTCGGTGAGGACGAGTCGGGCCAGATACGTGGAATCCGGTCCGTCCGCGGCGGCGACGACGGCGGGAACGGTGGCCGCGGTGGTCGACGCGCCGTTGCCGCCGACCCGCACCCCGCGCACGGTGCGGTCGTAGAGGGAGGCCCCGGCGGTGTCGAACAGGGTGACCCGGGCGGTGAGCCCGGACACGGCGGCTGCCCGACGGTTGACGACGGCCACCGTCCGGTCGTCGTACGAGTACTGGATGTGCAGGGGCTCGTTGGCCTTCTTCGCGCCGTAGTAGGCGCCACCCTGGTCGAGGTAACGGTCGACGAGCTGCCAGTGCAGTGAGGTCCAGCCGCTGTTGAACATCCAGTAGACCAGCCCGGTCGACGGGTCGGTGGAGTCCGTGGCGTTGCGGGCGTAGGCCTCGAACTGCGCGCGGACGTTCTCGTACTGGCCGAGCTGAGCCTTGGCCACGTAGTCCGACAGGCTGCGCGGCGCGCCGTAGCGGTGCGTGAGGGCGTCGTCGAACAGCTTCAGCGTGTTGAAGGTGCGGGAGGGGGAGCGGTGGTACTGCGGGGCGGAAGGCGACCGCCACAGCGTGTCGAGCTCGGCCGGCGAGAGCGTGCGGCGCAGGGTGTCGAGGGTGGGGATCGAGGGCCCGGCGCTCGTCTCGGAGTTGAAGCCCGTCGCGCCGCCCTCGCGCTTGTCGTACCAGTACGAGGGCGGGACCCAGTCGTAGGGCCCGGTCATCCGCATGCCCGACGGGCCGCTCAGCGCCGTCGTGACGGCGGAGGCGGCCGGAATCACCGGGGTGGGCCAGTCGGCGGCGCGCAAGGCGTCGAGGTAGTCCCGCTCGGTCCGCGCGTCGGGTGCGAAGTCGCTTCCGATGAGGAAGGACAGCACGCTGGGATGATCGCGCAGCCGGGCGGCCTCGGCGGCCATGGAGGCACGCGCGGTGACACGGTCGGCGGCGTTCCACTTCTCGCCCGTACCGGTGGGGTTGACCTGCCCCTCCCATTTGTCGCAACACTCCCAGCCGGGCAGCACCAGGATGCCGTGCCGGTCGGCGAGGTCGAAGAACTCGTCCGGCTCGATGTGCCCTTCGAGGCGGAACGCGTTCAGACCGGCGTCGAGCGCGGCCTTGATCCGATCCTCCGCGGCCGTGCTGTCCCAGCGCAGCAGTTCGTCGGCCGACCAACCGGCGCCCCGGATCAGGAGGGGGCGGCCGTTGATCGTGTACCGGCGGGCGCCGGCGGAATTGAGGGGTGCCTTCACGTCGCGGATGCCGAAGGGGTGGCCTACAAAGTCCGAGCGGCGGCCGGTCACCGTGGCCGTCACCTGGAGTCCGTACAGGTGCTGGGGTCCCATACCGGCGGGCCACCACAGGGCGGGCCGCTTCAGGCGCAGCTGAGGGTGGCGGTCCGGGGCGAAGACGAGCGTACGAATCTCCCGCGGGCGCAGGGTGACGTCCTCACGCAGCACGATCTTGGTGCCGCTGATGGCGGCGGTGACGGTCGCGGTGGTGGTCTCAGGGGAGTCGTTGCGGATCCGCGCCTTCACGGTCAGTTCGGCCGGGGCCGATACGGTGGCCGCATCCGAGGGCGGCTCCGAGGGCGGCTCCGAGGGCGGCTGCGTGGCCGGCCCCGCGGCCGTCGCCGGGGCCGGCACGCGCAGGTCGGTCACGACGTGCGCGTCGTGCAGCGAGACAGGTCCCCGGCGGTGCACCAGCACGTCACGGACGATGCCCATGTTGGCGTCGGGCGGCGGCTGCAGCCAGTCCAACCAGCCCAGTGTGAGGTGCTTGCGCGGATCGTTGGGCCGGATCCGGAAGGCGACCGTATTGGTGCCGGCCCGTACGAGGCGGGTGATGTCGATCTCGTGCCGCGTGTACACACCGGCCACCTCGGCCGCCGAGGCGACCTGCCGGCCGTTGACGTACACATCCGCCGCGGAGACCACCCCGCTGAAGTCAAGCGAGGTGCGCTCCGAGGTGCCGGGGAGTGTGAAGTCGCTGCGGTACCACCACGGATCGGCGAAGTCACGGCGCGGGATGCGCTGCTGGTCGGTGGAGTAGAACGGGTCCGGGTGCGTGCGGTCGGCGACCAGGGCGGCGAGCACGGTGGAGCGGGGCCCGGCCCGGTGCCAGCCGGACGTCGCATACCCGGGCGTGGACACGGCGGCCGCCGTGTCGGTCACCTCGGCCGCCGACCGGATCGCGTACCCCGTCAGCGCGGCGGTCCCGCCCGGCGCCACCGTCGTCGCGGTCGTCGCGATTGTTGCGGTCGTCGCGGCGGGCGCGGAACGCGGATCGGCCGGGAACCGGGGGGCCGCGGCCGAGGGCGGGGTGGCCGGGGTGAGCAACAGGCCCAGCAAGGCCAGGGCCACGGCGGCCACCCTGCGTCGCCGGGCGCGGGCGGGGCGGGGGAGTTGGGACACGATGGTCTCCGGGGGAAGCGGGTCCGACGTCCACGTGACGCGAAGATCAGGTAACGGACCGTAACCCACCTGACACGAAAGACGGACGGTCACGGCCGTACGGCGAGCCGCGCGAGCGGGCCCGACAGCAGGGCGCGGGCCACCCGCCGCGCGGATCGGGTCAATATCTGTGCCCGCGCGATGAGAATCGGACGAACCGCGCCATGAGCTTTTTCTCCGCAGCGATGTACGTGAAATGTTTCACCGTACAAGGGATGTCGATTCGTGCTACTGTCGATCTCAGTTGCAGTTGTGGTTCCCAAAATTTCAAGCCCTCCCAGCCGGTGTCAACGCCCCTAGGAGTGCTTTAACTTTCCGGTCAGTCATGATTGGTCGGGGTAATCATCGCGGCGACACGGAATCCTCACCTCGTGGATCCCGATGTACTGCCCCGAAGGAGATATGACATGGCTACTGGAACCGTGAAGTGGTTCAACGCGGAAAAGGGCTTCGGCTTCATCGAGCAGGACGGTGGCGGCGCCGACGTCTTCGCCCACTACTCGAACATCGCCGCCCAGGGCTTCCGCGAGCTGCTCGAGGGCCAGAAGGTCAGCTTCGACATCGCGCAGGGCCAGAAGGGTCCGACGGCCGAGAACATCGTTCCCGCCTGACGCTGACGCGCACTTCGTAGCTGGGGCCCGCATCCTTCGGGGTGCGGGCCCCAGCTGCACGCATTTTCGCCCCGTCCTGTCACTGCCCACCCCCGCCCTGATATCGGGTCCGGGTGCGGCGCCGAGGGATCCGCAGTCCTTCGTACGCGGATCGCATCACGGTCGATACGTCTGGTCGCGCACCCCGACGGACGGCGTCGTCTATTTTTCCAGTACCTGCACCCGCCAGGGATATCCGGCCGGGCAGGCCCGCTTCATATTTTTCATTCGGCCTGTTTCTTGCAATTCTCCGCTCCGTGCATGTCGGCGGGAATTCCTTGATATGCGCCGCATCGAGGAAGGTTCCGCATGAACCGCACACGCACGAACGACCGATTCGCCCGCACGCGTAACGGCACCGCCGGATCCGGCACGAGCGGCGGCCGCTTCGGCGGTTCGGCCCCCAGCCGTTCCGGGGCCCCCGGCCGTTCCGGGGCCCCCGGCCGCTCGGGCGGCCCGAGCCGCCCCGGCGGGTACGGTCGCCGGCCCGCCGCGGTGCAGGGCGAGTTCGCCCCGCCCAAGACGATCACTCCCGCGCTGCCCGCCGTCGAGGCCTTCGCCGACCTCGCCATGCCCGGGGAACTGCTCGCCGCGCTCACCGCGCAGGGCGTGACCGTACCGTTCCCGATCCAGGGCGCCACCCTGCCGAACACCCTGGCCGGTCGTGACGTGCTCGGCCGCGGCCGCACCGGCTCCGGCAAGACCCTGGCCTTCGGACTGGCGCTGCTCGCCCGTACGGCCGGCCGACGCGCCGAGCCCCGCCGGCCGCTCGCGCTGATCCTCGTACCGACCCGTGAGCTGGCCCAGCAGGTCACCGATGCCCTCTCCCCGTACGCCCGCTCGGTCGCGCTGCGGCTGGCCACGGTCGTCGGCGGGATGCCCATCGGGCGGCAGGCCGGCGCGCTGCGCGGCGGCGCCGAAGTCGTCGTCGCCACGCCGGGCAGGCTGAAGGACCTCATCGACCGCGGCGACTGCCGGCTCGACCAGGTGGCCGTCACGGTCCTGGACGAGGCCGACCAGATGGCCGACATGGGCTTCATGCCGCAGGTCACCGCGCTGCTCGACCAGGTGCGCCCCGAGGGCCAGCGGATGCTGTTCTCCGCCACCCTCGACCGCAACGTCGACCTGCTGGTGCGCCGATACCTGACCGACCCGGTCGTCCACTCCGTCGACCCGTCCGCGGGCGCCGTCACGACGATGGAGCACCACGTGCTGCACGTCCACGGTGGCGACAAGCACGCCGCCACCACCGAGATCGCGGCGCGCGACGGCCGCGTCATCATGTTCCTGGACACCAAGCACGCCGTGGACCAGCTCACCAGCCACCTGCTGAACAGCGGGGTGCGGGCCGCCGCCCTGCACGGCGGCAAGTCACAGCCGCAGCGCACGCGCACCCTGGCGCAGTTCAAGACCGGGCACGTCAGCGTGCTCGTCGCCACCAACGTCGCCGCCCGCGGCATCCACGTCGACAACCTCGACCTGGTCGTCAACGTGGATCCGCCCACCGACCACAAGGATTACCTGCACCGCGGCGGACGTACCGCCCGTGCCGGGGAATCCGGCAGCGTCGTCACCCTGGTCACCCCGAACCAGCGCCGTGGCATGGCGCGGCTGATGGCAGCCGCCGGGATCACTCCGCAGACCACCCAGGTCCGCTCCGGCGAAGAGGCCCTGAGCCGGATCACCGGTGCTCAGGCCCCCTCCGGCATCCCGGTCGTCATCACGGCCCCGGCGGCCGAGCGGCGCGGGCGCGGCGGTCCCGCCTCGCGCAACCGGCGACGCCCCGCGGCGGCGGCCGCCCTGCGCGGGCCGGCACGGCGGTCCGGCGGCGACGCCGTAGCGTCAACCCTTCTTCTCCCCTTGTGAGGCATCATGCGCGTCGTCATCGCCCGATTCCCCTTCGACCTGACCAAGGGCGGGGTGCTGGAGTCGATGAAGGGCGTCAAGCCCGAGCCCGTCGACGGTGAGTCCGTGATCATCGGACGCCGGCACTACCCGGTCAAGCAGGTCGGCCAGGTCGTCACCCGTCAGGACCGCCGGGACTTCAGCGCCGCGGAGGTCGTACGGGCCATGACCCTGCTCGGTTTCACATGCCGCGGCCTGCCACAGGCCGCCGCCGCGCCCGCGAGCACGCCCGGCCTCACCGCAGTGCAGCGGGCGTCGGCGATGCTCGGCGAGCCCGCGCGCGTCTCGGCCGCGGGCTGACCGCGCAGCACCCCCGCACCACCACCCGCACCATCACCCGCACCACCCTCGAGGGCCCGACCGGCACATCCGGTCGGGCCCTCGGTGCTGTATCGATGGAAAGAAGATCTCTTGCGGCCGAACACAAGAAAATCTATCGCCGCCACAGTAGACATCCGGTTCCGAAGTGCCTAGGGTTTCTTCCGTAGCCAAGATCCAAGGAAGGGAGGAAGCAGACACCATCAGGATCGCCCGAGCGAGGAGTACACCGCTCGGGTACCGCACGACCCCGAACGGCAGGTGGTCCCCGGTCAGGCATCCACGATCCCCGCACTCCCGCCCGTCTCCCGGGCGCGACCGCGGAAACAGAAGGTCGGCGCAGCGCTGAGGCCGACAGATGGTGTTGAATTCCCTTCAGGGCCTTGGTGCCGTACGGCACCAAGGCCCTTCGACGCGTTCTGAGAAGAGGTGCAGATGACAGCGGATGACTCGCTCGGCAGTCGGCTGGACGACGATGACTACCCCGCCTACACGATGGGCCGGGCCGCCGAACTCCTCGGCGCGACCCCCGGCTTCCTGCGCGCCATCGGCGAGGCCCGTCTGATCACACCCTTGCGCTCCCCGGGCGGACACCGCCGGTACTCGCGCTACCAGCTCCGCATCGCGGCCCGCGCCCGCGAACTCGTGGACCAGGGCACCCCGGTCGAGGCCGCCTGCCGCATCGTCATCCTCGAGGACCAGCTCGAAGAGGCCCAGCGCATCAACGCGGAGTTCCGCCGCGCCGCGACCGCCGCGACCGCCGCGACCGCCACACCCGACGACTCCCGCTGAGCGCCGACGGCTCCTGGCACCGCCCTGCCTCGCCCCCCGCCCGACCGGCCCTGCCTGACCCCTGCCACCGCCATCGGACGGCCCGGCCCGCCGGACGCCGAACTGCGCGCGAGCCGCGAGCGGGATATCAAGGAGCGTGAAGGCCGGAGCGAGGTCTGACAGGCGCCACCCCGCGGTGAGGAGAACGTCTCGTGGAGTTCGAGGTCAATGGCACCCGGCACGCGGTGGACGTGGACGACGACCCGGCCGCCGTCGAGGTGGTCCGGGACCGACTGGGTCTGACCGGCACCAAGCTCGTCTGCGCGGGAGGGGTGTGCGGCGCCTGCACGATCCAGGTCGACGGTGAACCCCGGGTGTCGTGCCTGACACCGGCGGTCGGGCTGGCCGGCCGGCTCGTGACGACCGTGGAAGGCCTCGCCGACCACCCGGTCGGGCGTGCCTTCGCCGGTGAGGACGCCCTCCAATGCGGCTACTGCACGCCCGGGTTCGTGGTCGAGGCTGCGGCGTTCTACGAGCGGTGGCGGGCCGCCCACGGCCGCACCCGGCCCGGACGGGAGTCGATCGCCGACGCACTCGCGGGCCACCTGTGCCGGTGCGGTGCCTACGAGGGCATCTTCACCGCGGTGGCCGCCGCCTGCGCGGGCGACTACGACACCGCCCCGACCGACGGCCAGGCGCCGGCGGTCCCGCGCACCGAAGCCCCGGAGAAGGCCGACGGATCGGCCCGGTACACCACCGACCTGCGCCCCGAGGGACTGCTGGTGGGGGTGATCATCCGCTCGCCCCACGCGCATGCGCACGTACGCTCCCTCGAAGCCGGGGACCTGCCCCTGGTACCGCTGCTGCCCCCGGACGGTGTGGTGCGCTACGTCGGACAGCCGGTCGCCGCGGTCGCGGCGCCGGACCGGGCCTCCGCACGAGCCGCGGCAGCGCGCGTCAGGGTGGACTACGAGGTGCTGCCGGCGGCGCTGGACGCGCGCCAGGCCCGAACCGGCGAGGGTCCGCCGGTCTACGAGGACAAGGCGGCACGCAAGCGGGCGCCCGGTTCCGGCGAGACCCCCCAACTGGTACCGGCCCGCTGGCGCGGCAACCTCCGGGGCCCGTCCGCCATGAGCAAGCGTCCCGCCACGGCCGTACGCCGGATCACCGAGGCGCGCGGCCGCGCCCCCGAACGGGTGGTGGAGGGCGTCTTCACCACCGCCGCGCAGACGCACACACCGCTCGAACCGCACGCCTGCCTCGCCCGATGGATCGACGGCACCCTCCATCTGGACGTGTCCACCCAGTCGGTGAAACACACGGCCGAGTTGGCCGCCGAACGCTTCGGCCTGCCCGTCGACCGGGTGGTGGCGCGGGCCGTTCACGTGGGCGGCGGCTTCGGCTGCAAGATGGGACTGACCTCCGACGTCGTCGCCGCCGTCGAGCTGTCCCGGCTGCACGGCGCCCCCGTACGGGTGGTGCTCGACCGGGACGAGGAACTCACCGACGGCGGATACCGGCCCGGCACCCGGATCCGGCTGGCGATGGTCGCGGACGAAGCCGGCGATCTGAGCGCGCTGGCCATGGACGTGGACAACGACGGGGGCGTCGCGATCGGGGGCACCGTGGCCGCGCTGGCCCGGTTCATGTACGGCAAGGCCCCCCGCCGGCTCCGCGACTTCGACACGGTCACCCACCGGCCTCCGGGCGCACCGTTCCGCGGCCCCGGCGGACCCACGATGTGCTGGGCCCTGGAACAGGCCGTCGACGAGATGGCCCACCGGCTCGGCCAGGACCCGATCGCCCTGCGCCGCCGCTGGGACGGCAACCCCAAGCGGCACGCCCTGTACGAACGGGCCGCCGCGCTCCCGGTCTGGTCGGGCCCCCGCGGCGGCACCGGCCGGTTCCGCCGCGGCGTCGGCGTCGCGGCGGCCAACTGGATGTACTTCCTCGACCCCGTCACCGAGGTCGAACTCACCGTCGAGGACGGGATCGTCGTCGCCCGCTGCGCCGTCCAGGACATGGGAACCGGCTCGCGCACCGTGCTGCGCCGAGCCGTCGCCGCGGGGCTCGGCCTGCCCGAGACGAGGGTGCGCGCCGACGTCGGCCGGAGCGACACGGTGCACGGGCCCACCTCCGGCGGCAGCCGCACCACACCCTCCCTCGTGCCCGCCGCCGCCGACGCCGCCGCCCGGCTGCGCGACGCGCTCGGCGGCGGTGACGTCGCCGCCCGACTGGACACCGCGAACGGCGTACGGGTGACCGGCCGGCGCCCCCGCGACCGCCGGGGCTTCGTGACCCCTTTCACCATGGCCGGTATCGCGATCGGCCGAGGATTCACCGGATCGGTCCAGGTCGCCGAGGTCGAGGTGGACACCCGCCTCGGCCGCGTGCGCCCGCTGAGCGTGTGGAGCGGCATCGCGGCGGGCCGCATCCACGAGGACCGCCTCGCCCGCGGCCAGTGCCAAGGAGCCGTCGTACAGGGCCTCGGCTACGCCCTCTACGAGGAGCGGCGCACCGACCCCGTCACCGGGCGGGTGCTGACCGAGAACCTGGAGGACTACCGCATCCCCGGCATCGGCGACACCCCCGAGATCACCATCCACTTCCACCAGGAGGGCTTCGACCACGTGCCCGGTGGCGGAGTCGGCCTCGGCGAGATCGCGACCCTGCCCACCGCGGCCTGCCTGGCCAACGCGGTGCACGACGCCACCGGCTGGCGCCCGTACGACATGCCCATCCGCCCCGACCGGCTCCTGGAAGGACTGGGTACGTGAGCACCGAGACCGCCCTCACCGACCTCTCGGCCGCCGTCCTGGCCCGCGGCGGGGAGCTGCGCGCCGGTGGCACCGACACCACCGCCCGGCAGCGCAGCGGCGTATCCGCCGGACCCTTCACCGACCTCGGCGGAGTCGATCACCTGCGCGGCTGCGGCCCCCTGCCCAACGGCGGGCTGCGGATCGGTGCCCTGACGACCCTCACCGAGCTGGCCACCGATCCGCGGGTACGGGCGGGCTGGCCGGCCCTGGCCCTGGCGGCCGGGACCGCGGCCACCCCGCAGATCCGGGCCGCCGGCACCGTGGGCGGCAACCTGCTCCAACGCAACCGCTGTTGGTACTACCGCAATCCACACGTCAGCTGCCTCCAGAAGGGCGGCACCGGCTGCCCCGCACGCCAGGGCGACCACCTCTTCGGCGTGGTCGCCGGAGACGGCCCGTGCGTGGCCCCGCACCCCTCCACCCTCGCGACGGCCCTGCTCACCTACGACGCCGAGGTCCATGTCCACGGCGACTCCCCGCGCGCCGTCGCCGACCTCTACGGGGACGGCGACCGCCTCTTCCACGCCGACCACCTGCTGCCGCCGGACCGCATCCTCACCGCGGTCCACCTGCCCGCACCCCTGGCCGGCGAACGTGCCGCCCACCACCGCGCCATCAGCCGGGCCCACGCCGAATGGCCCTTGGTCGAGGCCACCGCCCGGCTGGTGCTCGACGGCTCCACCGTCACGCACGCCGCCGTCGCGGCGGGCGGGGTGGCCCGCGTACCGCTGCGGCTCACGGAAGTGGAGGCCGCCCTGATCGGCCGCGAGGCAACCCCCGACGTCCTCGCCGCAGCCGCGGAGACGGTCCTCGCCCGCTGCCGGCCACTGCCGCAGACCGGCTACAAGGCGAAGCTGTTCCGCAACACCGTCCTGGAAGTCCTGGAACAGGCCGCCGGAACGGCCACCACCGGTTAGACCGCGACCGGCCCCGTCCGCTCAGCCGGTGTGCAGGATGCGGAAGCGATCGGGTCGCGCCGGGTCCCGATCGACGACCTGGGTGGGGGCCCAGGCCCACTGCGGAACGCCGATGCCCGGCACACGGGAGAACCGGATCCGGCCGCGGGTGCCCTCGACCGCGACCCGCGGCCAGGGATCCGCCGCGCGCGCCTCGTCCGCGCCACGCGAACGCAGCACATCGGCCAGGACGACCACCGTGTCGTACCCCTCGAAGGCCACGAAGGACGGCGCGACGCCCAGCCGCTCGCGCAGGGCCGTCTCGACCCGTGCACCGAGCGGGCCGAGACGTTCCGGCAGGTAGCGCAGGAACGGGACGCCGGCACCGTCCTCGCCCAGCAGCGTCGCCCATTCCGGGAACTCCGGTTGCCCGGCCGGAGCACCGATCATGATCTCGGCGAGTCGTCGGTCGCGGCGGACGGCCCGCACGAGCGGTACCGCCGGCTCCGGGGTGCCGACCAGAAGAAGGAGAGCAGTCGCGCGCCGATCGACGAGTTCGTCGCACACCGAGCCGGGGGAGAAGATGTTCATGTCGAGCTCGACGACCGAACCGCCGCGCGGAGCCAGGTACTCCCTCAGGACACGGGTCCCGGAGGCCCAGTAGACGCTCGACTGCGTCGCCACGGCGATACGGCGGTGGCCCGCGCCGAGGAGGAAGTCCGCGTAGATCCGCCAGCCGTGGGACTGCGCCGGGGCGAGGCGCGCGACCCACCGCGTCGGCTGTTCGGTGAGCGCGTCGAGAACCGCCGACGAGCAGAGGAACGGCAGACCGAGGGCGTCGGCCCGGGCCGCGGCGGCGCGCGCGACGACGCTGTGGTACTCACCCGCCAGAGCGGCCACCCCGAGACGGGCCAACTCGTCCACGGCCGCCGCGGCCCTGTGCGGATCGGCCGCGGTGTCCCGGACCAGCAGTTCGAGCGGCCTGCCCGCGATCCCGCCGGCGTCGTTGACCTCGTGAACGGCCCGTTCGAGTCCGGCGAGCAGATGCCGGCCCGCCTCGACCCAGCCAGGCCTGCTCAGCGGAACGAGGGCGCCGATCCGGACGGACGATCCGTCAGACCGCCCGGTCGCAGGCGGTGATGGTGGCGTACTACGCATACGTCTGCGTCTCCCGAGGGGCGGTTCGATCGCGACGCGCCCGGACCGCGGCGCGAACGTCGGTGGCGCCGAGAGTAGCCGAGCCGAGAACGGCCGGCGCGGGCGCCCTTGCCCCGTACGGGCCGATACGCGCCGGGCAGCCCACGGGCCGTCCGCCCGGGCGGGCCATCGGGGCGGGCCATCCGGGCGGGGCCCGGACCGCCTCCGGCATGGCGCCCGGGGCCGCGGCGGCCCGCGGCGCATGCTGGGTCTCCCCGCCCTGCAGGAGAGGCCTGTGAGTGATCCCGGACCGCGAGTGACCGTCACGAAGCCGCCGTCCGCCACGGCGGCCGACGGCATTCCCGCTCCCGGGGTCATCGGCATCGGACTCGCCGCGGTGCTGACGTTCGCGCTGGCCCAGGGCTCGTGGCAATGGTTCGCCACGTTCATCGGGGTGACGCTGCTCGCGGTACTGCTCGCCTTCCAGCGACGGGCGGAGTGGTCCCCGAACATCCGCTCGCCGTACCTGCGCGGACTGGTCGCGTACGCGCTGGTCGTCGGACTGTGCGTGGCGATCGCCCTCGCCCCGCTGTTGCAGCGCCGGGCCTGGCTGTTCCCGATGCCGGGCACGCGCGCCGACTGCGTACTGGCGGGCAGGTACCAGGCCCTCCAGGTGGAGGCCGCCCTCGGGGACCTGACCGCCGGTGACGGCGCCGCCGTGGCGTTCTGGCAACAGGACCAGGCACGCAAGGCGGTCGCCGAGTGCCTGGCGGCCACGACGACCCTGTGGCTGCCCGTGTACGGAGTCGGGGTGGCGGTGCTGGTCGGCGTCTGCGCGTGGTTCCGCGACCGGGCCCGCGCCCGCTCGGTCCCCGGACGGGAGCCGAGCGACGCGTACGGCCCACGAAGAGAGGGATGAGGGATCACTCGTGTGCACACGGATCCTGTGGAACACCAACGACCACGCCGTTCTCGCCGGCCGGACGATGGACTGGCCGGAATCGACCGAGCCGGTCCTGACGGTGTTCCCCCGGGGGATCGAGCGCGACGGCGGCACACTGGCGGGCACCGTCGTCGACGACAACCCCCTGCTGTGGACGAGCCGCTTGGGCAGCATCGTGACCACCGTCTACGGTGCCGGCACGGCCGACGGCCTCAACGAAGCCGGCCTCGCCGCCCACATGCTCTACCTGGACAGCACCGATCTCGGCCCCCGCGACCCCGGCAGGCCGGGCCTCCAGATCGCCCTGTGGATCCAGTACCTGCTGGACCGCGCCCACACCGTCCAGGAAGCCCTGGACCTGCTCGACACCTGCCGGCTGGTGCCGGTGGAGCTCCGGGGCTTCCGGGCCTCCGTGCACGTTGCCCTGGAGGACGCGTCGGGCGACTCCGCGATCGTCGAGTACATCGAGGGCCAACGGCAGGTGCACCACGACCGCAGCTACACGATCATGACGAACGAACCCTCCTACGAGGAACAACTGCGCCTCCTGCGGGAGAAGGTGCGTGCCGTGCAGGGGCTCGGCCATGACCGGCCGAGCAGCGAGGTACCCCTGCCCGGAAACGTGAACGCCGTCGACCGCTTCCAACGCGCCGCCTACTTCAGCTCACTGCTGCCCGAGCCGGCGGACGACCGGCAGGCGGTCGCCGGCATCCTGGCCGTCACCCGCAACGCCTCGGTGCCCTTCGGCGCGCCGTACCGCGAAGGGAGGTTCCACACCTACAACACCGAATACCGCACGGTCTGCGACCTCACCGGCAAGCGCTACTTCTTCGAACTCTCCACCAGCCCGAACCTCCTGTGGGCCGAGATCGACCCGCTTCGACCTGTCGCCCGGCGCTCCGGTCATGGTGCTGGACCCCGACCGGATCGACCTCGTCGGGGACATCTCGGACCGGTTCACCCGCGCGCCCGCGCCGTTCTGACCGGTCGGCTCGCGGACCGGGGGGTGTCAGCCGAGCCATTGACAGAGGATGAAATGAACGCAGGCCGAATCCGAGAGCGCTCTCAGTCGCGGTGGATCATCGTGTGGCCGTCACCTTCCGCACCCGCCCGGTCACTCGTCCCGCACCCGCTCCGGTCGCCCAGGGCGGAGCGGCGAAGGCGGCGTAATCTGACTTAACCGCCACAGAATGCGCGTGCGAGTGGCACGGTGCGCGGTCCGTGCACCTCGCCGCGCCCACGATCGAGGGAGGCGGCGCGTGACCGATCCGTTCGGCTTCCTCAGGGTCCCCCGCGAGGCCGTCCCCGCACGCCCCGTCGAGCAACGACTCGGCGACTGGCACGAGGTCTACGCGGGCCAGGCGCTGCTGCCGCTCGTCTCACGGCAGGCCGACCGCTGCATGGACTGCGGCATACCGTTCTGCCACACCGGCTGCCCCCTGGGAAACCTCATCCCCGAGTGGAACGCGTACGCCGCCCACGGCGACTGGCAGGCGGCGTACGAGCGGCTCCACGCCACCAACAACTTCCCCGAGGTCACGGGCAGGCTCTGCCCGGCCCCCTGCGAGGACGCGTGCGTCCTCACGATCAACGCGGACCCGGTGACGATCAAGAACGTCGAGCAGGCGATCGCGGACGAGGGCCGACGGCGCGGCTACATGACACCCAGACCACCGGAGAAGCACAGCGGCAGGACGGTGGCCGTCATCGGCTCCGGCCCCGCGGGACTGGCCGCGGCGCAGCAGCTGACCCGGGCCGGCCACCGCGTCACCGTCCACGAGCGGGCCGACCGGATCGGCGGACTACTGCGCTACGGGATCCCCGAGTTCAAGATGGAGAAGGCCCACCTGGACCGCCGTATCGAGCAGATGCGGGGCGAGGGCACGGTGTTCCTCACGGGCGCGGACATCGGCGGAGCCTCCGGTACCGCGGCGGACGAGCTGCGGAGCCGGTGCGACGCCGTCGTCGTCGCGATCGGGGCCGGCGAGCGCCGGGAGCTGCCGGTCCCAGGCCGTTCGCTGGACGGTATCCACCAGGCCATGGACTACCTGACCTGCGCGAACCGGGTACGGGAGGGCGACTACGCCGTGTCGCCCGTCACCGCCGAAGGCAGACATGTGGTCATCGTGGGCGGCGGCGACACCGGCTCCGACTGCCTCGGGACGGCCCTGCGGCAGGGCGCGGTCTCCGTACTCCAGCTCGACATCAACCCGGAGCCCGGCGCGGGCCGCCCCGACGGCGAGCCCTGGCCGGTGTACCCACGGACGTACCGGATCTCCCACGCCCACGAAGAGGCCCGTGGGCGCGCGGGGCGGGACCCCCGGCTGTTCGCCTGCGCCACCCTGCGCTTCGAGGGGGACGAGGCGGGCCGGGTACGGGCGCTGCACCTGACCGCCGTCGAGCCGGTGGGCCGCAGCCCCCTCGCCGGGACCGAGGACGTCATACCGGCCGGCCTGGTCCTGCTCGCCCTCGGCTTCTCGGGCCCCGAGCGGGCCGGCGGTCTGCGCGAGCAGCTGGCGCTGGAGCTCGACGAGCGGGGCAACTTCGCGCGGGACGCGGGCTTCGCGGTGGGTGAGGAACGAGTGCCGGGAGTGTTCGTGGCGGGTGACGCGGGCCGGGGTCAGTCGCTGGTGGTGTGGGCCATAGCCGAGGGCCGGGCGGCGGCCGCCGCCGTGGACCGCTACCTGACGGGGTCCACCTGCCTCCCGGCCCCGGTCGCGGCGCACGACCGGCCGATGACGGCCTTGGGGCGGATGCGCTACGGGCTCTGACGGCGGGCCGCGGACGTGTGACGCGGGGCGCGTTCCCGCGCTGCGGGGGAGGCTGAGATGCTGATCGGCACGGTGTGTCCCCGGCGTGGTCGACGGGCGCACGTCGACTGTCGACCGCCGGCCAAGAGTCGCTGAGATGAGGAAGCTGCCATGAGTACGGGCACATGGCTCCGGGTCTGCCTACGGCGCTACGTCATGACCATGGCTGTCGGCTGGCCGGCCGCGGCCCTGGTGTTGCCCGTCCTGGGCGACGATCCCTTCTGGTCGTCGTTCGGGGCGGGGCTGGGAGCGGGGCTGATCGTGGTGCCGCTCCTGACGCTCGTGACCATGTTCGTACTCGTCCTGCTGGCCGGTCGGCGGTTCGAGCCGCCGACCGGTGGTCCCTCGCGGATCCGGGGCGGTTGGCTGATGGTGCTGCCCCTGCTCCTGCTGATGCCCGTGGCCCTGCTCGCGCCACTGCAGTACCTGATCGTGCTCGGCGCGCAGCTCGTGTACCTGGTGTGGGTGCTGCCCTGTCAGGACGCCCGCGACACGGCGGACATGCTGCGCTCGCTCGCCGACCCGTCCGTCCCCGCGGAACAGCGGGCGCGGATGGCACGGGCGGTCGCGGGCCTGGAGGGCAGGCCGGTCGTCGAAGCCCTGGTGCAGACCTCGGCCGACGCGGAGCCGGAGGTGGCCGAAGCCGGTCTGGAGACCCTCTGCACCATCTGGCGGCGCGACGGAGTGGTGGGCGAGGACCTGCTGTCGAAGCTCGACCCGCAGGCCCAGGACCGCGTTCGGGCCCTCGGTGTCCGGGTGCGGAGCCCTTGGTGAGCACGGCGGCGATCGGCCGCGCGGACCGCCGTGCACTCCGGTGTTTCGCCGGGCCGGGGCCGGCTTCGTTCAGTGCGGTGGCGGTGCCGGGTTCAGGGCGTTGCCGACCGTGCAGCCGCCCTCTCCCGGCATCCGCTGGATCCGGGGTGGCACCCATACCTCGGTGGCGCCGGGGCTGACGCGGGCGAGCAGGCATTCCTGCGGGTCGAAGTGGTTGCCCTTCACCGCCAGGAGAACGCCGATCCGGCCGCCCTCCGTCTTCACCTCGGTGAGGACCGCCGGATCCAGGCCAAGGGTGGCGAGCGTACGGTGCACCTCGGCCTCATCGACCTGCCCGCCCTCGGGTACCCGGGGGAGTTTCGCGCGGAGCTCCTCGGCCGGCAGCCGGGGCGGTTCGGGCGGCGGGGCGAAGGTCAGCGGAGGGCTGTCCGGGCAGTCCACGTCACGGGGATCCGCACGCCATTCGGACTTGGGCGACGCCCGAACCGTGAAACAGCGCAGCACGGTGACTTCCTCGAGGTCGAACCAACTGTTGTAGGCCGACCCGGATGTGCGGACCACCACGTCGACGCCGTCCCCGTCATGTGTCGACGTACCCGTCAACCGCAGGACCTCCACGCCGTCGATGCCGGAAGCGGTACGCCCGACCTCCTCGGCGGTGCGCGGGCGCTGGCCGTGGAGCCGTTCGCCGACTTTTCGCGCTGCTTCCCGTGCGGCGTCGGTCGCCTCGCCCTCGGAGGACTGCACCACCCCGCATCCGACGGCGAACAGCAACAGCGGTGCGAGGAACAGGAGTCGGCGCATGTCTTCACCTTTCCGGTGCCGTGCGTGGCGGGCAACCGCTCGCGTACCCGGACCGGCGTAGGCGATCGTACTCAGCCGGTGCGGCGACCCGACGCGGGGGCGGGACCGGGCGCAGCGAAGACCGACCTGCCGTCAGGCCGGACGGCAGGACTCGCAAGCGTGGCGGTCGATCGCGGTCACCGGCTCACGAGCCGCATCCCGAACGGCGACATCCCCGTCACGGGCCGGACGCTCCGCCATGATCCTGCCTTCGAGCACGGCATGGTGAGCCTCGTACCGCACCTCGATCCTTGGCGGGTCGGCGTGTTCGAGGATGGTCAGCAGCAACTCGATCACGCCGGACCGACCGGTGACGGAGTCGGTCACCGCGAGATCCCACAGGAACGGAACAGCCGCGACGGTCGCGTCGAAGACAGCCAACTCACCGAGCCACAGACCGAGATCGCGCAATGCGGAAGCACTGGTCCGGGCGTCGCCCCACGCCACTCCCGACAGTCGGCCCGGAACCTCTGCCGCTGGCCGTACGCATGCGTCGACTCGTGCCGACGCACCCGACCCATCCCCTTGAGGATCGTCCACGTCACGCACTCCGGTCCTGCCGACCGCCCGCCCGCCTGCCCCGCAACGCCGAGGGCCCTCGTTCCACCCCACGGACCACGTGCACCGCCGGCGCGGTTTCGCCATGCCGACGAGGCTTCGCCGCGTCGGCGCCTTCGTGTTCACGGCGTCGTCGCGCGCGTGGCGTGGCCCTGCGCCTCCCGTACGGTCATCCACCCTTTCGGCTGACGTCGTCTCCGCCCTGGGCGTCCTGGTCCGCGCAGGGCCGGATGATTCGCTCCCGATGGTGGAAGGAGCCTGCCAGGATGGTGGAGCCTCTGATGCACGGTGCGAGGAGAACGAGTTGACCAGTCCCGAGGCCAACGGGCCCAAGCTGTCGCCGACGTATCCGCCGAAGTCGCCCGTGCCGCAGAAGCGGCCGACCGAATCGCCTCGACCGCAGCCGGCCAGGGAGCCCGGAGCACGCCTGCCGGGTCTGCCCCGGCCGCGCATGCGGATCCGGAACCGGCAGACGGCGGCGCTGACGTTCCGCGCGGACGAGTGGGCGCCGGCGAAAGCCGCGCGCCAGGCCCTGGCCGTCGTGCGCGGGTGGGGCTGTCCCGGCTTGGACGAGCAGGACATGGAGACCGCGGTGAAGCTCTTGGTCGCCGCGGCGGTGAAGGACGGCGGACGCCGCGTCAGCGTGCACCTCGCAGACCAGGAGGAGAAGATCCTGGTGGTCGCCCTCAGCCACCGGCCCGGCACCGCGCCCGAGGGGGAGGTCTTCGCCACCCTTCAGGTCCTGGCCACCGTCGACAGCTGCGGTGACGACCTGGCCGATGACGGCCGCCGGCTGTGGGCTCTTCTGGACGCGGCGCCTCGCTCCGGCCGAACCCCGTAGGAGTGCGAGCTGTCTCTTAGGGATCTTGACGGACCCGCGCTGCCCGACCGCACCGCGCGGCGCTGGAGGGCAAGGTCTGCGACAAGGGCAAGGGCGGGTTCCACTGCGGCAGCGACCTGGATGCGCTGCCGGGTTGCCTGTTGAATGGCGCCATGGCGAGACCACCCAGGACGAAGAAGCAGAGGCCTCATCTCGGCATACCGAGGGAGCTCATCCTGCTGACGGGACGGGGCGACGTGTGGCCCTACACGTTTGTCGCCGATGGGGGCGGTGGCGCATGCGGCAAGGTCGCGATGCCGGGCGATGCGGCCGTAGAGGACGTGCAGGCCGCGGTCTTCACGCCGCTGGCGGAGCTCGCACGGAGCCTCCACGGAGCCGAGATCGGCGTTACGTGGTCCGTCCTGACACCGGATTCGTGGGTGGGGCACGTCCGGCGGGACGGCGCCCCGGCCGATCCCGCGCCGTTCGACGGGGAACCCGAAGGCAGCTGATGCCAGGGCATCCTGCGCCCTCGCGCGAGGTGACGCCACCCGCCGCGACCTCGGCCGGCGGCTCATCGATCCTTCTTGGTGATCATGTCGATCAGGGCGTGGACCGTGTTGCCCTCGGAGTCGATCCCGTGGAGCTCGGCACCCTCGAAAGTGACGACCTCGCTGCTGCGGGGGAACATGTCCCGCTCGTATTCGGTGAGCGCGGCCTCCATGTCCGCGGGATGGGCGGCGAGGGCCTGGCCGAGTTCGGCGCCGTCCAGCATGGCGAGGTTGGCGCCTTCACCGTTCGGGGCCGCGAGGTGGGCGGCGTCGCCGACCAGAGTCACCCCCGGCACCCGGTCCCACCGGTGCTCGGCGGGCAGAGTGTAGTGGGGGCGCAGGACCGGCTCCGTGTCGCCGTCGGTGATCAGCGCGGTGAGTTCCGGTGCCCAGCCGTCGAACTCCCGGGCGATACGCGCGGTGGCCGCGGCGGCATCGGTGAAGTCGATGGCGGCGAACCAGTCCAGCGGCCTGGCCAGCGCCACGTAGGTGTGGAGGGTGTCCCCGGTTTCCCGGTGGGCGAAGATCTCCCGGCCCGGCGAGGGCACGATCAGCATCCCGCCGCCGACCGCCTTCGCGGCGGCCTGGTGACGGGTGTCGGCGTCGAACAGGTACATCTCGACGAACGACGTGCCGGCGTACTCGGGTGTGGCGGTGGAGAGCAGCGGCCGGACCCGGGACCATGCACCGTCCGCTCCGACCAGGAGGCCGGTGACGACCTTCCCGCCGTCGTCGAACTCCACCTCGTGGCGGCCCTCGCCCAGTGCGCGGACACGGCCGGCCTTGCGTCCCCACCGGACAGTTCCGGCCGGGAGCGAGTCGAGCAGGATCCGCCGCAACTCGCCGCGCTGCACCTCGGGGCGACCGCCCGTGCCGTCGTCCGCCTCGTCGAGCAGGACGGTCCCGTCCGGATCGATGACGCGCGTCGCTTGACGGCCCTCCAGGACGATGGCGTGGAACTCGTCCATCAGCCCGGCGGCCTTGAGGGCGAGCTGCCCGTTGTAGTCGTGGATGTCGAGCAGCCCGCCCTGCCGGCGCGCCGAGGGGGAGGTCTCGGCCTCGTAGACCGTGACCGGGATCCCGTGGACGTGCAGCACGCGGGCCAGGGTGAGCCCGCCGAGTCCGGCACCGATGATCGTGACGGGTGTGTCCATGGTGGTTGCTCCTTCGGGAACTGGCCGCCCGATGGTGGGCCGGCCGTCTCCGAAAACGGTGCCGGGCCCCGCCGACGAAACGCCGACGAGCCGCCGACGGCCGACCTACAGCCCCCACGGCCGGCCGACGGCGAACCGACACCGAGCCGACGCCGACCGCACAGCGCTCCGGCGGCCCGGCCTCAGTTCAGGTGCCGCCCGAAGAACCGGTTCCCGTCCTCCACCTCGAACCACGGGGTGCCGGTGTGCCCGCCCGGATTGGCGTGCAGCGTCTTCTCCGTGCTGCCGAAGGCGTCGAACAGGTCAAGGGCCCGTTGCCGGGGGTTCCCTTCGTCGTCCCACTGGAGCAGGAACAACAGCGGAATGGTGACCTGCCGGGCCTCTTCACGCTGGGCGTGGGGCACGTACCCCCCGGCGAAGAGGCCGGCCGCCGCGATGCGTGGCTCGACCACCGCGAGGCGGATGCCGAGGGCGGTCCACCCCGAGTACCCGACCGGGCCGCCGATCTCCGGCATCGCGAGGAGGGCGTCCAGGGTGGTCCGCCATTCCGGGACCGCGTTCTCGACCAGTGGGCCGATGAAGGACTCGAAGATCTCGTCGACCGGCTCGCCGGCCCGCATCGCCCGGCGGAGTTCGGCACGCGCCTCCTCGTCGGCGGCGGAACGGGGCCGGTCCCCGCACCCGGAGGCGTCGATGCAGGCCACCGCGTAGCCGCACGCCGCCGAGTGCCGGGCCCGGGCCACCAACCGGGCCGCGCCCTTGGGCAGGCCGTTGTTGTGGGCCATCAGGATCAGCGGTACCGGTGCTGCGGCGGCTTCGGGAGTCCACAAGGTGCCGGGGATCTCGCCGAGCGTGAATTCGCGTTCGAGGACGCCGTCGTCGAGGCGGTGTTCGGAAGTGAAACGCATGGTCGTGCCTTTCGGGAGTGTTCGTGATCGGCGCTCCCGGACGACCTGCCTATCGTCCGACCGTGACCCCGGAGGGGAGCACCCATGTCAAAACTGCGTTCACGGGTACCACCTCCTCGTTCTCTCGCACGGCCTCCCGAAAGGTAGCAGGAGGTCGCCGGGGCCCGCCGGCGGTTATCGCGGCGGGTGACCCGTGGGAGCAGGAGTCCCCGTACCGAGAGCCCCGGCCGGTTGACTCCCCCCTTACGTCAGGGTTGAGGCTGTGAGCGAACGAAAGGGCAGGTCCATGAGCTACACCGTTGGTCAGGTCGCGGCCGTTGCCGGGGTGACCGTACGCACGCTCCACCACTACGACAAGGCGGGACTGCTCGCCCCCGGCGAGCGCAGCCCGGCCGGCTACCGCCGCTACGGGGACATCGACCTCGCGCGGCTCCAGCAGATCCTCTTCTACCGGGAACTGGGCTTTCCCCTGGACGAGATCGCCGAGATCCTCGCGGATCCCCAGGCGAACGCCCTGGATCACCTGCGGGCCCGACAGCGGCAGCTGACGCAGGAGATCGGCCGGCTGCGGCGGCTGACCGAGGAGGCCGAGCGAGCCATCGAGGTGCAGCAGACGGGTGTGGTGATGACCCCCGAGGAGCGCTTCGAGGTGTTCGGCGAGATCACCTTCGACCTCAGCTACGCCGTCGACGCACAGCGGAAGTGGGGGGATTCGACGGGGCACCGGGAGGCGATGGCCCGAGCCGGCGCCCATTCGAAGGAGGACTGGCGCCTGCTGATGGCAGAGGCCGCCGCCTGGCGGAGGGACCTGTTGTCCGCCTTCGACGACGGTGAACCCGCCGACGGCGAACGGGCCATGGACATAGCCGAAGCCCACCGGTTGCACCTGACCCGCTGGTTCGTACCCTGCCCACCCGGCATGCACCGACGCATCGCGGACGACATCACCACCGACCCGCGCGCCTTCGCCCTTTTCGTTCCGCCATCGCAGCAACGCCCGGGCCTGGCCGCTTATCTCGGCCGGTCCGTGGACGCCAACGCAGCCCGCCACCTCGGCGCCGTGCCCGCGACCACGTCCCTGTCCACGTCGGCGGCCGCGCCGAACGATTCATCACAGTCGAGGAAGAGATGAGAATTCTGATCGCCACGGCCGGCTCGCGCGGCGACGTCGCTCCCTACACCGGCCTGGGCGCCGCACTGCGGCAGGCCGGACACGAGGTCGCACTCGCCGCTACGGAGGGCTTCGCGACCTCCGCCGAAAGCGCCGGGCTGGACTTCGGACCACTGCCCGCGGACCACCGCTCCCACGGCGGTGTCCAGCGCAAACGCGACCTCCTCCGCGCCGCTTCGGCGTTCATGACCGACATCGGCGAGGGAATCGCCGATGTGCTCACTGAAGACACGGATCTGCTCCTGCTGTCGGCCACCACCGCGCCCCTCGGGTGGCATCTGACGCAGGCCACGGGGATACCCGGCCTGGGTGCCTATCTCCAGCCCACCGCACCCACCGGCGACTTCGCCCCGACCGTCACCGGAGCCCGTTCGCTGGGCCGGGCAGGGAACCGCGCCCTCGGCCACTTCGCCCTGCGCATGGCCGACGGGGTCTACGAGCCGGCGGTGAAGCGGTTGCGCGCGCGGCTGCTGCTGCCCCCGCTCACCGCCGCAGCGATGCGCCGGCGGCAGTGCGAGGCAGCCTGGCCCGTCCTGCACGGTTTCAGCACGGCGTTGGTACCGCGCCCCGCCGACTGGGCACCCCACCTCACGGTCACCGGCGCCTGGCAGCCCTACCTCGACCCGTCCGCACAACTCCCCGCGGAGCTGGAGGACTTTCTGACCGCCGGGTCCCGACCCATTCTCGTCGGCTTCGGCAGCATGGCCGGCGGGGAAGGGGAACGTCTGAGCGAGATCACCGTACGCGCCCTACGAAAGGCAGGGTTGCGCGGCATTCTCCAGTCGGGCAGCGCCGGACTCGCCGCCGACGCGGGCGACGACGTCCTTACCGTCGGCGACGTACCGCACGCCCTGCTGTTCCCTCGCCTCGCCGCCGTCGTGCACCACGCCGGGGCCGGAACCACGGCGGCGGCTCTGCGCGCCGGGATACCGTCGGTGACCGTTCCGGTGGCCGCCGACCAACCCTTCTGGGCCGCGCGACTCGCCGGGATCGGCGCGGCGCCGAAGCCGATCCCCTTCCGTTCCCTGACCGAGGAACTCCTTGCCGACGCGCTCACTACGGTGGTGCGGGAGCCCTCGTACGCGCAGGCGGCGGAGGCCGCCGCGCGGCACATGGGCACGGAGGACGGAGAGGAAGCCGTGGTGACGGCCGTGCGACGACTGGAGCGATGAGCGCGGGGCCGCGGGGCGACGGGCGCGATCCTGACAACACGTGGCTCCGCAATCCTCCGCCCCCTCGGATGTAAGATTCATTCCACGATTGCATCTATTACTTCTGGGGGGAAGTCTTGCCTTTCTCGCACACGGCCGAGGCCGTGCGGGCTTGGGTCCACGGTTGGTCCGCCTCGCGGGGCGCAGCTGAACCTGAGGCCTCTGCCTGGGGTTTCACCGTCGACGTGGGCCTCCCCGGACATGTCATGCGCCACGTCCTGCACTCCGCGGACGAAGCGACCGTCCACAAGATCACCCAGCATGTCACCGCGCCCGGCGTCTGGTTGAAGGCCTTCGTTCCACCGGAAACGCTCGAACCCTGGCTCGCCCCCGGCTGGCATCTCGCCGGTGGGTCCGGCTATCTGATGTGCGCAGCGCTGCCCGTCGCCCCCACCCGCGCCCCGGGCCCGATGCCCGCGGGTTACCGGCTGAACACGTGGACACGGGACGGCGTCACCCGCGCTCTGGTGCGTACCGCCGACGGCGTCTTCGCCGCGCGCGGCCAGATCGCGGTCACCGGCCACACCGCCGTCGTCGACCAGGTGGAGACCGACCAGGCCCACCGGCGCCGAGGCCTGGGACACCTGGTGATGCACAGGCTCACCGAGGCCGCCTCGGAGCAAGGGGCCACGGCGGGAGTGCTGGGCGCGACGACCGAAGGCCGGGCGCTCTACGAGAGCATGGGCTGGCGTGTGCTGGCCCCACTCACCAGCGCCGAACGGGGCCCGAACCCGGCCGCCACCTGACAGCGCGAAGAGGGACGGCGAGGGAACGTGGAGAAGTTCGGGGTCGAGCCGCTTCGAAGGGATGACTTCGTGGAGCACGTTCGACGCAGCCCGGCGACGTACTTGCGGGTGGAGCGGGGAAGCGTCGAACTTCCCACCGAGATTGTTCAGGAGTTGGTCGGGATGAGTCCGACAGGCGCGCCGGAAGAGTTCCCGGCGCCCGACACGCCGTTCGGGTCCCGGATGACATTCCACCTCGACCCCTCGTTCTGCGGTCCGGGTGAGGCCATGGCCTGGGTGTTGCGGCCCGAAGAACCGCACGGCAAAGCGTGCAAGGAAGATCCCTCACCCGTGACGTTCCCGATTCGCGATCTCCGTTCGGAGACGGGGGAGTCGGTCGGCGCGTAGGGGGTCCGGGTCCGCTTTCGGTCGCGCCGTGGGCCGCGTCGGCGGCGACCGGGCGTGGCCGTGAAAGGTGGCTGCACCCGCTGAACCGGACTCGCCCCGCCCCAGGGGTGTCCGAGCGGGCGCGCCGGGAACCGAGCGGTGTGTTGACGAATACTCAAAGCGCCTGGTGAGAGGGGGTTTCCCGAGGGTTTCCCGTTTCCCGTTCCAGTGGGCGACCCGCGCCTCCTCGACACGGCGGGGTGCTGGGCCACAGGCTCGGAGTGTCCGGCGGACGGCCGGTACGGGCTCCGTACGACGAGCACCGTGCGAACACCACGACGAGCATGACGCCCCGCGGGACACCGCGTGGCGGGACGGGGGACCGGAGATGGGGATGCGGAGATCGGCGGCGGTGGCGGTGGCGGCACTCACCCTCCTGGCCGCGTGGGGAGGTGCCGGCAGCGCCACAGCGGCCGCGCCGGCCCCGACGCGGAAGGCGGCGCAGGCGTGCGGAGTGCTCGCCCCGGGTGCCTCCGCGGCGGCGGAGAAGGCCGTGGCGGCCGCGTGCGAACAGATCGGCGTCTGGTACACCTGGGGCGGCGGCCACGGGCAGCAGCCGGGGCCGACGTACGGCCAGGTCGACCCGAGTGACCCGGACAGCGCACACGACCCGGAGCGGCTGGGCTTCGACTGCTCGGGCCTGGTCCGGTATGCCTACGCTCGCGCGCTCGGCGGCGATCCGCTGTCCGGAAACGCGTACCACCAGTTCCATTCGCCGCAGGTGAACCAGCGTTTCACGGCCGCCCAGGGAACCGGACCGCTGCTTCCCGGGGACCTGCTGGCATGGGGGTCGGAGGGCTCCATCCACCACATCGCGATCTACCTGGGCGCGGGGAAGATGGTCGAGGCTCGGGAGTCCGGCACCCGGATCACCGTCAGCGACGTACGGCTGGGCGGGGACTACGCGGGGGCGGTCCGCATCGCGCCGGCTACTGCGCCCGGCACGTTCAGCACGTGGGGTACCGACGTGTGGACCCACAAGGAGCCGTCCACCAGCAGTCCGCGGGTACACCGGTTTCCCCGCCCGACGATGGTGCGCGTCGCATGCCAGAAGCACGCCGAACCGGTGACGGCGGAGGGCTATACCAACGACGCCTGGTCCTACCTGCCCGAGTACGGGGCGTGGATCACCAACATCTACCTCAAGGGCCCCGCCTGGCTGGACGGCGTCCCTACCTGCCCCTGAGCACTCGTGCCACCAATGATCGACCCCCCGTCATCCGGCTCCCCAGGGAGCCACTTCGAGGAGGAAGCATGTCCGCAAGCAGGAAGATCGCTCTCGCTCTCACCGCCGCCGCACTGGCCGGTGGTATGGCCACCGTGACCGGCCCGGCCCAGGCGACGCCCGCCACGGGGAAGAGCGCAGCCGCCGAGTGCGGTGTCCGCGCCGACGGCAAGCTGTGGTGCGGCAACCGGGTCGGCGCCAAGGGATACGAGCACCGCCGCTACAACTCCGCGGTGCGGGGGCCGCTGAACACGAGCCCCAGCTGGTTCCAGTGCTGGGGCCGCGGTGACCAGCACGCCGGCGGCAACAACGTCTGGTACTGGACCCAGCTGGACAACGGCCAGTGGGGCAACGTCGCGGCCGTGGACGTCCACACCTCGGTCGACCCCGCGCCGGGCCTGCGTGAGTGCTGACCCCGCCCCCTTTCGGCTCCACCGGGTCGGACACCAGCCTCCCGAACGGGACCCCTGCGGCCCCGGGGGACACCGCCACCCGAGGCCGGGCCCACGGACGGGCCACGATCGCCCTGGACCAAGGGGGGAGAGTCGCCCCGGAGCGGGCGGCCCAGCGGCAGCGAGGCCCGGCCCCGTCGGCCAAGTCGATCTGATGGAGCTGGAGTTCGGCGAGCGCCCGTGGCGCGGGGCGGGGCCGGGGGGCGTTCGCCGACGACGGCGATGGTAGTGCCGCGTTCGGCGCTCAGGACGCACCGGTCGAAGTGACACCCCGGGGTGTCACGCTTCGAGGCGGGTTCCTTCCGGGCGAAGAGGCCTCCCGAGGGGCTACGGAGCGTCCGTTCGGGGGGTGTCACTCCTTCGCCGACGGCAAGTGCTGCTGAAGGGGCGCCGGTCCGTGCTGTGCTGTGGCAACGGCTCGAAGAGGGTCGTCACGTGGGCCGCCGGTTCTTCCCGGTAGGCCCGCGTCCACAGCGAAGGAGGACCGATGTCACCTCAACGCGAGGACCGGCGAGGCCTGATCCTGCTCGGCCAACTCTGCCTCTCTGCGGTCTTTTTGACCGTATCCCTGCTCAACGCCTCTGGAGCCAATGCCGCTGCGGTGCATTCCAAACCGAACCGGGACTGGGACGCCATCGCACGGTGTGAATCCGGCGGGAACTGGCGGGCGAACACCGGCAACGGACACTACGGTGGGCTGCAGTTCACGCAGTCGAGCTGGAACGCGGCAGGTGGCCGCCGGTACGCACCGCGCGCGGACCTCGCCACCAAGGCGGAGCAGATCGCGACCGCGAAGAGACTCGCCAAGATCCAGGGCATGGGCGCTTGGACCTGCGCACGTCGCCGGTGAAATGCAGGCTCCGACAGGTGAGTGGCGCCACCTTCTCCTGCGTGAGCGCGGCGTACCGGCATTCCACCAGGTGAGCCACGTCGCCCTGCTCAGCGTCCGGACCCGCCGGGACCGGCTGATACCGGCCGGGACGGTCCAGGACCGAGGACCTGGATCCGCATCGGTGATCTGCTGAGAGCCACCTGATCGTGGCTCGCCGTGCGTGCCTCGCCGTCGCGGTCGAGGAACCGGCGCCGCCACGTACGCACCGTCTCGCGAGCGATCCCGAGACGGTGCGATACCCCCGCGGCGCCCTGCGCGTTCCGCAGGTCAGGCCTTGGGCAAGGTGTTCACGTAGTCGGTGCCCGAGTTGTAGAAGCCGTCCACGGTCTTCTGCACATCGGCCGGGGACACGACCTCGTCAGCCTTGTAGTAGACCCAGTTGACCTTCATGTCCCAGGTGCGCGGGCCGCCGGTGGCGGTGTGTCGATGAACCAGTTGCTGAAGTGGATGTCCATCTTCTCGCGCGGGACGTACTTGCCGGAGCTGGTGAACAGCTCCTTTCCGTCGAGGGAGTAGGTGACCTTTCCGTTCATGGCGGTGACCATCAGGACGTGCCAGCCCTCGGCGCGCTGCTTGACCGTGTGGCTGACCCGGTCCGGCGGATCGGCCGTGTACCAGCTGACGTTGTCGAGTCGCGGACCCGCCGTACCCCAGCCGCCGTTCGGCAGGTACTCGAAGTCGAGCTCGCTGTAGTTCGCCGAGTCGTCCGCGGGGGCGATCGGGAAGAAGGTCTGGACGACGTGGTCCCCGTTGCGGCCGCTCGTGGGCTTGTCGCTGAGGTGGACCCGAGCGGCGTAGGTCCCCGTGAAGAGGTTCTTGCCGGTGCCCTGCATCTCGACCTGACGGGTGCCCCGCTCGGTGCCGTCGGTGGAGGACTGCAGTCGCAGAGCCCTGCCACCCTGGGCTGTCGTGTCGGCGGGGAAACCGGCACCGGCGGCCCGACCAGGTCGACCAGTCAGGTCTGCGCGGCCGTCTGCTGCGTGGCTTCGGCTGGCCGGTCTCCGTGGTCGGCGCGGTCCTGGCGGTCGCCATGGGCGGCAGCCTGATCGGTGTGCAGGCGGACGCCCCCGCGATGGGCATACCCGCGCAGGCCTCGCGCTCACCCGTCCCGTCGCCGCGCCAGTCGTCCCGGCCGACCTCGTCGGCGTCGCCCTCGACATCGTCACCTCGGGCGGTCGCACGGTCCGCGACTCCCGGGACGAAGGCCCCGACGCCCAAGACCTCGGCCACCCCGGCGAAGACCGCGTCCGCCCCGTCGAAGGCGGCCGCCACCCCGCCGAAGCCCGCCGCCACCGCGCAGCGCGGGGCGAAGCCTTCGGGTCGTCCGGCCGCCAAGCAACCCTGATCACCCGCACCACCGTCTCCAGGAGCGTCATTGTCCCGCCACCAGCGCCGCCGGCAGTCCCCGCTGAGGCCGCGCCGACTTGCGGCGCCGCCGCTGCGCTTCTTCATGCCGCTGTCCCTGCTCGCCTGCCTGCTCGCTCTGCTGGTCCTGCGGGGCCTCGCCACCAACGAGGCGTTCCACGACTCCCGGATCGCGATATCGGTCGACAAGACGACCGTGCCCGTCGACCTCCTCAAAGGCGGTCCGGTCATCGACGCGCGGGGAGCCAAGAACGAGCATCCCGTGAGCTACCACATCCCCGACCGCACCGCGGTGCTCAGCTTCGACGACGGCCCCTCACCGGAGTGGACCCCGAAGGTCCTCGAGGTGCTCGCGGCCCGCAACGTGCGGGCGGACTTCTTCGTGACCGGCGCGATGACCACGCGCAACCCGGAACTGATCCGGCAGATCGTCGCGGGCGGCCACGAGCTCGGCGTACACACCTTCACCCACGCCGACCTGGTGTACCAGTCCCACGCCCGGATCAGCTGGGAGCTGGCGCAGACGCAGCTCGCGCTGGCCGGCGTCGCGGGCGTCCACTCCGCGTTGTTCCGTCCGCCGTACTCCTCGGACGCCACGGCGATGGACGACTGGAACTACCCGGTGATCAAGTACGTGGGGGCGCGCGGCTACCTCACCGCGTTCATCGACCGCGACACCGACGACTGGAAGCGCCCCGGCGTGGACTCGATCGTCAAGGCCGCGATGCCCGCCAAGCCCGGTGCGGGCGCGCTGATCCTGCTGCACGACGCGGGTGGCGACCGTACGCAGACCCTCACCGCGCTCGTGCGGATCATCGACGATCTGCAGGCACAGGACTACCGCTTCACCACGATCTCCGAGGCCCTCGGCGCGTCCAGTGCGACCGTCCCCGTGGACGGATTCCAGCTGTGGGCCGGCAAGGGATTCAGCTGGGCCACCCAGCTCGCCGTGCGCACCCTGCCGGTACTGGTCGGGCTGCTGGCCGTCGTCGGCTTCCTCAATTTCGGCCGCTTCGCGCTGATGCTCGTGCTCGCACCGATCCACGCGCGCCGCTCCAAACGGCGGGATGCCTGGGGACCGCCCGTCGCCGAGCCGGTCACCGTGCTCGTCCCGGCCTACAACGAACGCGAGTGCATAGCCAACACGCTCCACTCGCTCGCCGCCAGTGACCATCCCATCGAGGTCATCGTCATCGACGACGGCTCCACGGATGGCACCGCGGACATCGTCGAGGAGATGGCCCTACCGTTCGTCCGGCTGATCCGCCAGGTCAACGGCGGCAAATCCAGCGCGCTCAACACCGGCATCGCGGCCGCCTCGTACGACATCATCGTGATGATGGACGGGGACACCGTCTTCGAGCCGTCCACCGTGCGGGAGCTGGTCCAGCCCTTCGGCGACCCGGCGATCGGCGCCGTCGCGGGCAACGCCAAGGTAGGCAACCGGGAGAGCCTGATCGGCGCCTGGCAACACATCGAGTACGTCCTCGGCCACAACCTGGACCGCCGGATGTACGACATGCTGGGGGTCATCCCGACCATCCCCGGCGCCGTCGGCGCGTTCCGCAAGGAGGCCCTGCGGAGGGTCGGCGGGATGAGCGACGACACCCTCGCCGAGGACACCGACATCACCATCGCGATGCTCTGCGACGGCTGGCGGATCGTCTACGCCGAGCACGCCCGCGCCTGGACCGAGGCGCCCGCCAGCCTCCAGCAGCTCTGGTCCCAGCGGTACCGCTGGAGCTACGGCAGCATGCAGGCCATGTGGAAGCACCGCGGTGCCGTGACCTCACGTGGCCCGGCCGGGCGTTTCGGCCGGCTCGGACTTCCGCTCGTCGTGCTGTTCGGTGTGATCGCCCCGCTGCTGGCGCCGTTGGTCGACCTGTTCCTGCTCTACGGCGTGCTGTTCGGGGACGCTCCGATCACCCTCACCAGCTGGGGCGGCTTCATCCTGCTCCAGGCCGCGCTGTCCTGGTACGCCTTCCGACTCGACCGCGAGAAGTCCTGGCATCTGATCAGCCTTCCGATCCAACAACTGGTCTACCGGCAGCTGATGTACATCGTCCTGTTGCAGTCCGCGATCACGGCGATGACCGGTGGCCGCCTGCGCTGGCAGAAGCTCCGGCGCACCGGCGAGGTCGCCGTACCGGTGGAGGCCTGACCGTGACCGCATCCTTCGACCTCGGCCGCGCTCGGGACACCATGCAACTGAGAGTCCCGGCCGCTCTGCGATCGGACCCGTCGTGGGATCCGGATCCGGAGCCGGATCGGCAGCCCACTCCTGAACCACAGGCCCAAGCGCCGGCCGACGGCAAGGGAGGCCGGGACCGCTATCTCGACCTGCTGCGCGCCCTGGCGCTGGGCCGAGTGATGCTCTACCACACCTTCGGTTGGTTCTGGCTGCCGCTCGTCTTCCCGTCGATGGGCGTCATGTTCGCCCTGGCCGGCTCGCTGATGGCTCGTTCACTCAGCCGTCCCGCTCTCGCCGTGATCCGCGGCCGGCTGCGCCGTCTGCTGCCGCCGATGTGGGTGTTCGGCGCCGTCCTGATCGCCCTCCAGATCCTCGACGGCTGGGGCCCTCACTCCGAAGGCCACCCCACCTGGTGGTGGTCCAAGCTGGCCTTCTGGATCCTGCCGCTGAGCACCCCGCCGTACGCGGAGGAGCTGGCCGGCTTCCAGCACGTGGAAGCCGGCTGGGCCACGCAGGTCATCGTCCCGCTCTGGTACCTCCGCGCCTACCTCTGGTACGTCCTGCTCTCGCCGCTGCTGCTCCGGGCACTGCGACGCTTCCCGGTGCTGACGCTGTCCGCTCCGCCGGCGATGGTGATCGTCATGAACGCGTTCTTCGTCGACCAGGAGTTCATCTACAGCCGGGTCTGGGAGACCGCGAACGACTTCGCCACGTTCGGCGCCTGCTGGATCCTCGGCATGGCCCACCAGGAGGGACTGCTCAAGAAGATCCCTCAGTACGTGCTGCCGTCCATCGCACCGCTGATCATGGTGGCCGGCTTCTGGTACCTGCAGACCCGTCCGGTCGATCCGACCGTGGCGACGGACATCGAGGCCTGGCCGATCGCTCAGGCCCTGTGGTCCTTCGGCTTCGTCGCCATCCTCCTCCACGTCAGCCCGTCCTGGGAGCGCCGGCCCAGACCGCTGGAACGCTGGAACGGCCTGGTGAGCCTGCTGAACGCACGAGCCGTGAGCGTCTATCTCTGGCACCAGGCAGCGCTCGTGGCCGCCGTCCCGCTGATCGACCCCCTCTGGAGCATCCCCTTCTTCTACGACAACTTCCAGTGGCTGCTGGCCAGCCAGTGGTTCATGTTGCTGGTGGCGATCCCGCTGACCGGACTGCTGGTGCTGACCTTCGGCTGGGTCGAGGACGTCGCGGCCAAGCGCTCGCCGCGGCTCTTCCCGTACCCGCGCCGCCGTAGAAGGGGCCGGCGCAGGGCCACCGAGTGACGCGAGCTTCACCTGGTTCGTGGATCGTCCGTCGAGGCCGAGGCCGAGGCCGAGGCCGAGGTCGAGGTCGAGTGTCGACGGACGACGGACGACGGACGACGGACGACGGACGACGGACGACTACGCTGTCCTTCCGCGTACGACCGGCCGGAAGGCGGAGGCGCGCGCACGGCTCGAATGCCCTTGATCCCACCGGAGGGGTTGATGGAACCGGAGGTCGTTCCCGGCTGGTTCTGGGAGGTCCTGGACACGGCCAGGCCCAGCCTGTCCGCCTTGGAGTCATGGCTGGAGGCACAGCCGAGAGACGTTCTCGAGACCTACGCGGTGGCGTACCTGGAGGCCGCCGAGTCCCTGATCGACTTCTCGGAAGGCGTGACGGTCGACGGAGAGGTCTGGTCCGAGGACAGCACCGAGGACCTCTGCGTGTGGGTGGTCGGGCAGGGGCGTGCGTTCTGGCGTTCGACGATCGAGGGGAGCTGGGACCTGTCGGACGCCGCGCAGGCGTATCTGCGACGCCCCTCGTCCCTGATGGGGGAGGTGACGTGGTGGGACGGCCAGGTCCGCCGCCCGGAGCACACCGGCTACGCGTCCCCGGCCACCCTCGTCCACGGCGTGTACCGCACGCGCTTCGGGCAGGACCTGTACGAGCGGCTCACGGCTGGATGACGTGTTCCGGCGAGGCACGTCCGGCGAGGCACGTCCGGTGAGGAGCCGGCGGTGTCCGGTGGGCGGGGGTGGCGGCCGGGTGCGTTAGTTTGCTCGGATGAGTCTCCTCGATGATGTGGCTGAGCGCGATGGCTGGCGATGCTGGGTGTGCGACGAACCGGTCGACCCCGACAAGTCGGTGAACGACCCGCAGGGGCCCAGCGTTGACAGCCGGACCGCCGACCGAAAGGCCAAGGTCGCCGAGCGGCTCGCACACCGCGCGTGCAACACCCGCAAGGGCGCCGTCAAGGCGGTCATCGCCTGGCCGGACCGCCTGTACGTGGTTGAACCCGCCCCGCTGATCACTGTTGCCGAGCGGCTGGAGCGCAAGGGGGGCCGCGAGGTGGTGTGCCGTTGCCCGGACCGGCAGGGCGCCCAGGATGCGGCGGATTGGCTGGTGGACCGGTTCGCCCGACTGGCACCGGGGCTGCCGGTGGCCGCCCACGTCGAGGCGGGCGGCGGCCAGTTCCTCGTCATCCTGGCCACGGGCCGCCGCTGACAGCAGCGCACACTGCGTCGAGCTGAACGGACGGCCCACGACGGCCTACGGCGTCAGGGGTGGGTGCGCGGTGTGCGGGCGAGGCGCAGACCGATGTCCTCGATGCGGAGCGTGGGGTGGCTGCGGCGGCGGACCGAGGTACGGCAGCTCCAGTGCGGGTCGTACCAACCGCCGCCCTTCAGGACCCGGTAGGAGCCGTACACGTCGGGGTCGTAGAGATCCCAGCACCATTCCCAGATGTTGCCGAGCATGTCGTACAGGCCCCAGGAGTTGGGGCGGCGGGTGGCGACTTCGTGGATGCGTTCCTGGGAGTTGCCGCGGTGCCAGGCGATGTCGTCGAGGGGTCCGTAGCGGGGGCCTTCGGTGCCGGCGCGGCACGCGTGTTCCCATTCGGCCTCGGTGGGAAGGCGGTAGCCGTCCGCAGTCCGATCCCAGGTGATGCCGCCGTCCGCTCCGTCTGCCTCAGTCCCGTCGTCCGTGGCGTCGTGGAGGCGGTAGGCGGGGGTCAACCCCTCCTGCTGCGAGAGGGTGTTGCAGTAGCGGACGGCGTCCCACCAGGACAGGCTGTGCGCCGGGAGCCGCCCGCCGTCGTGCTCGCTGTCCTGCCGGTGCGTTGCGGTTGTCTCCGTGTGGGCGGCTTGGGTGAGGGGGTGTGCGGCGAGGAGGTAGGGGGCGACTTCGACGGTCCAACTGTGTTGGGTGCGGCGGTCGGTGAGCGTAACCTGCCCGCCGGGCACGGTGATCATCACGTTTCTTGTCCCCATTGCTGGTGGTAGCGGCGGTGGTTGTGGTGTCGGTCCGCGATGGCAGGGCAGGGAGATAGAGTCCCGATGTCCACGCCGACTCTCACCGGCAGCGAGGGCGAGAGGCGAGGTCGTCGCTGGGGGAAGCGGATGCGCTGCAGCAGGGACGGGCCATCCCGGACCGGGGTGACGTCCCCGTGGGCCATGGAGTGCGGGTGGGCGCAGGCCCGTTCCGAGTTGTGGCGGCGCCGAGTTGGTACACGTGGTCGATCACCGGACCGAGCGTAGACCAGGTGGTCGGCGAACGGGGTGACCTCGTGAGGGGAGGCCGTGGTCTGGGGCCGCCGACCGGGTGCCACCCCGTAGCTGTGGTGGCCGATCGTGTCTCACCGGGTGGCCCGTGGCGCCACCGTGCCGCCGTTCCTTACCCGGTGGGCCGTGATGGTGGCCCACGCCGGGGTGCTGGAGGGGCGGCGGGTTGGCGGGGCCGGAGCCGAGGGTGGCTTCGACCAACCGTCGGACGGTGTCGTCGTCGAGGTTTCCCTCGAAGTGGAGGTCGCGGAACACGATCGTTCCGGCCCGGCGATCCAGGCCGGAGAGATGTCCGTGTCCTCGGTGAGGGGGCCCTGTGGCCCTCGACCAGGTTGTCCGTCAGAAGCCGGCGGAGGCCGGAGTCGTCGCCGACGACGGTCAGCAGTGCGGGCAACGCGAGGTGGATCTCGCGCGAGCGGTACAGGTCCGCCGGCGCGTGGGCCACCGCGGTGAACTCGGCCTTGCTGTCGCCGTGTCCTCGTCGGGTATCGCGGGCAACTCCTCGCGTTCCGCGTCGAGGGCGACGGGACACACCTGCTTCCGGGGGTCGACCCCCACGCGCCCGCCCCCCACCTACCCCCCACACTCGCACCTGCCCCCACCTGCCGTCCGGCGGTCCCGGCCGGTCCCGGATACTGGGTGCCGGCAGCACGACGGGGGCGGGGCATGGCAGGACGACGAGGGACCGGACGGGCCGCGGCATGGGCCGCGGGGCTATTGCTCACGACAGGATGCCTCCCGTCGGCCCCCGGGCCGACCGCCCGGCCCGAGACCGGGCAGCAGGAGGACCGGCCCCTGGACGGGGGCGGAGCGCCGCCCTGAGCGCGTGCGGGAAACGTGGCCCCGTTCTGGACCCCGACCCCCGCCCGTCCAAGGGCGCCGCAACCCCTCAGATGGTGGTGCTCGCCTACGGCTACTCCAGCGAAGGAGCCGCCGATCCGGGACGGATCACGATCAACCTGTCCATCGCCCCGGGAAGCAGTACACCGCTGGTCCTGGGCAAGCCTCTCGGCGGGAGAGGACCAAGCGTGGAGATCCAGGGCCCGGATGGCATCGTGATGGCTGCCCACAGCATGCCCGTGACACTCGCAACCGAGTCGCTCGCCGGCGAACTGCAAGCGGGCCCCGAACCGCTCAACTTCGAGATCGTCATTCCCGCCGCCGCGATGTGCCCCGGCCACAGCCTCCGCGACGCCGTGACGGAAGGCACCGCACTCGGCGAGAAGGCCCACACCCTGACCGTCGGCGTCCGCGACCAGGCCGTCGCCCGCCACCGGGCCGCCCACGGCATCGACGACGCAGGCGAACTGCTGGTCGCCTCGTGGCCCCCGAGCCCCGACCAGGCCGACGGCGCAGGCACCTTCCCGGACGATGAGGCACCCGGGCCCGCCGAAGCGGCCCGCTGACCATGCGGCGGGCAGGCCCGACGCCCGCGCCGCGGAATCAGCAGCCGCGGTCGAGGCCCTCGACCTCGGCCGCGTGCCCTACTGCCTCTCTCGTACACGGCCACGTTCGGTCACCGCGAAGCTTCCCGTAGGAACCCTGTGAACAACTCGCGGACGTGCCCGTGCCCGTGCCCGCGCCCCGGTGGGAAGTTCAGGCTCTCGTCTGGCGCGTCTGGGCAACCAGGACGGTGGTGGCCCGGTCGAGGAGTTCACAGAGGGTGGCGTGCTCGTGGGGCGTGAACGCCTCGGTCAGTGCTTGTTCGAGGACGGCCACCTCCTGGTAAGCGTGGTCCAGAAGGGCCCGGCCCGCATCACTCAGGGTGGCGATCTGCACCTTGGCATGGACGGGGGACGTCTCGCGTCGGATGAGCCCCTTGCCCTCCATGTTGGTCAGCACACTGCCCATGCTCTGTTGTGTGACGCCGCAGGAGCGGGCGAGTTGGGCGCCGGACATGCCGCCCTCACGCGAGAGAGCCAGCAGCACGGTGTATTGGGTCATGGTCAGCCCGTACCCGCGCAACACCGCTTCGTGGTGAGCCATCAGGGCCTGCTCCGACCGTCTGATCCGGGTGCAGAGGCTCTCCTCGATCGGGGTCTCCATCACACACTCCCACTCCAATAACAGGTTCATGGATTGACTCAGGAACCTTATATGCCTACCGTTCTCGACTGTAAGGATACTGAGTCAGCACAAGGGGTTGTGTAGATGAAGGCTGTTCTTCTCGATGCCGAGAACCACTACCGTCTCGCCGAGCTCGACGAGCCCGCTCCCGGCCCCGGCCAGGTGGCGATCCGGGTCGCCTATGCCGGGATCCAGTGGGGGGACACCATGGTCCGTGACGGTCGTTTCCCCGTGCCGCGTCCGTTCGTGCCCGGTTTCGAGGCGTCCGGGTACGTCACCGCCGTCGGTGAGGGCGTCGACGCCGCCCGCATCGGCACCGCCGTGACCGCTCTGACCACGGGGGGCGCCTACGCGGAGGTGGTCCTGGCGCCCGCCGAGCTCGCTCTGGACGTCGGTGACCTGCCGCTGCGGACGGCGGCGGGCCTGGGCTGGGGCGCACCGACCGCCTACGACCTGGTCAACACCGTCGCGCGGGTCTTGCCGGGTGAGAGCGTGCTCGTGCATGCGGCGGCCGGGTCGGTCGGTGTTCTGGCCGCCCAGTTCGCCCGCCTGGCCGGAGCCGGCCGGGTGGTCGGTGTGGTGGGCAGCGCGGCGAGGGCCGACTATGCCTCCGGGTTCGGGTACGACCGGGTCGTGCTGCGCGAGGACTTTCCGGCCGCTCTCGAGGGGGAGCGCTTCGACGTGATCCTGGACCCGGTCGGTGGCGCCACCCGCCGTGCCGCGCTGCGGCAGTTGGCGGCGCACGGGCGTCTGGTGGTGTTCGGTGAACTCGGCGGCTTCGGACCTGTTCCCGCCGACTCCAGCGATCTCCTGATGAATGGTGCGTCGTTGTTGGCGTACAACAGTGAGCTTTTGGCGCGGACTCGTCCTGGGCGTCTCGCGGGGAGTGTTCGGCGTGTGTTGGGTCTGGTTGGGGACGGGAGTGTGCGTGTGGATGTGACTGCGGAGTTCGAGTTGGGGGATGTGGCCGCCGCGGTGGGGCGGTTGGCCGGGGGTGTCACGTGTGGCAAGAGTGTGTTGCGGGTGGCGTGATGGTGGGGTGGTGTGGGGTCGGGTCGTTGTCTTCGGATCCTCGCTGATCGGATGAAGACGGCGGCGGGGTGGAGTTCTGCGAGGTGGGTGGTGGTGGTCTTGTCGTAACGGGTGGCCGGGCCGCGCCATTGCTCGAGCTTGTTGATGGACCGCTCGACGGTGTTCCGCTGTTTGTGGGTCTCGGGGTCGAAGGTGGGAGGGCGGCCGCGGAGTCGGCCGGGCCGCCTGCGGTTCGCGGCCTGGTGCGCGGGCTGCGGGATCACCGCCCGGATCTGGCGCCGACGCAGGTGTCGGTGGATTGCCCGGGACGAGTGGGCCTTGTCGGCCAGGACCACGTCTGGTGTGGTCCTGGGACGGCCGATCCGTCGGGGCACCGGTGATCGGGCCATGACCTGGGTGAACGCCGGTGCGTCACGGGCCTGGTCGGGCGTGAGGACGCCGGCCTGCGGTCGGTGTCTCTTCGTCCCTGGTCCTGTCCTGCCCGGTCGGTGGTCGGCGGTCGGGGTGTTCTCTGCCGCCGGCCGTTGTCGGGGTTGCTGTCGGTGG
>NZ_JBICYT010000021.1:0-153735 GCF_043201215.1 Streptomyces sp. NPDC048331 | reverse complement strand
AGGAACGGACGCTTCCTTCGTACTCACCCCCGCGACATCCGCTGGGGCTTTCCTCCGGGCTTTCGTTCTGTTCTTGCGTTTCCGACTCTATCAGACTCTTTCGCGTCCGACTTCCTCGGCGCTTTCCAGGTATTCGCTTTCGCGTTTTCCCTTTCCAGCGATTCCAACCTTACCAGACCATTTCCGTGCCGTTACCGGGCTGGATTTGAATTCGGTGGCCGTTGGACGGGCCTTTCCCTTTCGGGCGGATCAGACTTTATCAGGTCTCCCTGGGTCTTGCATTCCCACCCGCCCGCATGGCGCGTCCGGACACACGTGTGTGCCGGGGTGCCGTGCGAGGTGGAGACGTAAACGTACTGGAGCGGGACCCCCGGATGCAAATCCGGTTGCCCCGCTCCCGTTCGGTCGCTACGGCGAGGGTCAGACCTCGACGACGACCGGCAGGATCATCGGCCGGCGGCGGTAGCCGTCCGAGACCCACTTGCCCATCGTGCGGCGGATGAGCTGCTGGATCTGGTGCGGCTCGGCGACGCCGTCGGCCGCGGCGCGGGCGATGGCTTCCTCGATCTTCGGGATGACCGAGGAGAACGCCGAGTCCTCGATGCCGGAGCCGCGGGCCTGGATGTTCGGGCCGCTGACGACCTTGCCGGTGGTGCTGTCCACCACGACGTAGACCGAGATGATGCCCTCGTCGCCGAGGATCCGGCGGTCCTTGAGCGAGGCCTCCGTGACGTCGCCGACCGACAGGCCGTCCACGTACACGTAGCCGGCCTGGACCTTGCCGGAGATCCGGGCCTTGCCGTCGATCAGGTCGACGACCACGCCGTCCTCGGCGATGACGATGCGGTCCTTCGGGACGCCCGTCATGGCACCGAGCTCGGCGTTGGCGCGCAGGTGGCGCCACTCGCCGTGGACCGGCATCAGGTTCCGCGGCTTGCAGATGTTGTAGAAGTACAGCAGCTCGCCGGCCGAGGCGTGGCCCGAGACGTGCACCTTGGCGTTGCCCTTGTGCACGACGTTGGCGCCCCAGCGGGTCAGGCCGTTGATCACGCGGTAGACCGCGTTCTCGTTGCCCGGGATCAGGGACGACGCCAGGATCACGGTGTCGCCGGGGACGATCCGGATCTGGTGGTCTCGGTTGGCCATGCGGGACAGGGCCGCCATCGGCTCGCCCTGCGAACCCGTGCAGACCAGCACGACCTCGTCGTCCGGCAGGTCGTCGAGGGTCTTGACGTCGACGACGAGACCGGCCGGGACCTTCAGATAGCCCAGGTCACGGGCGATGCCCATGTTGCGGACCATCGAACGGCCGACGAAGGCGACCCGGCGGCCGTACTCGTGGGCGGCGTCGAGGATCTGCTGGATGCGGTGCACGTGGCTGGCGAACGACGCCACGATGATCCGCTTCTGGGCACCCGCGAAGACCCCGCGGATGGCGTTGGAGATGTCGCGCTCCGGCGGGACGAAGCCCGGGACCTCGGCGTTCGTGGAGTCGGAGAGAAGGAGGTCGATGCCCTCTTCGCTCAGACGCGCGAAGGCGTGCAGGTCGGTCAGGCGCTTGTCCAGCGGGAGCTGGTCCATCTTGAAGTCGCCGGTGGCCACGACCATGCCGGCGCCGGTACGGATGGCCACGGCCAGGGCGTCCGGGATGGAGTGGTTGACCGCGATGAACTCGCAGTCGAACGGGCCGAGGGCCTCGCGCTCGCCTTCCTTCACCTCGAGGGTGTAGGGGCGGATGCGGTGCTCCTGGAGCTTCGCCTCGATGAGGGCCAGCGTCAGCTTGGAGCCGATGAGCGGGATGTCCGCCTTCTCCCGGAGGAGGTAGGGGACGGCGCCGATGTGGTCCTCGTGGCCGTGCGTGAGGACGATGCCGTCGATGTCGTCGAGGCGGTCCCGGATGGACGTGAAGTCCGGCAGGATCAGGTCGATGCCCGGCTGCTCCTCCTCGGGGAAGAGGACGCCGCAGTCGACGATCAGCAGACGGCCGTCGTACTCGAAGACGGTCATGTTGCGGCCGATCTCGCCGAGACCACCCAGCGGGGTGACTCTGAGGCCGCCCTTGGGCAGCTTCGGCGGCGGACCGAGTTCCGGATGCGGATGGCTCAAAAGTGTCTCCTCACCACGCACGCCACGTACCCCGGAAGGCACGTGGCGCGCATGTCATTCGTGCACTTGCTGTTGTCTGTTCGGTATGTGGTTGTCCGTGCTTATTCAGTTGTGAAGTCTGTTGTCAGAGCTGTACCCCGCCGGCGGCAAGATCGATCTTGAGCTGGGCCGTCTCTTCGGCGGTCAGCTCGATCAGCGGGAGCCGCAGCGGGCCCGCGGGCAGGCCCTGCAGGTTCAGCGCGCCCTTGGTGGTCATCACACCCTGGGTACGGAACATGCCGGTGAAGATCGGGAGCAGCTTCTGGTGGATCTCGGTCGCCTTCTGGACGTCTCCGCCCAGGTGAGCCTCCAGCATGGCGCGCAGCTCGGGGGTGACCACGTGGCTGACCACGGAGACGAATCCGGCCGCGCCGATCGACAGGAGCGGCAGGTTCAGCATGTCGTCGCCCGAGTACCAGGCCAGGCCGCTCTGTGCGATGGCCCAGCTCGCTCGACCGAGGTCGCCCTTGGCGTCCTTGTTGGCAACGATACGGGGGTGCTCGGCCAGCCGGACCAGGGTTTCGGTGTCGATCGGGACACCACTGCGGCCGGGGATGTCGTAGAGCATGACCGGCAGCTCGGTCGCGTCGGCGATCGCCGTGAAGTGCCGGAAGAGGCCTTCCTGCGGCGGCTTGCTGTAGTACGGGGTGACGGCGAGCAGTCCGTGGGCACCGGTGCGCTCGGCCTGGCGGGCCAGCTCGAGGGTGTGACGGGTGTCGTTGGTGCCGATACCGGCGACCACGTGGGCGCGGTCTCCGACGGCTTCGAGCACGGCTCGTACGAGGTCGTTTTTCTCCGCGTCGGTGGTGGTCGGCGACTCACCGGTGGTGCCGTTGATGATCAGGCCGTCGTTGCCTGCGTCCACCAGGTGGACGGCGAGCCGCTGCGCGCCGTCGAGGTCGAGTACGCCATCCGCCGTGAACGGCGTGATCATGGCGGTGAGGACCCGCCCGAAGGGGGTCTGCGGAGTCGAGATCGGAGCCATGGGTAACACGCTACTCGCTGCCATGCTCGCGGTGTCCCCTCGGGGGACGTCAACGGGGTGTTGGACGCCGGCACTGCCTGCTCGGGGGTTCAAGCAGTGCCGGGTCCGTTTGATCAGCCTAGATGAACTTTACGAAACGTCGCAATACGGACACTTAGGACTTGACGCCGTACATCTGTGCGTCGCGGGTGTACCGGCCCTTACGGGGCAACGCGGCCGTTGCCGTTGAAGGCCGAGTACGTCAGCGGCATGAGCTTCGCCCAGTGCTGCTCCATCTTCTCGCCCACCATCTCGATCTCCCGCTGCGGGAAGGACGGGACCGCCGCGAGCTCGTGCTGCGTCCGCAGACCGAGGAAGTGCATCAGCGAGCGCGCGTTGCAGGTGGCGTACATCGACGAGAAAAGACCGACCGGCAGGACCGAACGGGCAACCTCCCGGGCCACGCCCGCGGCGAGCATCTCGCGGTAGGCCTCGTAGGCCCGCACGTAGGAGTCCTCCATGACGCGGCCGGTGAGCTCCTGCTGCGCCTGGGTGCCCTCCACGAAGACGTACTTGCCCGGGCGGCCCTCCTGGACCAGCTTGCGCTCGGCGTCCGGGACGTAGAAGACCGGTTCGAGCTCCCTGTAGCGGCCCGACTCCTCGTTGTAGGACCAGCCCACGCGGTGACGCATGAACTCACGGAAGACGAAGATCGGGGCGCTGATGAAGAAAGTCATCGAGTTGTGCTCGAACGGGCTGCCGTGGCGATCGCGCATCAGATAGTTGATGAGGCCCTTGGAGCGCTCCGGGTCCTTCTGCAGCTCCTCCAGCGACTGCTCGCCGGCCGTGGAGACGCGAGCGGCCCACAGTACGTCGGAGTCGGCGGCGGAGTGCTTCACCAGCTCCACCGTCACGTCACTGCGGAAGCTGGGTTTCAGATCTGAAGCGGCGATTTCGCTCACCGGGGGTCCTTCCAAACGTGCGTCCTGGGGCGCGCCCACTCTACGGCGCCCCTCGTGCGGCCTGCGCGGACGCACGCGGCGACCGGGTGCGCACCGGCTCCGCGCGGGGTGTCGTACAGCTGACGCACAGCCATGAATTTTCCCTGATGTCCCGAAATCCGGCACCAATTGGCGGGCCCGTACGTCCTACCTGGCAGAACCCACGCCCCTCCACCCCGAGGAGATTCGCTCTGATGTTCCTCCGGCGCGAACCCGTCCCGTTCGCCTTCGTCTCCGACGCCGACCGTTTCCGAAGCAACGTCACTCCGCCGCCGCGGGAGCGTCTGGGGAGGACCCAGTTGGTCGCCCGTACTCTGGTCGGACTGACCGTGGTCGCGGGGCTCGCCGGCTCGCTGCTCCTCGGTATGCCCGCACTGCAGCCGAGCAAGGCGCCGGAGAAGTCACAGCAGTCGGAGGCGTCCCAGGGACGGTAGCCTCACGGGCACAGCCCAACCGAACGTGCATGTGAGTGAGGTCCAGCCGTGCCCCTGCCCTTCCTGACGGCCGACGGCGTATCCGATGTGGATGACGACGGCGACGGCGACGAGATCCTGGCCCATGCCGACCAGGACCGCTGGCGCAGGCCCTACCGGCCCGGCCCCTGGCGCGTGGGCATCGGCGCGTTGCTGCTCCTGCTGTCGGCCTTCATGCTGCTGGCCACGATGATCGTCGCGTTCGCGGGCGGTGCGGGCGGGGCCGTGATCTGCCTGGTCGCCGCGCTCGCGGTCGTCGGGTCGGCGGTGCAGACCCTGCGCATCGGGGTATGGGTGAGCCCCGCGGGGCTGCGCCGGGTGGGGTTCTTCATGACCCGCACCACCGCGTGGAGCGAGATCGGCGAACTGCGCACGGTGCAGCAGCCGGTGCGCTGGCTCGGACTGCCGAGGACCGTGCAGGGACAGGCGCTGACGATGGCCGCGCAGGACGGTGCGGAGGCGCCGGTACTGCTGACCGACCACAACGCCGACTTCCTGTCGCGCACCGAGGCCTTCGACCGGGCCGCCGACACGGTGGGTGCCTGGGCCGACGAGTACCGGCCCGTGGCCGCCTGACCGGCCCGAACCGCCCCGGGAAGCCCGTACAGGGATCAGACCTGTACGGGCTTCTTGTCGTGCAGGGCGATCGCCCGCTGCATCGCCTTGCGCGCCCGCGGGGTGTCCCGGGCGTCGTGGTAGGCGACGGCGAGGCGGAACCAGCTGCGCCAGTCCCCCGGCGCGTCCTCGGTCTCGGCCTTGCGGCGCGCGAAGACCTCGTCGGCGGAATCCCGCAGGATCCGCCCGTACTTGTCCCGCTCCAGCTCGTCGACGGGCAGTCCGCCCTCGGACTCCAGCTCGGTGGCGAGAAGGTTGGCCCGTGTGACGAACCGGGTGTTCTGCCAGAGGAACCAGACGCCGATGACCGGCAGGATCAGCACGGCCACACCGAAGGTGACGGTGAGCCAGGTGCCGTGCTCGATGAGCATCAGGCCCCGGCTGCCGACCAGGACGAAGTAGACCACCAGGACGGCGGCCGTGATGAAGTACGTGATCTTCGCGCGCATCGTGAAATCAGTCCGGTCAGCCCAGGTCGAGGAAGTGTTCCAGGCCGAACGTGAGGCCCGGGGTCTGCGTCACGCGGCGCACGCCGAGCAGGATGCCCGGCATGAAGCTGCTGTGGTGCAGGGAATCGTGACGGATGGTCAGGGTCTCGCCCTCGCCGCCGAGCAGCACCTCCTGGTGGGCCAGCAGGCCACGCAGGCGGACGGCGTGCACCGGAACGCCGTCGACGTCCGCGCCGCGCGCGCCGTCGAGCGCGGTGGCGGTGGCGTCGGGCTGGGCGCCGAGGCCGGCCTCGGCGCGGGCAGCCGCGATGAGCTGCGCCGTACGGGTCGCCGTGCCGGAGGGGGCGTCGACCTTGTTGGGGTGGTGCAGCTCGACGACCTCGACGGACTCGAAGTAGCGGGCGGCCTGGGCGGCGAACTTCATCGTGAGGACGGCGCCGATGGAGAAGTTCGGGGCGATGAGCACACCGGTCTCCGGTGCGCCGTCGAGCCAGGTGCCCAGCTGCGCGAGGCGGTCCTCGGTCCAGCCGGTGGTACCGACCACTCCGTGGATGTTGTGGCGGATGAGGAAGTCCAGGTTCCCCATCACCGATGCCGGGGTGGTCAGCTCGACCGCGACCTGGGCGCCGGCGTCGGCCAGCGTCTCCAGCTTGTCGCCGCGGCCGAGCGCCGCCACCAGTTCCATGTCCTCGGCAGCCTCGACCGCCTTGACGGCCTCGGCGCCGATCCGGCCCTGGGCCCCGAGGACCGCCACGCGCAGCTTGCTCATATCGCTTCCTTACTTGCCGTACGGAACTAGGCGACCGCTTCGTCGAGACGGGCGGCCTGCTTCTCCTTCAGCGGGCCGATCACCGCGAGCGAGGGCCGCTGTGCCAGTACATCCTGTGCGACCGAGCGGACGTCGTCCGGGGTCACGGCGGCGATCCGGGCCAGCATGTCGTCGACCGACATCTGGTCTCCCCAGCACAGCTCGCTCTTGCCGATGCGGTTCATGATCGCGCCGGTGTCCTCCAGGCCGAGGACGGTGGACCCCGAGAGCTGGCCGACGGCCCGCTTGATCTCGTCGTCGGCCAGTCCTTCGGTCGCGACCTTGTCGAGCTCGTCGCGGCAGATCCGGAGCACGTCGTGCACCTGGTTGGGGCGGCAGCCCGCGTACACGCCGAAGAGGCCGGTGTCGGCGAAGCCCGAGGTGTACGAGTACACGCTGTAGGCCAGGCCGCGCTTCTCCCGGACCTCCTGGAAGAGGCGCGAGGACATGCCGCCGCCGAGGGCGGTGTTCAGCACGCCGAGCGCCCAGCGGCGCTCGTCGGTACGGGCGAGGCCGGGCATGCCGAGGACCACGTGGGCCTGCTCGGTCTTGCGGTTCACCAGTTCGACGTGGCCGGCGGTGCGGATGCGCTTGGTGCCGGTGCGCGGGCCGATCGGCTCCGCGTCGGTACGGGTCAGCGCGCCGGCCTTCTCGAAGGCGGCTCGGACCTGGCGTACGACCTTGTTGTGGTCGACGTTGCCGGCCGCGGCCACGACCAGGTGCGTCGGGTCGTAGTGCTTCTTGTAGAAGCGACGGATCCGGTCGGCGCCGAGCGCGTTGATCGTGTCGACGGTGCCGAGGACCGGCCGCCCCAGGGGGGTGTCCCCGTACATGGTCTGCGCGAACAGGTCGTGCACCACGTCGCCCGGGTCGTCCTCGGTCATCGCGATCTCTTCGAGGATGACCCCGCGCTCGGCGTCGACGTCCTCTTCGCGGATCAGCGAACCGGTGAGCATGTCGCAGACCACGTCGATGGCCAGCGGCAGGTCGGTGTCGAGCACCCGGGCGTAGTAGCAGGTGTACTCCTTCGCCGTGAAGGCGTTCATCTCGCCGCCGACCGCGTCGATCGCGGAGGAGATGTCGAGGGCACTGCGCTTGTGGGTGCCCTTGAAGAGGAGGTGCTCCAGGTAGTGCGTGGCGCCGTTCAGCGTGGGCGTCTCGTCACGGGAGCCGACGTGCGCCCAGATACCGAAGGTGGCGGAGCGGACGGAGGGCAGCGTCTCGGTGACGATGCGCAGTCCGCCGGGCAGGACCGTGCGGCGGACGGTGCCGATGCCGTTGCTGCCCTTGAGGAGGGTTTGGGTACGGGCGACGGCCCGCCCCTCCGAAGAGGGGCGGGCCGTCACACGGGAACTACGCGACATCACTTGTCGGAGTCGTCCTTGTCAGCGTCGTCACCGGCGGTCTCGCCGTCGATCACGGGGACCAGCGAGAGCTTGCCGCGCTGGTCGATCTCGGCGATCTCGACCTGGACCTTGGTACCGACCGCGAGCACGTCCTCGACGTTCTCCACGCGCTTGCCACCGGCGAGCTTGCGGATCTGCGAGATGTGCAGCAGGCCGTCCTTGCCGGGCATGAGGGAGACGAAGGCACCGAAGGTGGTGGTCTTGACGACCGTACCCAGGTAGCGCTCGCCGACCTCCGGCATGGTCGGGTTGGCGATCGAGTTGATCGTGGCGCGGGCGGCCTCGGCGGCCGGGCCGTCGGAGGCACCGATGTAGATGGTGCCGTCGTCCTCGATCGTGATCTCGGCGCCGGTGTCCTCCTGGATCTGGTTGATCATCTTGCCCTTGGGCCCGATGACCTCACCGATCTTGTCCACCGGGATCTTGACGGTGATGATCCGGGGGGCGAACGGGGACATGGCGTCCGGCGTGTCGATCGCTTCCATCATCACGTCGAGGATGTGGAGGCGGGCGTCGCGGGCCTGCTTGAGGGCCGCGGCCAGGACGGAGGCCGGGATGCCGTCCAGCTTGGTGTCCAGCTGGAGGGCGGTGACGAACTCCTTGGTGCCGGCGACCTTGAAGTCCATGTCGCCGAAGGCGTCCTCCGCACCGAGGATGTCGGTGAGGGCGACGTAGTGCGTCTTGCCGTCGATCTCCTGGGAGATCAGACCCATGGCGATACCGGCGACGGGGGCCTTGAGGGGCACACCGGCGTTCAGCAGCGACATGGTGGAGGCGCAGACCGAGCCCATGGACGTCGAACCGTTGGAGCCGAGGGCCTCGGACACCTGACGGATCGCGTAGGGGAACTCCTCGCGGGTCGGGAGGACCGGCACGATCGCGCGCTCGGCGAGCGCGCCGTGGCCGATCTCGCGGCGCTTCGGCGAACCGACGCGGCCGGTCTCGCCGACGGAGTACGGCGGGAAGTTGTAGTTGTGCATGTAGCGCTTGCGGGTCACCGGGGAGAGGGTGTCCAGCTGCTGCTCCATGCGGAGCATGTTGAGGGTGGTGACGCCCAGGATCTGGGTCTCGCCACGCTCGAACAGCGCCGAGCCGTGCACGCGCGGGATGGCCTCGACCTCGGCGGCGAGGGTACGGATGTCCGTGATCCCGCGGCCGTCGATGCGGACCTTGTCCTTGATGACGCGCTCGCGCACCAGGGCCTTGGTCAGGCTGCGGTAGGCGGCGGAGATCTCCTTCTCGCGGCCTTCGAAGGCCGGGAGGAGCTTCTCGGCGGCGATCTCCTTGACGCGGTCCAGCTCGGCCTCGCGGTCCTGCTTGCCCGCGATGGTCAGCGCCTGGGAGAGCTCACCCTTGACGGCGGCCGCGAGGGCCTCGTACACGTCGTCCTGGTAGTCCAGGAAGACCGGGAACTCACCCTCGGGCTTGGCGGCCTTGGCGGCCAGGTCCGACTGGGCCTTGCAGAGGACCTTGATGAAGGGCTTCGAGGCGTCGAGACCGGCGGCCACGACCTCCTCGGTCGGCGCCTCGGCGCCGCCCTTGACGAGGGCGATCGTCTTCTCGGTGGCCTCGGCCTCGACCATCATGATCGCGACGTCGCCGTCCTCCAGGACGCGACCGGCGACGACCATGTCGAAGACGGCGTCCTCGAGCTCGGTGTGCGTCGGGAACGCGACCCACTGACCGCGGATCAGCGCGACGCGGACGCCGCCGATCGGGCCGGAGAAGGGCAGACCGGCCAGCTGGGTGGACGCGGACGCGGCGTTGATCGCGACGACGTCGTACAGGTGGTCGGGGTTGAGCGCCATGATCGTGGCGACGACCTGGATCTCGTTGCGCAGGCCCTTCTTGAAGGACGGGCGCAGCGGGCGGTCGATCAGGCGGCAGGTGAGGATCGCGTCCTCGGAGGGGCGGCCCTCACGGCGGAAGAAGGAGCCGGGGATCTTGCCGGCCGCGTACTGCCGCTCCTCGACGTCCACCGTCAGGGGGAAGAAGTCGAGCTGGTCCTTGGGCTTCTTCGACGCGGTGGTGGCGGACAGCACCATCGTGTCGTCGTCCAGGTAGGCAACGGCGGAGCCGGCGGCCTGGCGGGCCAGACGGCCCGTCTCGAAGCGGATGGTGCGGGTGCCGAAGGAACCGTTGTCAATGACGGCCTCGGCGTAGTGGGTCTCGTTCTCCACTAGCGTTTTCTCCATTTTCGTCGTCTCCGTCCGCCGCCCGTGTGGCGGTGGACGGTTGCGGAGAAGCGCTCCTGGCGTGCGGGCCGGTCTTCGATCGAAGCACCCGGTTCGTTGCCCTTCGGGGCATTCCGGGTGCCACTACCGAGGACCGGCGGCTTGGGAGGGCGCTCCTCCTCTTCAGTTGTGCACGTCTCGTCGTCGGACGTACACGTGCGTCCGTTCCAGACTACAAAGGGTCCGGTCCGTCCCGCACGTACAGCAAAGGGAGCGGCCCCCGGATGTGGGAACCGCTCCCTTCACACGTCTTACTTGGCGCCGGCCGCACCGCGGCGGATGCCGAGGCGCTCGACCAGCGCACGGAAGCGCTGGATGTCCTTCTTGGCCAGGTACTGCAGCAGGCGGCGACGCTGGCCGACCAGGATCAGCAGACCACGACGGGAGTGGTGGTCGTGCTTGTGCGTCCGGAGGTGCTCGGTCAGGTCCGAGATGCGGCGGGAGAGCATCGCGACCTGGACCTCGGGGGAGCCGGTGTCGCCCTCCTTGGCACCGAACTCGGTGATGATCTGCTTCTTCGTAGCGGCGTCGAGCGGCACGCGTACTCCTCGTGATAGGTCTTCGTTGCCACCGAGTGCCCCAGGTCTGAGTCTCTGGGGAGCTTCCGTTACTCGGGAGGCGGGGTCCGCTGAGCGCAGTCCACAGACCCTCTTGTCGAGGAGTCCGGGGGACGCGTACACAAACGGCCGTCACACAGCGTACCAGGCTGCCGCTCCGCCACGTCTCAGCTGGTGAGAGACCTGGCGCGGGAGTAGACGTCCAGCACGGCCAAAGTAAGGGGTACGAGGCTGAGCAGGACCGCCGCCTCGGTGAGGTCGAGCAGCCGCCCCCAGAAGGGTGACAGACCCTTGCGGGGTATGACCAGCGCAATTCCGGCGAGGAGGGCGGCGCCGGCCGCGACGGCGGCGGTCAGCCAGATCGTCCGGAGGTCCAGGCCGCTGCTGTCGTGCTTCAGCAGGAGGTCTTCGAGCAGGTGGGTCGGCGGGTGCAGGGCCATGCCCAGGATGAGCAGGGCGATGGCGAGGAGGCCCGCGGTCAGGGCGCAGACCACCTGGGAGGTGTAACGGAAGAGGCGGGCGCGCAGGAGCATCGCGAGGCCGGTGGCGAGCGCCAGCAGGCGGCCCCAGGTGTTCTCGGAGAAGCCGAGGACGGCGGCGGCGCCGACGGCGACCGCGGCGCAGCCGCCGACCAGGCCGAGCAGCATCTCGTGGCCGCGGCGGGCCTGGGCGGCGATGGCCTCGGCGTCGAGCGGCGTACCGGCCGCCTCGTGCTGGTCGAGGCCGGTCTGCTCACCGTAGGGCTCGGTCTCGTAGCGGTCCGGGGTCTCGTAATCCTCGACGGCGCTCTGCGGGGCGGCGTAGCCGATGGGCAGCCGGGCGAAGCGGGCGGAGAGGCCGGGAAGGAAGGCGACGAGGCCGATGGCGACGGGCGCGCAGACGGCGGCGGCGTCGGTGGCGGACGCCTCGGTGGCGATGGCCACGAAGGTGGCGAGGGTTCCGGTGGCGGCGACGAAGGTGGCCGCGACGAAGGGGGCGTCGCCGCTCGGGGTGAGCGCGACCAGGGCGACGGAGGCGACCAGGGCGCAGACGCAGCCGAGCAGGAACTGGAGGCGGCCGGGGCCCTGGCCGACGGCCGGGGCGATGATCCCGGAGCCGGCGATCATCAGGTGCGGGAGGGCGCCGAGGCCGAGCGCGACGGCGGAGAGCCGGTCTCGGTAGACCCGGGCGCGCACGCCGGCGACGGCGGTGAGCAGGATGCCGACGGCGCCGGCGATGATGCCGGGCAGGCCGTGCATGTCGTGGCGCAGCGGGTCGGCGTACCAGAGGACGAAGCCGAGCATGACGAGCAGCACGGCGGCGCCTGCCAGGCCCGCGCCGCGCAGCATGTCGTCGCTCCAGCGGTGCCGGTCGCGGACGACGGCGGAGGCGACGGCGTCGGACACGTCGTCGAACACGGCGGGCGGCAGGGACTCGGCGAAGGGGCGCAGGCTCAGCACCTCGCCGTCGAGCACCTGCTGGCCGGCGAGGGTCCGGGCGCCGTCGAGGACGGTGCCGGAACGGCGTACGAGGTGGAAGCCGGTCGGTGCGCCGACGGGCTGGGTCTGGCCGGTGAGGCGCAGCAGCTCGGGGTAGACGTCGGCGACGGCGATGTCCTCGGGGAGGGCGACGTCGATGCGACTGTCGGGGGCCACGACGGTGACCCTGCAGAAACCCGTCGTCCCGGCCGTACTCACCTGTGTGACCCCCCTGGTTGGTGCCCGCACCGGCGGACGATTCGCGGATGCGCATGCTGCGCGCGCCACCCTACCGGGCTTATGACCGACTGTCGGCAAGTAGGATCACCGTCGCGTGGGGGAGACCCCCTTCGCGCCCGGGACTTGGGGGCGCCGGTTGCGACGTCCCGTCCGTTTTCGAGGGATTGATGCTCCGGTGAGCCAGATCGTCGTCAAACGCCCGCCGCGGTCCCTGCCGCCTGAGGTTCCCGCGGAGGAGCTGCGGCTGGAAGCTCCGCCCGAACTTCCGCGCGGGCAGCAGGAGGGCATGCTGATGCAGCTCCTGCCGATGCTCGGCATGGGCTCGTCCGTCGTCTTCTTCTTCATGCCGGGCGCGGCCCCCTTCATGCGCATCATGGGCGTGCTGATGCTGGTGTCGACGGTGGCCATGGTGGTGGCGCAGTTGGTGCGCCACCGGCGTGGTACGCAGGGGCAAATGGCCGATGTCCGCCGGGACTACCTCAAATATCTCGCGCAGACGCGTCGTCAGGTACGCCGGACCGCGCGGGCGCAGCGCGACGCGCAGCTGTATCTGCACCCGGCCCCCGAGCAGTTGTGGTCGGTGGTGGCGGAGGGCTCGCGCCTGTGGGAGCGGCGGGTCGGCGACCAGGACTTCGGGCAGGCCCGGGTCGGACTGGGCGCGCAGCGCCTGTCGACCCCGCTGGTGGCTCCGGACACCGCGCCGGTGGACGAGCTGGAGCCGCTGACCGCCGGCGCGATGCAGCGGTTCCTGAAGGTGCACTCCTCGTTGGACGGGCTGCCGATGGCGCTGTCGATCCGTGCCTTCTACCACGTGACGGTGTCCGGGGAGCCGGAGTCGGCGCGCGGTACCGCGCGGGCGATGGTGGCGCAGTTGGCGACGCTGCACTCCCCCGAGGACCTGATGGTGGCCGTGGTGGCCGCGCCGGGTGCGGTGCCCTCGTGGGACTGGACGAAGTGGCTGCCGCACACGCAGGTCCCGGGTCAGGTCGACGGGGCCGGTACGAAGCGACTGTTCGGCGATGACCTCACCGAGTTGGAGCGGCTGCTGGGTTCGCGGCTGGAGAGCCGGCCGCGGTTCAGCCGCGAGGTGTCCCCGGTACTGGACCAGCCGCACCTGGTGGTCGTGCTGGACGGTGGCATGGTGCCGCCGGACTCGGTGTTCGCGGCGGCCGAGGGGCTGCAGGGCGTCACCATCGTCGAGGTGGTCGCGGGCGAACTGGACGAGCAGCGCGGTGGGCTGTCGGTCATGGTGCGACCCGGTCGGCTGCGTCTGGAGTCGGGCGCTGGGGTCGCGTACGAGGGCGTGCCGGACACGCTGTCGCTGCCCGCGGCGGAGGCACTGGCCCGGCAGCTGGCGCCGATGCGCACGGGCGGCGGGGACGACGACGAGCCGCTGCTGGCCAATCTGGACTTCACCGACCTGCTGAACCTGGGGGACGCGGCGGCGGTCGACGTGGCGCGGACCTGGCGGCCGAGGTCGGCCGGTGAGCGGTTGCGCGTGCCGATCGGTGTCGGCGAGGACGGCGCTCCGGTCATGCTGGACCTGAAGGAGGCCGCGCAGGAGGGCATGGGTCCGCACGGTCTGTGCGTGGGCGCGACCGGTTCCGGCAAGTCGGAGCTGCTGCGCACGCTGGTGCTGGGCCTGGCGGTCACGCACACCTCGGAGACCCTGAACTTCGTACTCGCCGACTTCAAGGGTGGTGCGACCTTCACGGGCATGGGGCAGATGCCGCACGTCGCGGCGGTGATCACCAACCTGGCGGACGACCTCACCCTCGTGGACCGCATGGGCGACTCGATCCGCGGTGAGCTGCAGCGCCGCCAGGAGCTGCTGCGTTCGGCGGGCAACTACGCCAACATCCACGACTACGAGAAGGCCCGCGCGGCCGGCGCCCCGCTGGAGCCGCTGGCCTCGCTGGTGCTGGTCATCGACGAGTTCAGCGAGCTGCTGACGGCGAAGCCGGACTTCATCGACATGTTCATCCAGATCGGCCGCATCGGCCGTTCGCTGGGTGTGCACCTCTTGCTTGCCTCGCAGCGTCTGGAGGAGGGCAAGCTGCGCGGCCTGGACACGTATCTGTCGTACCGGATCGGTCTGCGGACCTTCTCGGCGGCGGAGTCGCGGACCGCGATCGGCGTGCCGGACGCCTACCACCTGCCGTCGGTGCCCGGTTCCGGCTACCTGAAGTTCGGTACGGACGAGATGACGCGCTTCAAGGCGGCGTACGTCTCGGGTACCTACCGCGCGGGTGGGCCGGACCTGTCGGTGGGGCAGTTCCCGGTGGAGCGGCGTCCCGCGCTGTTCACGGCGGCCCCGGTGCCGGTGGTGTACGCGGCCCCGGACCCGGCGTACCTGGCGGCGCAGTCGTCGCGCGACGACGACGCGCTGGCGGACACGGTGCTGGACGTGATCGTGAGTCGGCTGGAGGGTCAGGGGGTGCCGGCGCACCAGGTGTGGCTGCCGCCGCTCGACCAGGCTCCGCCGCTGGACCAGTTGCTGCCGGCGCTGGCGCCGAGCGCGGAGCGCGGGCTGCACGCGGACGGCTACACGCGGCCCGGCGGGCTCGTCGTACCGCTCGGCCTGATCGACAAGCCGTTCGAGCAGCGGCGTGAGGTGCTGTACCGGGACTTCTCGGGTGCGGCGGGCCATCTGATGGTGGTCGGTGGTCCGCAGTCGGGCAAGTCGACGCTGATGAGGACGCTGATCTCGTCGTTCGCACTCACCCACACCCCGCGCGAGGTGCAGTTCTACGGTCTGGACTTCGGCGGTGGCAGCCTGTCGGCGGTCTCGGAGCTGCCGCACGTGGGCGGGATCGCCTCGCGCCTGGACCCGGAGCGGGTCCGGCGTACGGTCGCGGAGGTGGGGGGCATCCTCAACCGTCGCGAGGAGTTCTTCCGCGCGAACAACATCGACTCGATCGGCACCTACCGGCGGCGCCGGGCCGCCGGTGACCTGCCCGGTGAGCCGTGGGGCGACGTGTTCCTGATCGTCGACGGCTGGGGCAACTTCAAGGGCGAGTACGACGGCCTGGAGCAGATCGTCACGGACATCGCCTCCCGTGGTCTGGGCTACGGCATCCACGTGGTGATCACGGCGGCGCGCTACATGGAGGTCCGCGCCGCGCTCAAGGACCAGATGCTGAGCCGGCTGGAGCTGCGGCTCGGCGACACCATGGACTCCGAGTTCGACCGGAAGGTCGCGGCGAACGTCCCGCCCGGGATGCCGGGCCGCGGTCAGGTGGCGGAGAAGCTGCACTTCCTGGGCGCGCTGCCGCGGATCGACGGCTCGCACGACGCGGGGGACCTGTCGGAGGCCACGGCCGCCTTCGTGGAGGCGGTGAAGCAGAACTGGTCGGGGCAGGCGGCCCCGGGCGTGCGGCTGCTGCCGCGGCTGCTCCACTCCGACCAGCTGCCCAAGGGCGGGGAGCACCCCGACCGTGGCATCGCGATCGGTATCGACGAGACGAACCTGGAGCCGGTGTTCGTCGACTTCGAGACCGACCCCTTCCTCCTCGTCTTCGGCGAGAGCGAGTCGGGCAAGACGAACCTGCTGCGGCTCATCGCCAAGCAGATCTCCGAGCGCTACACGCCGGACCAGGCGCGCCTGGTCGTCGGCGACTACCGGCGGGGCCTGCTCGGGGCACTGCCGGAGGAGCACCTGCTGGAGTACGCGCCGATGGCGAGCTCCCTGCAGACGCACATGGAGGCGCTGGGCGGGGTGTTCTCGCGCCGGCAGCCGCCGACCGACGTCACCCCGCAGCAGCTGCGTGACCGCAGCTGGTGGACGGGCCCCGACGTGTACATCGTGATCGACGACTTCGACCTGGTGGCCACCAGTCAGGGCAATCCGCTGGCGCCGCTGGTGGAGTACCTGCCGTTCGCGCGGGACACGGGCGTCCGCTTCATCATCGCCCGCAACTCGGCGGGTGCCTCGCGTTCGATGTACGAGCCGTTCATGCAGCGGATCAAGGAGCTGGGCGCGCAGGGCATCGTGCTGTCCGGGGACCCGTCCGAGGGCGACCTCGTCGGTACCGTGCGGCCGCGTCCGATGCCGCCGGGCCGGGCGTACTTCGCCACGCGCAGGCGGGGCACGTCGCTGGTGCAGCTCGGGCGGATGCCGGGCCACATGTGATCGCCTTCCCGGTGGCCGGACCCCTGTCAGGGCCGGCCACCGGGATCGATCGGGTGGAAACCTCTCCCGGTCGGTGGCGCAGCACCGATAATCGGCGGTGAACACGCGCCACCGAGGGAGAGGCCGCCCATGGGCACCCAGCAGGAGAAGGACGAGCTGTACGCGCTCGACATCAGCGGCGTGGAGTGGGAAGGGCCGCCCGGGACCGACCCCGACGAGGAGCGCGTCGAGATCGCCCGGCTCCCGGAGGGCGCGGTGGCCATGCGGTCCTCGCTGGACCGGGAGACGGTGCTGCGCTACACGGCCGCCGAGTGGGAGGCCTTCGTGCTGGGAGCCAGGGACGGGGAGTTCGACCTCGACCGGGACCGTCCCTGAGGGGACCGCACGTCCTGAGGGGACCGCAGACCGACGCCGAAGGGGCGCGCCCGGTGTGGGCGCGCCCCTTCGGCGTGTGCGGACCTGTGGGCGACCGGGCTCAGAAGGCCTCGGTGAACAGCTGCGAGGCCTTCTTGTCGGTGGCGCGGTAGTCGTCCTTGCCGCGCTCGACGAGCTGGGCGACCTTCTCCAGCATGTCCTTGATGTGGTCGGCCTTGGTGCGGTACTTGCCCTGGAGATCGACGTACTGGGTGTGCGCGTCGCCGTCCCAGGTGTCCGTGACGACCTTCACCGCCCGCTCCATCTCTGACAGGTCGTCGATGATGTTCTTCGAGACCTGGCGGATGCGGTTGGCCATCAGCTGGACGCTGTCATACCGGACCTTTGTGTGGCCGTCGTCGGCAGCCATGTGCTTCTCCTTCTCGCTGAGCGCGTTACCTGAAAACGACGTGGGTCAGATGCTGTTGAGGCCCGAGATGGACTGGATCCCCTGCCGGAACGCCGCCTGCACCTCGTCGTCCTGGGCGTTGGTCAGGTTCTTGGTCTCGGACACCGCGTGGTGCAGGACGCGGAGCAGACGACGGATCTCGTCGTGGTCCTGGTTCAGCATCACCTGGGCCCGCTTGAACCCCTCGGCACCGACACCGGTCCAGCCGGCGCTCACGGTTTCGAGGATGTCGGCCAGCTCGCGGGCCTGCTTGGAGACGGCGGTTCCCGTCTGTTCGATCTTGGTCTTCGCCTTGATGACCGGATCGTCTGCAAGTCCGAAGGTGTTCGTGCTCATCGAAGCTCCTCATTTCTCAATTCGCCGGCAGAACCGGCGGATTGCGCAGCGGAGCGGACACGGACCCGGCGCGGCTTCGAGCCACGCGCCCTCGGGCGTCCCCCTCCGCTCCACGCGATCCCCCGATCACACTCGTGAAGCCTGGTGCCACTCTAGCCAGTTCATCTGACAGCCCCAACACCAGTGGGGCGCTTCCGTAGATGAACTGTGACCGTTCACTGCAAACGGCGCCTACGCCTGCGGGCGTCGCGGACGACCGTCGCCGTTCCGGCGATGACGGCGATCAGGACCGCCCCGATCCCGAGAGCGTACGTGCCGTACCGCTCCTGGCGCTCCTGGGCCGTCTCGGTGAGTCGCAGCGGCGCCGCCTGCGGGGCGGCCGCCGGGGGCGGGCCGGGGTCGGGGACCGGGGCCTTCGGGGCCTCCTGGTCGTGGGAGAGCGCGCGCACCGGGTCGATGACGCCCCAACCCACGAAGTCGTCACGGCCCTTGATCGTGCGTTCGGCGGTGTTCTGGATCTGCCAGACGATCTGCTGCCCGGACCAGTCCGGATGCTCGGCGCGCAGCAGGGCGGCCACTCCGGCGACGTACGGCGCGGAAAAACTGGTGCCGTTGTCGATGCACTGGCCGAATCCGGGGACGGTGGAGACCATGTCGACGCCGGGCGCCGCCACGCCGAGGAAGTCGCCGGGCTGGGAGAACTGGGCCCGCTCGTTGTTGCGGTCCGAGGCGCCGACGGCGAGCACGCCGGGGAAGGCCGCCGGGTAGGTCTTGCGCTTCTGGCCGCTCATGCCGTCGTTGCCCGCCGAGGCCACCACCACGACGTTGGCGGCGACGGCCTTCTGGACCGCCTTGCCGAGGTCGGACTCGGCGGACAGTTGCGCGTCGGTGTCCTGGGAGATGTTGATCACTTGGGCGCCCTTGGCCACCGCGTGGTCGATGGCCTGGCTCAGGTTCGCGGCGTTGCCCTTGCCCTGCCCGTCGTTCTGCCGGATCGGGATGATGGTGGCGTCCGGGGCCAGGCCGACGAAGCCGGTGCCCTGCTGGGGCCGGGCCGCGATCAGCCCGGCGACCTTGGTGCCGTGACCGACGGTGTCGGTGGTGCCGTCGCCGCCCTTCGGGTCGACGAAGTCCTTCCCGGCGCCGGTGTCGATGGCCGCGCTGAGCTGCGGGTTCGCCCGGTCCACGCCGGTGTCGATGACGGCGACGCGGACGCTGTTGCCGCTCTTGTCCTTGCCCTTGGTCTGCGCCCACAGCTCGTCGAGCAGCAGGCGCTGGAGGGCCCAGGGCCGGTCCTCGATCTGCTTCTTCATCGGGAAGGTGCACTCCCCCGCGCCGTCGAGGCGCAGCGGGTACGGGGGCTGCGGCGCGGCGGCCGTTGCCGCGGCGGCCGTGCCCGTGCCGCCCGAGGCCAGGGTGAGGGCGAAGGCGGCGGCCAGCAGGGTCCGCCGGGGCGCGTGGGTCCGGTTCATCGGCGGCTTCCTCACGAACCCTGGGGCTGACGGGCGGAGTTGGTGTCCAGGCGGGGTCCCTTGGAGAGGAACTCCGACCAGGCGATGGGCACCATGGCCGGGAGCACGCTGCCGTAACCGAGCCGGACCTGCGCCTGGCTGGCCTCGGGGCGGCCGTCCGTACCGGCCTTCGACTGGTCGGGCGCGCCGATCTTCGACTGCTCGCTGTCGCTGTCGCCGTTGGCCTGGACGGCGTACCGCAGACCGGTGTCGGTGACCAGGAAGAGGGAGCCGCCGGCGGTGGTCTGCTTGCCCTGGACCTGGGTGTAGAGCAGGCCCGAGCCCGGGGTGACGTAGGCGCTGGTGCCACTGGCGGTGATGTCGATCGGGAAGCCGGTGCCGGCCCACGTGCTCAGGGTCTGGTTGCCCTGGCCGTCGACCCCGCGCAGGACACTGCAGACCGTGTCGCGGTTGTTGGCTCCACCGGCCTGGTTGCCGGCCGGCGGCGTCGTCTGGTTGATGCGTTCGGTCTTCTTCTGGGGCCACTTGATGTCGCCCGCGAAGGGCGCGGGGTCCGGGTTGATCGACTGGAGGTCGACCTCGCGGGGCTTGCCGTGCATGTTGAGGCCGTCGGTGGCGGGCGCCGAGATCAGCAGCCAGGCGACGAAGTCGGAGACCGGGGCGACCTTCCCGGGCAGCACCACGTAGTGCTGGGCACCGGAGCCGGTCTGCGCCTGGAGCACCATCCCGACCTTGTTGTCGGCGGTGCCCAGACCCTTGACCCCGGCGTCGGTACCGGCCTTGCCGGGCAGCGCCGGGAAGGACAGGTCCTCGCCGGAGTTGAGGGTTCCCAGCCACTCCGGGCTGACCTGCTGCGGGGTGGCGCCGGTGCCGACCAGCGCGTTGGTCATCGTCCCGGCGGCCGGGGTGCCCTCCGGGAACTTGTACTTCGTACCGGCCGCGTCGACCAGGTAACGCTCCTGACCCGCGGCCGTGCTCTGGACGTAGAGCGCCTGGGTCTCGGTGAGCCTGCGGGCGTCGTCCGTCCTGGCGGCCTCGCGGTCGGCGAGCACGAAGGTGGCGGTCTGCACGCCACGGCCGTTGCCGCCGGGCTGCTGGCAGACGGCCCAGCGCTTGGCCTTGCCGGCCTCCTCCTTGGAGGGCAGCCGGTCGGGGGCGTACTGGATGCCGATGATGGGGCCGCGCGGCGGCTTGCCCGCGTCGAGGACCTTGTCGTCGACCGTGATCACCTTGAACTTCGACGGATCCAGCAGGAGTCGGGCCGAGGCGAGGTTCAGCACCGGGTGCAGCCGGGTCTGGTCCTTGCCGCCCACCTTCGTCGTGAGGACCACGTACCGCGTCGTCGACTCCTTGCCGACGATGACCCGCGTCCCCGGCTCCGCCCAACCCTTGGGCGCCGTCGGCTTGAACATGCCCCAGGCGCCGAAACCGGCGAGCACGATCGCGCCGACGATCAGCCCCGGAAGCACCGCGCGCAGCGGACGCGGCGCGCCTTCCTCGGTTCCCGTGGCGGATGGCTGGAGGAACGCGGCCACCGTGCGCCGCTTCGCAAAGGTGTACGCGTTGAGCTCATCACGTCGTGATGCCATGACCGCCTGCTTCTCCCCGCACGGCCCGGCCGGTGAGTACGGTCCCCGGGCCTCGATTGTCGGACCGGGCACCTACTATGCCTCTTGACGGACGGTATGAAGGGGCCGGGTAGGGTGAGGCTGCCGCCCAGCCCCCTCCGCACCGGGTCAATCAGGGCTTGTTGGGGTGGATTGGGGAGATTCCGGGGACGCGGGGCAGGTACCGCGCGGCGCCGGGACTCACGGGGTCCGGCCCCGGAAAGGGGAAGTGCGCGAGTGATGGCCACCGCGACGGAGCAACAGACCGGCGCGCCCGCACCGGCACGTGTCGGGGTGACGCCGCATCCGAAGTCGAGCCCCGGCCGCTTCGGACCGTTCCGACTGCAACAGCTCGTACTGCTCCAAGTCGCGGCAGCCGCACTGCTGGTGGCCTGGGTGGTCGAACCGCTGCTGCTGGTTCCCGCCGGTGTCCTGGCGCTCGTCCTGGTGGTGCTCGCGGTCGTACGCCGCCACCAGCGCTCCCTGCCGGAATGGATCGGCGGCGCGCTCGCGCTGCGTACCCGCCGGCGCCGGGCCGCCGCCTTCACCGTGCCCGCGGGCACGGAGCCGGGGCTCGCCCCGCTGGTCGAGGCCGATCCGGCACTGCGCACCCTCACCTTCGGCGACCGTGACCGGCGTCCGGTCGGCATGGTCGGCGACGGGACCTTCCTGACCGCGGTCGTCCAGGTGGACACCGACGCCACCGCGCTGCGGCCCGACCGGGCGGCGCGACCGCTGCCGCTGGCCGTCGTCCGGGACATCCTCGACGTGGACGGCATCCGGCTGGAGTCCGCACAACTCGTGCAGCACACCCAGCCGGCGCCGGCCCCGCACCTGCCCGAGCGTTCGATGGCGACCCGCAACTACGCGCCGCTGCAAGCCCGGACGGGTACGCCGGCGGTTCGGCTGACCTGGATCGCGCTCAAGTTGGACCCGGAGCTGTGTCCGGAGGCGGTCACCGCGCGCGGCGGCGGCTTGACCGGCGCGCAGCGCTGCCTGGTGCGCGCGGCGGACCAGTTGGCGAGCCGGCTGGCCGGCGCCGGGTTCACGGCCACCGTGCTGACCGAGCAGGAGCTGACGGCGGCGCTGGCCACCTCCTCGTGCGCGAACCCGATGGCGATCACCCAGGCCGGGCGCTCGAACAGCACCGGTCGGCGGACCGAGGAGACCTCGCGGACCTGGCGCTGCGACGACCGCCGGCACACGACGTACTGGATAGGCCGCTGGCCGCAGCTGGGCGGCGCCGGCGCGGCGGCGCTGCCGCAGTTCGTGGCGCTGCTCACCTCGCTGCCCGCGCTCGCGACCAACTTCAGCCTGACGATGGCCCCGGCGGAGCGACAGGGCGTCACCCTGACCGGACACGTACGGGTGACGGGCCGCAGTGACGAGGAACTCGTCTCGGCGCGCCGGGAGTTGGAGAGGACGGCCCGGGGCGTGAAGACCGGGCTGGTCCGACTCGATCGTGAACAGGTGCCGGGGCTGCTGGCTTCGCTACCGCTGGGAGGGGCACGATGAGGGGCGGATTCGGGCTGGTCGGCCCGCGTCGGGAGCGGCACGTGGTGCCCGCCGCGGACCTGGACCTGCTGGCGCTGCCCGTCGGGGACGACGGGGTGGTCATCGGTGTGGACGCCGAGGGCCGGTCGGCGGTGCTCGGCATCAACCGGCCGACGCCGTACGAGGTGACGCTGATCGGCGGCCTGTGGACGGCCCAGGTGCTGGCGCTGCGCGCGGCGGCCACGGGTGCGCGCGTGGCGGTGGAGACCGGGCGCGGGCAGGTGTGGTCCGGGCTGGCCCAGGCGGCGGGTGGCGGGCAGCAGTGCGTGACCCTGCACGAGGTGGGCCGGATCCCGCCGCAGGGTGCCTCGGCGGGCAGCCCGGTGCTGGTGATCCGCGACTGCGGGATGCGGCCGCCGCGCGGGCGCGTGGTGGCCGGACCCTGGCAGTCGGTGCTGACCCTGCTGCCGTACCTGAGCCCGACGGCGCCGCGCCTGCTGCAGCAGTCGTCCCTGGTGGGCGTGCAGCGGGTGTCCCCGGACGAGGCGGAGCAGATCGGGCGTCTGATGCGGCTCCCGAGACCGGCGGTGGATTCCCTGCCGACGCTGGGCGACGGGGTGACCCTGTGGTGCACGCCGCGGGACCGGCAGTTCGTGATGACACAGGGCACGGACGCGGAGACGGGCCTGCTCGGCGGGGCCCGGCGCATCGACTGACCCGGCGCCCTGAGGGGGGCGGACAGTGGCGTCGGGGCGCGATTAGGCTGGGTCCGGGCGCGGCGAGGTGGGCGCCGGACCAGTGTTCGACAGACCAGGAGGACCAGTGAGCGGCGATCGGAACGAGAGGCGCGGCGGGACGTGGGACGTCCCGACGGACGATCAGTCCGACGCGGAGTCCGATGTGACGGGCGAGTTCACCATCGACTACACCCCGCCCGCCTGGTACATGCAGGGCGGGACCCCGGCCGCGCAGGTGCCGGGGCTCCCGGAGGGCAGTGGCTTCGAACCCCACCGCCCGTCGGAGCCGGCGCCGCCCGCGACGATGCGGATGGCTCCGCCGGTTCCGCGGACGCCGTCCGACGGAGCGGGGCTGCCGGCTCCGTTCCCGCCCGCTCCCGTGGCCCCGGTCGACGCCGCCCCGGCGTACCAGGCGCAGGCCCTGCCGTACTCGACTCCGACTCCGGCTCCGGCTCCGGCTCCTACTCCTGTCGAGGCTCCGGCACCTGTTGCGGCTCCGGCCGACGTTCCGGCACCGGCACCGGCTGAGGTTCCGGCACCTGTTGCGGCTCCGGCCGAGGTTCCGGCACCGGCACCGATCGCGGCTCCCGCACCGGCGCCCGTCGAGTCCGCCCTGCCGTACGCGACCCCGGTTCCGACCCCGGCCCCGGCCCCCGCGCCGGTCGAGGCTCCGGCTCCGGTCGAGGAAGCCCTGCCCGTGCTCGAAGCCCCGGACCCGGACCCGGCCCCGGACCCGGTCCCGGTCCCCGAGGTGCTCGTACCCCTGCCCGCGGCCGAGGAGGTCGCTCCGGAGCCCGCTCCCGTGGACGCGCCGCCCGCGACGCCGTTCCCGGCCCTGCCGCCCGTCGACACGGTCACCCCGTACCCGGCCCTGCCGTCGGTCCCCGACGCGGAGCCGGTCGCCGACCCGGTCGCGGAGGTTCCGCCCGCGCCCTGGGCCGGGCCGCGGGACACCCCCGCCGAGGGAACACCCGTACTGCCGGCCGCCGAACAGCCCGCGCCGGTCAGCCCCGCGGACGCGCCGCCGGCCGTCGTGGAGACCCCGTTCGGGGGACCTCTCGGCGAACAGCCCTCGCCGCCGCCCGCGTTCGGCACCCCGGACGCCTACCCCTTCCCGCCGTCGGCTCCCACGCCCCCGCAGCACCAGCAGCCTCAGCCGGCCCCGCCGCAGCCCTACGACCCCCGCTCCGCCGGTCAGTGGTCCGCCGGGCCCGGGCAGCCGCAACCCCCGCAGCACCAGCAGCCGCACCAGCCGGCACCTCAGCCGCAGCCGCACGACCCGCGCTACTCGGCCGGCCAGACCGGTGGCGGGGCGCCCCTCGGCTACACCGCCGCCGTCGAGCTGTCCTCCGACCGCCTGCTGCGCAACAAGCAGAAGCCGAAGAACAACAACAACGGCGTCGGCGGCCGGTTCCGCTTCGGCGGCAAGGCGGCCGAGGCGGAGCGCCTGCGGAAGCTGGAACTGATCCGCACCCCGGTCATGTCCTGCTACCGCATCGCCGTCATCAGCCTCAAGGGCGGCGTCGGCAAGACCACGACCACCACCGCCCTCGGCGCCACCCTCGCCACCGAGCGCCAGGACAAGATCCTGGCCATCGACGCGAACCCCGACGCCGGTACCCTCGGCCGCCGGGTCCGCCGCGAGACCGGCGCCACCATCCGGGACCTCGTCCAGGCGATCCCGTACCTGCACTCGTACATGGACATCCGCCGGTTCACCTCCCAGGCGCCCTCCGGCCTGGAGATCATCGCCAACGACGTGGACCCGGCCGTCTCCACGACCTTCAACGACGAGGACTACCGCCGCGTCATCGAGACGCTGGGCCGCCAGTACCCGATCATCCTCACCGACTCGGGCACCGGCCTCCTCTACTCCGCCATGCGCGGCGTCCTGGACCTCGCCGATCAGCTGATCATCATCTCGACCCCGTCCGTGGACGGCGCCAGCAGCGCCAGCACCACCCTCGACTGGCTCTCCGCGCACGGGTACGCCGACCTCGTCTCGCGTTCCCTCACCGTCATCTCGGGGGTCCGCGAGACCAGCAAGATGATCAAGATCGAGGACATCGTGCAGCACTTCGAGACCCGCTGCCGCGGTGTCGTCGTGGTGCCGTTCGACGAGCACCTCGCGGCCGGCGCCGAGGTCGATCTCGACCTGATGCGGCCCAAGACCCGCGAGGCGTACTTCAACCTCTCCGCGCTCGTGGCCGAGGACTTCCTGCGGGCCCAGCAGCAGGCCCCGCAGGGACACTGGGGTGCGCCGCAGCAGCCCCAGGCTCCTCAGCAGCCTTACGGTCAGCAGCCCCCTCAGCAGCCTCAACCGTACGGACAGCCCCAGGGCCAGCCCCCGTACCAGCAGCCGCCGCAGCCCCAGCAACCCCAGCCCTACGGCCAGCCGTACCCGCAGCCCGGCCAGCCCTGGCAACAGCCCCAGGCCCCGCAGCAGCAGCCGCCCCAGCCCCATCAGCCCCCGCGCGACCCGCGCCTCGGCTGACCGACGGCATGCCGAAGGGCCCGTACCACCCCGGGGGTGGTACGGGCCCTTCGGCTTCGTTCGTCAGCGCTTCAGGTCGTACGTGTCCGTCAGGACCCGTGCCCGCTTCACGTCGTCCGCGATCGCTTCCAGCAGCCCGTCCAGCGACTCGAACTTCGCCATCCCGCGCACGTACGCGAGGAAGTCGACGGCGACGTGCATCCCGTACAGGTCCAGCCCGACGCGGTCGATCGCGTAAGCCTCCACGGTCCGCTCGGTCGCGTCGAACTGCACGTTCGTCCCCACCGAGATCGCCGCGGGCATCCGCTCGCCGTCCGCCGTCAGCCAGCCCGCGTAGACCCCGTCCGCCGGGATCGCGGTGTGCGGCTGCGTCTCGACGTTCGCGGTCGGGTAACCGAGCTCGCGCCCGCGCTGCGCACCCCGCACCACCACGCCCTCGACCCGGTGCGGACGCCCCAGGATCTCGGCCGCACCGTCCATGTCGCCCTCCGCGACCAGCCGGCGCGCCAGCGTCGAGGAGAAGGGCACTCCGCCGCCCGCCTCGCCCCGCTCGACCAGGTCCACGACGTCCACCGCGTAGTCGTAGGTGGAGCCCAGCTCGCGCAGGAAGTCGACGTTCCCGGCGGCCCGGTGGCCGAAGCGGAAGTTCGGGCCCTCGATGACGGCCCGCGCGTGCAGCTTGTCGACCAGGACCTTCACGATGAAGTCGGCCGGGGACAGCTGGGAGAACTCGGCCGTGAACGGCAGGATCAGCAGCGCGTCCACGCCCAGCCCGGCCATGAGTTCGGCGCGCCGGTCGTAGGGGGCCAGGATCGGCGGGTGGCTGCCGGGGCGGACCACCTCGCTCGGATGCGGGTCGAAGGTGACCACCACGGAGGGGACGCCGAGCTCACGCGCCGTGGCCACCGCCCGCCCGATGATCAGCTGATGTCCCCGGTGCACGCCGTCGTAGGAGCCGATGGTGACGACGCTGCGTCCCCAGTCCTGGGGGATGTCCTCCAAGCCACGCCAGCGCTGCACTGTGACCGCTCCTCGCCCGTACCCGGTTGGTCCTTGAACTGATTGCCGATTGCAGGTCTAAGACTGCCATGCCCGTGGCCGGTGCCCCGCATCGGCATCTGACTCGATCCACCACCGTGTCTGTCGTCACGTCACATCCGCGGCCGCCCTGCTCAAGGTCTCCACCGTCCGCCGGGCGCTCGGTCCGAGCAGGGCCGCGGCCTCCGCTCCCGCCGTCGCCAGCCAGCGCGCCACCAGCGCCCCGAAGGCCGGCTCGGTCCGGGCCAGCTCGACGGTCCTCCGCTCGAACACCGCCGGCCCGCCCGGGGCCCGCAGCAGCTGCCGCCCGGTACGCCGCAGCAGCTCCCGTGTACGGTCCTGCGGGCGCCCGGTGGTCCCGGCCGCGACCGCGCCGAGGAACACGTCGAGCACGCCCGGATCGGCCTCCTCGCGCAGCAGGGTGTCGGCCAGCTCCCCGCGCAGGGGGTGCGAGGCCGCCCCGCCGGGCGCCGCCAGCACGACGGCCAGCTCGGCCCGCACCCCGGCCGGGGCGCCGAACAGCAGGTCCAGGACCAGCGGCCGCACCACGGACGCCGCGGCCGGACCCTGGTCGAGCCGCCGGTCCACGAAGAAGGCGGCGTGCGGGGCGTCCCCGGGACACCGGCCGAGGTGCTCCCGGACCAGCTCGGCCGCGCGCCGGGCCAGCCCCGGCGTGGTCAGCGCGGCCAGGGCCCGCACCACCTCCCCGTCGGCCCGGGCCCGTAGCGCGGCGAACACCTCGTCCGGGTCGGGCAGCACGGGCAGGGCCGCGACCAGCGCCTCCGCGGGCAGCCGGGAGCCGAGCTCGGGATCGCGGAAGCAGGCGAGGGCGTCGGGCAGGTAACGGCCGCGCACCTGCGGGTCGCGCAGCAGGATCGCGAGGGCGCTGCCGTGCAGGGTGGCGTCGGCGGGGCGGGCGAGCAGCGCCTGCGCGGCATGGCGCAGCAGCTCGCGGTCGGCGGGAGTGCGCACGTGCGGGGCGGTGGCGAGACCGTAGGCGGCGGCCGCGACCCGCCGCCCGGGGCGTTCGTCGTGGGCCCAGCGGTCGACGGCCCGGCACAGGGCGGAGGGCTCCTCCTCGGCGAGTACGGCGAGCAGCTCGTCGGCACGCGGGTGCGCGGCGGTGACGAGCGCCTCGGTGAGGTCGTCCACGGCGAGGCGGCGGTGGGTGTGCAGCAGGGCCTGGGCGGCGGTGGCGACGGTGGCCCCGGGTCGGCCGCGTAGCCGGCGCCCGTCGGTGAACCAGGCGCACAGCAGCGGCTGCGCGCGCCGCGGGTCCCGGGCGAGGCGGCGGGCGGCGGCGTCGAGGTAGCGGTCGCCGGGTACCGCCTCGGCGGGGTCGGCGGGCAGCAGGCGCCGCAGCAGGTCGAGGCGGTCGGGCTCGGGCAGACGCAGCCGGTTCCAGAACCAGCCGCCGAACTCCCCCGGGCCGGCCCGGGCCACGTGCTCGGCGAGGGCGTGCAGGACGGGCAGGTGGGGGCGGGCGTCGGGGGCCCGGAGCAGGGTCTCGCGCAGCAGCCGGGCGGCCCACCAGACGCGGTCCGGGGTGGCCCGCTCCGGTTCCTCGGTGAAGCGGTTGAGCCGGTGGACCAGCGCGGTGAGCTCGCCGCGCAGCCGGTCGGGGGCGAGCCTGCGCAGGGCTTCGAGGACGGGCCCGATCCGGTGCCGGGGCACGGGCAGCCCGGGCTCGGCCGGGCCGTGGACGAGCAGGCCCAGGGCGGTGGGCACGTCCAGGTGACCGGCCTGGATCCAGTCGGACAGCTCCTCGTGGGCGAAGCGGTAGCCGGGTCCGGCGGGCACGAGCAGGCCCTCGGTGAGCACGGCGGAGGCCCAGCCGGTGCGCCAGGGGAACAGCTCTTCGAAGGAGGCCCGGTCCAGCTGCCCCTGCCCGGGGCCCAGGGCGCGCCGCGCGGCCTCGTGGACCCGACCCGCCACGCGCGCCGCGAGCCGCCGCACACCGGGACCGTGCACCCGGGCGCCGCTGGTGTCGGCGATGGCCGCGGTGGCCGCCTCGTCGGCGCAGGCCGCGGCGATGCGGACGGCGGTGCGCAGGCACAGCAGGTCCAGGTGGGCGGCGAAGACCTCGTCGCGGCCGGGCCGGCCGGCGGTGACCTCGGCGGCCCGGATCCCGGCGAGCAGGTGCAGGGTGAGCGGGTGCCGGGCGTCGGCCTCCCGGACGGCCTCGGCGGGGATGCCGAGGCGGGCCCGTGCGGTCTCGGCCTCGGCGGCGTCGAGGTCCGCGAGCGGGAGGGCCGGTGGCAGCCAGCGGGCGGAGCGGGCCGGGGTGTGCAGTGCCTCGGGCGGGTAGAGGGCGCCGGCCCCTTCCCAGTACTCGGGCCGGGCGGCGACGACCAGCCGGGTCCCGGTGGCGCGCAGCCATCCGGCGGTGGCGGTGGTCCAGGGGCCGAGGCGGTGGGCGAGCTCCGGCGGCATCTCCTCCGGGGCGTCGAGGACGACGAGGAGGCGGCGGCCGGCGCGGGCGACGACGCGGGCGAGGTGGGCTGCGGCTCCCGCCGGGGCGGCGGATTCCACGGCGGGGGCGGTCCCGTCGGGGCCGGTCCCGTCGGGGTCGGAGCCGGCGGCGGAGCCCGATTCGGCGGAGCCGGCGCCCGGCGCGGGCGGGCTGTCGGTGGCCTCGGGCGGGGTTCGGCCGGGGCCGGGCGCGCGCCGGGGCGTCTCCTCGGGTGCCGAGCGTGGCGAGGGGTCGCCGCGTCGGGCGGCAGTGTGCTCGGCGCCCTGCGGGGAGCGCCCCGACACACACCCGTCCCCGACGGAACCGTTGGCTCGGGCCGGCCCCGGGAAGTCGTCCGGCGACCTTCCGGGCCCGACGGAACCGGTCCCGGCGATTCCCGCGATGCGGGCCGCCTCCGTCAGGGCGCGTGTCGCCGCGTCGGCCAGGGAGGTGTCGGTGGCCCGCAGGTCCGCGCCGCGCAGCCACAGTGTCGGCGCCGGGCAGGCTCCCCGGGCGCGGCGTACGGCCAGGGCCGCGAGCGCCGTGGTGCGGCCCGTGCCCGGGTCTCCGACCAGGCCGAGGACCGGGCGGTCCCCGGTGGTGAAGGCGTCCAGTTCGGCGGCGACGGCCGGGCGTTCGACGGGTTCGGGGCCGTCCGGGAGGAGGGAGGCGCCCAGTGTGGTCGCGGTCAGTTCCAGCGCCCCGGCGAGGTTCAGGTCGGCTCCGTGGCCGGGCACGGTCGCGGCGTTGCGCTCCAGCAGCGCGGCCAGCGGGCCGTCCGGGTCGGCCTCGGCCGCGGCCCGCAGGGCCACCGCGAAGCCTCCTGAGCGGTGTTCCGCCCGCAGCGCGGTTCCCACCACCGCGAGCACGGCTCCGGAGTCGGCGTCGAGGACCGGTCCCCCGCAAGCGTCGCCGCCCAGGCGCAGCGCGTCCCGGCCGTCGGTGCCGATCGCCAGCTCCACGGCCACGCCCGCGGGCACCGCGTGGGACCGGTCCGCCGCCGGGTAGTCGACCTCCGTGCCGCCCAGGACCCGCGCCTGCCGCCATCCTCGCGCGGGCAGCCGTACGTAGGTCCCGGGATCGATCACCTCGCGCGGCGCCACCGGCAGCGGCCGTACCCCGAGTCCGTCGGTGCGGATGAGGGCCAGCGCCAGGTCGGGCAGCGCGGTCACGTCGGCCGCCTCGGCCAGCCAGGTGCGTCCGGGGGCGTGCAGCACGATCCGGGTCAGGCCGTCGACGGCCTCGTGGCCGGTGACGACCGTCCCGCGGTCGTCCGCGACGAACCCGCTGCCGCGCTCCCGCCCGGCCGGATCGCAGATTTTGACGAGTTCCGTCATGGCCGCACCACTCCCCCGCAACGCCCCGTGCTCACGACGGTAGGCAGGTGAAGATCAGCGGGAAAAGCACGCGAGGCGAAAGCGCCCCCTTACGCTCCCTCCATTCACTCCGAGCGCCTGCTCGGACGGGTGAATACAGGGGTCCGGGTGGATAGAGACCTACCCGAGGGGGGTCGTGGAGCGGTGAGCGGCAGCACCTGTGCGCTCACCGCTCCACGTCAACGATCAGGCGAAGACCGCGAGGGACTTGGCCTTGCCGTTCTTGTTCTCGACGAGTCCGAGCAGCTGCCCCTGCGGCCCGAAGACCGCGACGGTGCGGCCGGCCTCGTACGCCTCCGGCATGTCGATCCGCACGCCGTTGGCGAGCAGCGACGCGCGCCGGGCGTCCAGGTCCCAGCGTGGGAAGGCCGCGGCGGCCGCCTCGCCGATGGGCATGACGGTCAGCTCCTCCTGGAGCTGGTCCAGGGTCCGCGCCTTGTCGAGCTTGTACGGGCCCACCCGCGTGCGGCGCAGCGCGGTCAGGTGTCCGCCGACGCCGAGGTCGGCGCCGAGGTCGCGGGCGAGGGCCCGGATGTACGTACCGCTGGAGCAGACCACGGAGACGACGAGGTCGACGACCTTGGTGCCGTCCTCGGCCGCCGCCTCGCGCATGTCGTACACCTGGAAGGAGGAGATCGTGACCGGTCGGGCCGGGATCTCGAAGTCCTCGCCGTCGCGGGCGCGCTTGTAGGAGCGCACGCCCTTGATCTTGATGGCGCTGACCTTGGACGGGACCTGCATGATCTCGCCGGACAGCTTGGCGATCCCCTCGTCCACGGCTTCCCGGGTGACCCCGGTGGCGTCCGTGGAGGAGGTGATCTCGCCCTCGGCGTCGTCCGTCAGGGTGTCCTGGCCCAGGCGGATCGTGCCGAGGTACTCCTTCTCCGTGAGCGCGAGGTGGCCGAGCAGCTTGGTGGCCTTCTCCACGCCCAGGACCAGCACGCCGGTCGCCATCGGGTCGAGCGTGCCGGCGTGGCCGACGCGACGGGTCTTGGCGATCCCGCGCATCTTGGCGACCACGTCGTGCGAAGTGAAGCCGGACGGCTTGTCGACGATGACAAGGCCGTCCGGAGTCTTCCCTGCGTTGGTGCTCATTCCGCGGCTGCGTCCTCGTCCTCGTCGTCGCCCGGCTTCTTGTACGGGTCGGCGTCGCCGGCGTACTGGGCGCCGGAGGACACCTCGCGCACCTGGGCGTCGGAGGAGCGCGCCTTGTCGAGGAGGTCCTCGATGGTCTTGGCGTTCTCCGGGAGGGCGTCCGCGACGAAGGTCAGGGTGGGCGTGAACTTGGTGCCCGCCGCCCGGCCGACCGCGGAACGCAGTACGCCCTTGGCGCTCTCCAGACCCGCCGCCGCGCTGGCCCGGTCCTCGTCGTCCCCGTAGACCGTGTAGAAGACCGTGGCCTCCCGCAGGTCGCCGGTGACCCGGGTGTCCGTGATGGTCACGTGCGTACCGAGGCGGGGGTCCTTGACACCGCGGAGCAGCTTCTCGGCCACCACCTCCCGGATGAGGTCCGCCAGCTTCTTCGCCCGCGCATTGTCGGCCACTGGTCCGTCTCCTTCTTATGTCTTGCTATCAGTCTTCATCACCGTGGAGGCGCCGTCGTACGGACAGCAGCTCCACTTCCGGACGCGCCGCGACCAGCCGCTCGCAGCGGTCCAGTACGTCCGAGAGGAACCCCGCGTCCCCACTCACCAGGGCGACCCCTATACGGGCCCTGCGGTGCAGGTCCTGGTCGCCCACTTCAGCCGCGCTCACGGAGAACTTTCGTTGGAGTTCGGCCACGATGGGCCGGACCACGGAGCGTTTCTCCTTCAGCGAGTGGACGTCGCCGAGGAGCAGATCGAAGGACAGAGTCCCCACGTACATGCAGTTCCGGATATCCCGCCGGTGCGGGTTCGGTGGCCTGCCGGCCGTCGCTCGGCAGGGTCACCAGAACCGTACACGCAACGGCCGGGGCCGATCGACGGATATTCCGTCGACCGGCCCCGGCGTTACGACACGGTGCGAACCGCCTCGCGCTTACGCGCGGGGCTTCTCGCGCATCTCGTACGTCGCGATGACGTCGTCGATCTTGATGTCGTTGTAGCTGCCGAGGTTGATACCACCCTCGAAGCCTTCGCGAATCTCGGTGACGTCGTCCTTGAAGCGGCGCAGACCGGAGATGGTGAGGTTCTCGGCGATGACCTTGCCATCGCGCAGGAGCCGCGCCTTGGTGTTGCGCTTGACCTCGCCGGACCGGATGAGGACACCGGCGATGTTGCCCAGCTTGGACGAACGGAAGACCTCGCGGACCTCCGCCGTACCGAGCTCGACCTCTTCGTACTCGGGCTTGAGGAGACCCTTCAGGGCCGCCTCGATCTCCTCGATGGCCTGGTAGATCACCGAGTAGTAGCGGACGTCGACACCCTCGCGGTCCGCCATCTGCGCGGCGCGGCCGACGGCACGGACGTTGTAACCGATGACGATGGCGTCGGAGCCCATCGCCAGCGAGATGTCCGATTCGGTGACCGCACCCACACCACGGTGCAGGACGCGGATGTCGACCTCTTCGCCGACGTCGAGCTGGAGCAGCGAGGACTCGAGAGCCTCGACCGCACCGGACGAGTCGCCCTTGATGATGAGGTTGAGTTCCTGGACGAGACCGGCCTTGAGGACCGAGTCGAGGTCTTCCAGGGACACCCGGCGGACGCGCTTGGCGAAGTTGGCGTTGCGCTCACGCGCAGCACGCTTCTCGGCGATCTGACGGGCGGTGCGGTCCTCGTCGACGACGAGGAAGTTGTCGCCGGCGCCGGGGACGTTGGTGAGACCCAGGACCAGGACGGGGGTCGCGGGACCCGCTTCCTCGATGTTGTTGCCCTTGTCGTCGAGCATGGCGCGCACGCGGCCGTAGGCGTCGCCCACGACCATCGTGTCGCCGACGCGGAGGGTACCGCGCTGGACGAGGACGGTGGCGACGGCACCGCGGCCACGGTCGAGGTGGGACTCGATCGCAATACCCTGAGCGTCCTGCTCCGGGTTGGCGCGCAGGTCGAGCGAGGCGTCGGCGGTGAGGACGACGGCCTCCAGCAGGGAGTCGATGTGCAGACCCTGCTTGGCGGAGATGTCGACGAACATCGTGTCGCCGCCGTACTCCTCGGCGACCAGACCGAACTCGGTGAGCTGACCGCGCACCTTGACCGGGTCGGCACCCTCGACGTCGATCTTGTTGACCGCGACGACGATCGGGACGCCGGCGGCCTTGGCGTGGTTGAGCGCCTCGATCGTCTGCGGCATGACGCCGTCGTTGGCCGCGACCACGAGGATCGCGATGTCGGTCGACTTCGCACCACGGGCACGCATGGCGGTGAACGCCTCGTGACCCGGGGTGTCGATGAAGGTGATCTTGCGCTCTTCGTCGTTGACCTCGGTGGAGACCTGGTAGGCACCGATGCCCTGGGTGATGCCACCGGCCTCGCCCGCGACGACGTTCGTCTTGCGGATGGCGTCGAGAAGGCGGGTCTTACCGTGGTCGACGTGACCCATGACGGTGACGACCGGCGGACGCGGGAGCAGGAACTCCTCGCCGCCCTCGTCCTCGCCGAACTCGATGTCGAAGCCCTCGAGGAGCTCGCGGTCCTCTTCCTCCGGGCTGACGATCTGGACGACGTAGTTCATCTCGCCGGCCAGCATCTCGAGCGTCTCGTCGGAGACGGACTGCGTGGCGGTGACCATCTCGCCGAGGTTCATCATCACGGCGACGAGCGACGCCGGGTTGGCGTTGATCTTCTCCGCGAAGTCGGTGAGGGAGGCACCGCGCGACAGGCGCACGGTCTCGCCGCCACCGCGCGGCAGCATCACGCCGCCGACGGACGGGGCCTGCATGGCCTCGTACTCCTGGCGCCTCTGACGCTTGGACTTGCGACCACGACGGGCCGGACCACCGGGACGACCGAAGGCACCCTGCGTGCCACCACGGGCACCGGGACCGCCGGGACGACCACCGAAGCCGGGACGACCGCCGCCACCGGCACCGGCCGGACCGCCGCCGAAGCCGCCGCCACCGGGACGCGGGCCACCGAAGCCGCCACCGCCGCCGGGACGCGAGCCCGGACCGGCCGGACGACCGGCGAAGCCGCCGCCCGCGGGACGACCGGCACCGCCGGGACGACCTGCGCCACCCGCACCGGGACCACGGCCACCGGGGCCGCCACCGGGACGGGGACCGGGACCACCGGCAGCGGGACGCTGCGGCATCATGCCCGGGTTCGGACGGTTACCACCGGGAGCACCACCGGGACGCGGGGCGCCGCCGCCCTGCGGACGCGGCATGCCGCCCGGGGTCGGACGGGCGCCGCCGGGACCCTGCGGACGCGGAGCGCCGCCGGGACCACCCTGCGGGCGGGGAGCACCCTGGCCGCCACCGGCGCCGGGGGCACCGGGACGGGGCGCGCCGGCCGGACGGGGCGCCTGGGGGCGCGCCATGCCGGTGGAGCCGCCGGAGGTGAAGGGGTTGTTGCCCGGGCGGGGACCCGCCGGACGGGCACCCTGCGGACGCGGCGCCTGGGAGCCGGGGGCTCCGGCGGGACGCTGCGACTGGGCACCGGGAGTGGCGCCGGCCGGACGCGGGGCGCCGGGACGGGCCTGGCCACCCTGACCCTGGGCCGGACGCTGCTGCGCCGGACGGGGGCCGGGAGCGGCGGCGGGACGCTCGGTGCGCGCCGGGGCGGCCGGGGCCGCCGGAGGCGCGGAGAACTCGGTCGCCACGGGCGCCGCCGGAGCGGGCTTCGGGGCGGCCGGAGCCTTCGGGCCGGGACGCGGGCCGGGGGCGGCCGGAGTCACCGGTGCGGGCGCCGCAGCGGCCGGAGCCTCCGCGACGACCGGCTTGGGGGCCGGTGCGCCGGGCTTCGGCGCAGCGGGACGTGCGGCGGCACCCGGGGTGGGAGCCCCGGGCTTGGCGGGGGCGGCCTTGCGAGGCGCACCCGGCTTCGCGGCGGACTTGCCGGCGTTACCGCCGGGGCCCTGCAGCGCGTCGGTCAACTTGCGTACAACCGGCGCCTCGATCGTCGAGGACGCCGAACGGACGAACTCACCGAGTTCCTGGAGCTTGGCCATGACGACCTTGCTCTCAACTCCGAACTCCTTGGCGAGTTCGTATACCCGGACCTTAGCCACTTCGCTCCTTTTAGGTCCGGGTTACGCCGGACCGTCGCTACTTCATGGGCGTACTCATCGCGTACTCATCGAGTGCTCATCGCAATCTCGACCTACTTCCAACTCGCGAGGTACCTGACCGCACGGTTATCCGTGCCGTACTACTTCTTTACGGTGTGCCCGGCCTCACCGGCCACGGCTTTGCGCAGGCTCTCCGTGTCGAGTGCTCCGGCGGACCTAAGGGCCCGGGGGAACGCCCGACGGCGAATCGCCTGGTCGAGGCAGACCACGGCGGGGTGCACGTACGCACCCCGGCCCGGCCTCGTGCCGCGGGGATCGGGGACGCAGGCGTCCCCGTCCGCCACGACGCGCAGCAGATCGTTCTTGGCCGCTCGCTCCCGACACCCCACACAGGTGCGTTCGGGGCATGCGCGGGCTTGCGTCCGGCCAGACACGCCTAAGTCTACCTCCCCGCACCGACCTCTCTCCCGACAAGTCGCGGGGGAAAGATCGAACGGCTGTTGTGTTGTCTTGTAACCGCCGCCCGAGCGGCGGCACGTGCACCCTGTCTACCGTCCCGGCAAGCCCGGACGGTACCGGTTTATTCCCCGTCCCGGTCCCGGTCGGTGTCCGGGGACACCTCGGTGTCGGGACGGATGTCGATGCGCCAGCCGGTGAGCCGCGCGGCGAGGCGGGCGTTCTGGCCCTCCTTGCCGATGGCCAGCGACAGCTGGTAGTCCGGCACGGTCACCCGGGCGGACCGGGAGTCCCAGTCGACGACCTCGACCTTGCTCACCCGGGCGGGTGACAGCGCGTTCGCGACCATCTCCGCCGGGTCGTCCGACCAGTCGACGATGTCGATCTTCTCGCCGTGCAGTTCGGCCATCACGTTGCGTACGCGGCTGCCCATCGGGCCGATGCAGGCGCCCTTCGGGTTGAGGCCCGAACGGGTGGACCGTACGGCGATCTTGGTGCGGTGACCGGCCTCACGGGCGATCGCCGAGATCTCGACGCTTCCGTCGGCGATCTCCGGGACCTCCAGCGAGAAGAGCTTCTTCACCAGGTTGGGGTGGGTGCGCGAGAGCGTCACGGACGGACCGCGGACACCCTTCGCCACCCGTACGACGTACGCCTTCAGGCGCAGCCCGTGCGTGTACTCCTCGCCGGGGACCTGCTCCTGCACCGGCAGGATGGCCTCCAGCTTGCCGATGTCGACGAGGACGTTCTTGGGGTCCTTGCCCTGCTGGACGACGCCGGTGATGACGTCGCCCTCACGGCCGGCGAACTCGCCGAAGGTCAGGTCGTCCTCGGCGTCGCGCAGACGCTGCAGGATCACCTGCTTGGCGGTCGTCGCGGCGATCCGGCCGAAGTCCGACGGCGTGTCGTCGAACTCCTTGGGCTCCTGGCCCTCTTCGAGATCCCTCGGGTCTTCCGTCGCCCACACGACCACGTGACCGTTGGTGCGGTCCAGCACGACGCGAGCGCGGCGGAAGCTCCCCTCGGTCCGGTGGTACGCGATGAGGAGGGCCGACTCGATCGCCTCGACGAGCAGGTCGAAGGAGATCTCCTTCTCCCGGACCAGACCCCGCAGGGCACTCATGTCGATGTCCACGGCTACGCCTCCTCTTCCTTCTTGTCCTTGCGGTTGAACTCGATCTCGACACGCGCCTTGGCGATGTCGGTGAATGCGATACGCCGGGCGGTCGCCTTGCGGCCCTTCACGCCCGGGACTTCGAGGTCCAGGCCCTCGTCGTCGACTTCGAGGATGCGGGCGATCAGTTCCCCGCCCTCGGTGAGCTGGAACTTCACGAGACGGCCGATCGCCCGTACGTAGTGACGGTGCTCGGTCAGCGGGCGGTCGGCGCCCGGCGAGCTCACTTCGAGGACGTACTCGTCCTCACCCATCACATCGGTTTCGTCGAGCTTGTCGGAGACCTCGCGACTCAGCTCGGCACACGCGTCCAGCTCCACGCCCTCGTCGGAGTCCACGATGATCCGCAGCATCCGGCGCTTGCCCGCCCGCGACATCTCGATCTCTTCGAGGTCCAGGCCCTTGGCGGCGACGAGCGGCTCCAGCAGTCCGCGCAGCCTGTCGCTCTGGGTGGTGCTCATCCGGGTGACTCCTCGGCCGCGTGTGCTGTTGTGGTTTCCGTCGTGTGTCAGGTCAAAGGGTATCCGGTGTCGGAGGGTGTTGCCGTCCGCCCTGTGGACAGGGCCCCGGGTACCGTGATCACACCCTGCCCGTCCGGCAGTCCCGCCATCAGCCCCGTCGTCACCCGGAGGACTCGCCGTGTCCTGGACCCAGCCTTCGAGACCCTCGCGCAGGAGCCTGCTCGCCGGTGCGGCCGGAGCGGCCGGCGCCGCACTGCTGACCGGGTGCTCGGACGGCCGAGCCTCCGACGCCGCCGTCACGGTTCCACTCGAACGGCGGATGCGGGAGACGGCCGTCCGTGACAGCAGGCGGCTGCTGGAACGTTACGACGCCACCGCGGCCGCCCACCCGACCCTGGCCGCGCGGCTCGCTCCGCTGCGGGCCGCCGTCGCCGCCCACACCACGGCCCTGTCCCTCGATCCGGCGGCCCCGCCGTCCCCCTCCCCGTCCCCGTCCGGCGGTACGGGGGCGGCCGCGCCCGCGGCGAGCGGCGCGCCGGTGCCGCCGAAGCCCGAGGAGGCGCTGACCGAGCTCGCGGACGCCGAGCGCGGCCTGTCCGAGTCCCGGACCATCGACCTGGCCGGGGCCCCCGGCGAGCTGGCCCGGCTGCTGGCCTCGGTCGCCGCCTGCGGCGCCGTCCACGCGTACCTGCTGACCTCGAACCCCGGAGCCACCTCGTGAAGCCCGAACCCTCCCCCGCCGGCCGGGCCCTGGAGGCCGCCCAGGCCGCGCTCGCCGCCGAGCACGCGGCCGCGTACGGCTACGGGGTGATCGGCGCCCGGTCCACCGGTGCCCGTGCGGCGCAGGCCCGCGAGTCGTACGGCGGCCACCTCGCGCGGCGTGACGCGCTGGCCCGGACCGTGCGGGAGCTGGGCGGCGCGCCCCGGCCCGCGGAGGCCGCGTACGCCCTGCCCTTCGAGGTGCGCACGCCGGCCGAAGCCGAGCGGTTGGCCGCCGAGATCGAGGACCGGGTGGCCGGCGCGTACTCCGATCTGGTGCGTGCCGCGGAGGGTCCGCTGCGTCGTGAGGCGGCCGACGCGCTGAGCGCGGCGGCAGTGCGCGCGGCACGCTGGCGTGGTGTCGGCGTAGCCTTCCCTGGGCTCACGGAACGCGCTGACGAGGCGCAACGGGCCCAGCACAGCTGAAAGGGACCACGCACGCATGGCTTTCGAACCGCCGCAGCGGCTTGTACGGGCGCTCGGCGAGATGCCGGAGACGGCGCAGGACACGGACTGGCTGGGGCAGTTGCCCCGACTCACCGAGGCCGCGCTGTCCCGGCGCGGGGTGGCGGCCCGTCGGGTGCAGGCCCCGGGTGGCCGCAGCAGCCTGGTGGTCCTCGTCACGTACGCCGACGGGACCCCGGCAGCGCTGAAACTGGCGCCCCCGCACGCCCGGCCCGACCGGGAGCTGGCCGCGCTGGCACACTGGGGCGGTTTCGGGGCCGTACGGGTCCTCGACACCCGGCATCACGACGACGACGGGGCGCTGCTGCTGGAGCGGCTGCACCCGGAGGTGTCGCTGCGGTCGCTGCCGGAGGCGAAGGCCCTGCTGGAGGCGAGCGGCACGCTGCGCAGGCTCTGGGTGGCGCCCCCGGCCGGCCACGGGTGGGAGACGGTGGCGGAGCGCACCGAGTGGCAGTCGCAGGCCCTGCGGGCGGCCCCGACGGAGACCCGGGCGTTGGCGGACGCGGCGCTGGCGATGCGGGCGGAGCTGGTGGCGGCCCCGCCGGAGGAGCTGCTGCTGCACGGGAACTTCCGGCAGGGCAAGGTGCTGGCGGGTGAGCGGGCCCCGTGGCTGACGGTGGGCCCGGATCCGCTCGTCGGCGAGCGGGCGTACGACCTGGCGCGGTTGGTCCGGGACCGACTGGAGGACCAGGTGGCCTCCTCGGCGGGGGCCGCGGGGGCCCGGCGCCGGGTGAACAAGCTGGCGGACGCGCTGGAGGTGGACCGGGAGCGGCTGCGGGGCTGGACCCTGTTCCGGGCGGTCGAGTCGGGCAACCGCGCGTTGGCCGCGGGGCGGCGCAGGGACGCGGAACTGCTGCTGGAGTTCGCGGCCTGGTTGTAGGGCATACCGTAGATATCGAGGTATGTCCGGCAGGGGGCCGTCATGGTCGAAGAACTGCTGACAGCGGCGATCGCCACCGGGGTGGCCGCCGTGGTCTACGTGGGCGCCGCGGCCCGGGTGGTGAAACAGTACGAGCGGGGCCTGGTCTTCCGCTTCGGCAGGCTGCGCGAGGAGGTCCGCGGGCCGGGCTTCACGACGATCGTTCCGTTCGTGGAACGGCTCCGCAAGGTCAACATGCAGATCGTGACGCTGCCGGTGCCCGCCCAGGAGGGCATCACCCGGGACAACGTCACGGTGCGGGTGGACGCGGTCGTGTACTTCAAGGTCGTCGATCCGGCGAGCGCGATCGTGGCGGTGGAGGACTACCGCTTCGCCGTCTCGCAGATGGCGCAGACCTCACTGCGGTCGATCATCGGCAAGTCCGACCTGGACGATCTGCTGTCCAACCGGGAGATGCTCAACCAGGGGCTGGAGCTGATGATCGACAGCCCGGCGGTCGGCTGGGGCGTGCAGATCGACCGGGTCGAGATCAAGGACGTCTCGCTGCCGGAGACGATGAAGCGGTCGATGGCCCGGCAGGCGGAGGCGGACCGGGAGCGCCGGGCGCGCGTGATCAACGCGGACGCGGAGCTGCAGGCCTCGCACAAGCTCGCCGAGGCGGCGGAGGTCATGTCGGAGCAGCCGGCGGCGCTGCAGTTGCGCCTGCTGCACACGATCGTGGCGGTCGCCGCCGAGAAGAACTCCACGCTGGTGCTGCCCTTCCCGGTGGAGCTGCTGCGCTTCCTCGAGCGCGCGGTCCCTCCGCCGGCGGCCGCACCCGCGCGGGAGGAACCGGCCTCGGCCGGCCCGGCTTCCGAAGGCCCCGGGCCGGCCGAGGTCCCTGGATCCTCCGCCCCGGACGCGCTCGACGGAGCCCTCGCTCCGGATGCGCTCGACGGCTCGGCGGACGGGCTGATGCTGGACGCGCCGCCGCCGCAGGAGGAGCGGGACGGGCTGCGCGAGTAGCCGCTGCGCGGGGCCGTCCCCGACCCGCTCTTCGCCCGTTCCCCGGGCTCCGCCCGGACCCGCGCCTCAATCGCCGGCGGGGCCGAGATCGCGGTCGCGCAACCCAGCCGGCCGGCTCCGTGCCGATCCGGCCGGGCAGGTCCGCCCCCGCCGGCGTTCGAGGCGCGGGGTCCGGGGCGGAGCCCGGGGAGGAAGCCGGGGCTCGGCCGGGCTACCGGGTCAGGCGGGCGAGGGCTTCCGCCAGCGGAAGTTCCTCGCGGGTGCCCGACGCACGGTGCTGGAGTTCGACGACCCCGTCGGCGGAGCGGCGGCCGGCCACCAGGATCCACGGCACGCCGATCAGTTCGGCGTCCGTGAGCTTCACGCCGGGCGACAGGCCCGGCCGGTCGTCCAGCAGCACCCGCCGGCCCGCCGCGGCCAGGGCCGTCGCCGCCTCCTCGGCAAGCGCGAGCGGCACCGCCTTGCCCGCCGCCACCACGTGGACGTCGGCCGGGGCCACCGCCGCGGGCCAGCACAGACCGCGTTCGTCCGCCGTCTGCTCGGCGAGCGCCGCCACCGCGCGGGAGACGCCGATGCCGTACGAGCCCATCGTGACCCGGACCGGCTTGCCCTCGCGGCCGAGGACGTCCAGCCCGAAGGCGTCCGCGTACTTGCGGCCCAGCTGGAAGATGTGCCCGATCTCGATCGCCCGGTCGAGCTTCAGCCCCGCCCCGCAGGACGGGCAGGGGTCGCCCGGCTCCACGACCACCACGTCCAGGTACCGGTCCACCTCGAAGTCCCGCCCGCAGACCACGTTCCGGGCGTGCGTGTCCGCCCGGTTGGCCCCCGTCACCCATGCGGTGCCGGGCGCGACACGGGGGTCGGCGAGGTAGCGGACCTTGTCCAGGCCCTGCGGGCCGACGTAGCCGCGTACCAGGTCGGGGCGGCCCTCGAAGTCCTCGGCCGTCACCAGCTCCACCACCGCCGGGGCCAGGTGCTCGCCCAGCTTGCCGAGGTCCACCTCGCGGTCCCCCGGCACGCCCACGGCCGTGATCTCGCCGTCGACCTTGACCAAGAGGTTCTTCAGTGTCGCGGAGGCGGGTACGCCCAGGTGTGCGGCCAGGGTCTCGATCGTCGGGGTGTCCGGGGTGTCGACCTCCTCCGGTTCCGGGTGCTGGGCCGACACCGGGGCGAGGGCGAAGGTCACGGCCTCCGTGTTCGCCGCGTAGTCGCACGACGGGCAGTCCACGAAGGTGTCCTCGCCGGCCTCGGCCGGGGCCAGGAACTCCTCCGACGCGGAGCCGCCCATCGCCCCCGAGACGGCCGACACGATCCGGTGGTCCAGGCCGAGCCGCTCGAAGATGCGGACGTACGCCTCGCGGTGGAGCCGGTAGGACTCCTCGAGCCCCTCGTCGGACACGTCGAAGGAGTAGGAGTCCTTCATCTGGAACTCGCGCCCGCGCAGCACTCCGGACCGGGGCCGCGCCTCGTCGCGGTACTTGGTCTGGATCTGGTACAGCATGACCGGCAGGTCCTTGTAGGAGGTGCACTGGTCCTTCACGACGAGGGTGAAGATCTCCTCGTGGGTGGGCCCGAGCAGGTAGTCGGCGCCCTTGCGGTCCTTGAGCCGGAACAGCAGGTCCCCGTACTCCGACCAGCGTCCGCTGACCTCGTACGGCTCCTTCGGCAGCAGGGCCGGGAGCAGCACCTCCTGGGCGCCGATCGCGTCCATCTCCTCCCGGACGACGCGCGAGACGTTGTCCAGGACCCGCTTGCCGAGCGGCAGCCACGTCCACACCCCGGCGGAGCTGCGCCGGACGTAGCCGGCGCGGACCAGGAGCCGGTGGCTGAGGGTTTCGGCGTCGGCCGGGTCCTCGCGGAGGGTCTTGGCCATGAGGCGGGACATGCGCTGTACGTGGTGCGTAGACATGTCGGGAGATTACCGGGGGCCCGGTGGCCCGCGGTACCGGTTTCAGCGCCTGGTCAGCGGCAGGGTGGCGCCCATGACCGCGTACGGCAGGCTCGCGCTCGGGAAGTGGACCTGGCGGGCGAGGTCGCTGTAGCCGAGGGCGCGGTAGAGGCCGCGTGCGGGGCTCTCGGTGTCGATGGCGGAGAGGATCGAGCGGGGCTCGGCCGCGTCGTCGGTGATGCCGGTGATCAGGGCGCGGCCGACGCCGTGGCCCTGGAAGCCGGGGTGGACGTGCAGCTCTGTGATCACGAAGGAGCCGTCGAGCCAATCCTCGTGGCCGCCGGCGCGCAGGTAGGGCTCGACGATGGTGGACCACCAGTGGGTGCGGTCGTTCGGCATCCCGTAGACGAATCCGGTGAGCGCACCGTCCTCGGCGAACGCCCCGAGGGCACGAGCGCCGCGACAGGTCATGTGGCGCTGGACGATGTAGCGCCGGATGCCGACCTCCTCCTCGCTGAGGCCGAAGGCGACGGCCTGCACGCGCAGGGCCTCGTCCACGCGGGCGGCGAGGTCGAGGGGAGCGATTCGGACTCCGGAAGGCAGCATGCGGCGACCTTACTTCGCGGTACGGGGCTGCCGGAATGCCGTAGCCGGGGTCCGTGGCCCGCCTTTCGGCTCCGGTGCGGCCCGGGCCGCGACCGGGTGTCAGAAGAGCACGCTCATGAACGCGCCGACCTCGCGGAAGCCGACGCGGCGGTAGGCCGCCCGGGCGGCGGTGTTGAAGTCGTTCACGTAGAGGCTGACCACGGGGGCCACGTCGCGCAGCGCGTAGGCGACGACGGCGGCCATCCCGGTCTCCGAGTGGCCGTGGCCGCGGAACTCGGGGTCCACCCAGACGCCCTGGATCTGGCAGGCGTGGGCGGTGGCGGCGCCGATCTCGGCCTTGAAGACGACCTTGCCGTCGTCGACGCGGGCGAAGGAGCGGCCACTGGCGACGAGCTCGGCGACGCGGGCCTGGTAGAGCAGTCCGCCGTCGCCGGCCATCGGCGAGATGCCGACCTCCTCGGTGAACATGGCCACGCAGGCGGGCATGATCAGCTCCATCTCGTCCTTGCGGATCCGGCGGACCTGCGGGTCGGCCTCGACCGTGGTGGACGGGCGCTCGATGATCATGAGCGGCTGGTGGGAACGTACCTCGCGGGCCGGGCCCCAGCTGGGCTCCAGGAGCTGCCACAGCAGTCGGGTGGCCTCGGCGGGGCCGACGATGGAGGAGCAGCGGCGGCCGGTGCGGCGGGCCCGGTCGGCGAAGGCGCGTACGGCGTCGGGGCCGGCGCAGACGGGGACCAGATTGGCGCCCGCGTAGCAGAGCGAGCGGAGCTCGCCGTCGGCGTACCAGCCCCACATCTCGCCGCCCAGGCGCCACGGGTCGAGTCCGGCGACCTGGACCCGGGAGGTGACGAAGGCGTTCTCGACCGGCTCGCGTCCGAGGATTTCCATCGCGGCGTCGAGATCACTGGGCTCAAGGACCCGGGTGGTGGTCTGCGTCAACACTGGGGCCTCACCATGCCGGTCTACTGATCTCCGCACTGTACCCGGCGGCGCCCGGGGATGCCGCGTCCGAGGTGACGAAAGAGCCCCGGCCCGCCCCCGAACTGCGGGAACGGCACCGGGGCCACTGACGGGGCGGAAGCTCTCGGAGAGATCAGACGCCGATGGCGACGGTGGGCTCGCCGCTCATCACGCCGTCCTTCTCCATCTGCTCGGCGATCTTCATGGCCTCTTCGATGAGGGTCTCCACGATCTTCGACTCGGGGACGGTCTTGATGACCTCGCCCTTCACGAAGATCTGGCCCTTGCCGTTGCCGGAGGCGACACCGAGGTCGGCCTCACGGGCCTCACCCGGGCCGTTGACGACGCAGCCCATGACCGCGACGCGCAGCGGGACCTCCATGCCCTCCAGGCCCGCCGTGACCTCCTCGGCCAGCTTGTAGACGTCGACCTGGGCACGGCCGCAGGACGGGCAGGAGACGATCTCCAGGCGGCGCGGCTTGAGGTTCAGCGACTCCAGGATCTGGATGCCGACCTTGACCTCCTCCGCCGGCGGGGCGGAGAGGGAGACGCGGATGGTGTCGCCGATGCCCTCGGAGAGCAGGGCGCCGAAGGCGACGGCGGACTTGATGGTGCCCTGGAAGGCGGGGCCGGCCTCGGTGACGCCCAGGTGCAGCGGGTAGTCGCAGGCGGCGGCGAGCTGGCGGTAGGCGTTGACCATGACGACCGGGTCGTTGTGCTTGACCGAGATCTTGATGTCGCCGAAGCCGTGCTCCTCGAAGAGGGAGGCCTCCCACAGCGCGGACTCGACCAGCGCCTCGGGGGTGGCCTTGCCGTACTTCTTGAGCAGGCGGGCGTCGAGCGAGCCGGCGTTCACACCGATGCGGATCGGGGTGCGCGTCTCGTTCGCGGCCTTCGCGATCTCCTTGACCTTGTCGTCGAACTGCTTGATGTTGCCCGGGTTCACCCGGACCGCGGCGCAGCCGGCGTCGATCGCGGCGAACACGTACTTCGGCTGGAAGTGGATGTCGGCGATGACCGGGATCTGCGACTTCTTGGCGATCACGGCGAGCGCGTCGGCGTCGTCCTGGGTCGGGCAGGCCACGCGGACGATGTCGCAGCCGGAGGCGGTGAGCTCGGCGATCTGCTGGAGCGTCGCCCCGATGTCGGAGGTCCTGGTCGTGGTCATCGACTGCACGGAGATCTGTGCGTCGCCGCCGACGGCCACCTTGCCGACCTGGATCTTGCGGCTGACCCTGCGGTCGGCAAGCTTCGTCGGTACGGCCGGCATTCCGAGAGAGATGGCAGTCATCTGCTGTGCAACCCCAAGGTGTGGATCAAGGTCCCGAGATCGGCGGGCTCCAGGCTTCGAGATTACGCCAACCACGGCGCGCCCCGTGCATCCGAGGGGTGCGCCACCCGAACGTAGGGAGCCGGGCACGATCCGTGCCCGGCTCCCGTGGTGCGGGGGTGGCGCCCCCACCGAACTAGGTGATCTTGATCGGGTTGACCACGTCCGCGACCATCACCAGCAGGGTGAAGCAGATGAACAGGCCCGCGACCACGTACGCGACGGGCATCAGCTTCGCCACGTCGAACGGGCCGGGGTCGGGGCGCCGGAAGATCCGCGCGACGCCGCGCCGCAGCGATTCCCACAGGGCGCCGGCGATGTGCCCGCCGTCGAGCGGGAGCAGCGGCAGCATGTTGAACAGGAACAGCGAGAGGTTGAAGCCGGCCAGCAGGTTGAGGAAGAAGACCAGCTGGTGCTGGGCGGGGATGTCGAGGGTGAAGATCTCACCGCTGACCCGCGCCGCGCCGACGACGCCCATCGGGCTGTCCTGCTTGCGCTCGGCCCCGTTGAAGGCCGCGTTCCACAGGTCCGGGACCTTGGAGGGGAGGGCGACCAGGGATTCCACGCCGGCCTGCATCATCTCGCCCATGCGGTCGACGGACTGGCCGAAGGACTGCGGGACGTAGCCGGAGGCGGGGGCGAAACCGAGGAAGCCGGCGGTGACGTACTCGTCCTTGACGTACCGGCCGCTGCCGTCCGTCTTGGCGACCTTGTTCTCGATCAGGTTGGCTTTGAGGTCCATCCGCTGTCCGGCCCGCTCCACGGTGATCGTGGCGGGTCCGACGGTGGCGCGGATGTCCTTCTGCAGGGCGGACCAGTCGCCGACCGATCGGCCGTTGAAGGCGACGATCTTGTCGCCCGCCTTCAGGCCGGCCGCCTTGGCGGGGGCGGCAGGGTCGGCGGGGGCGCACTTGTCGCGCTTCTCGCTCTGCTGGATGACGCAGTCCGAGACGGTGGCGACCGAGGTGGTCTGGGTGTTGAGCCCGAAGGTCATCAGGGTCGTGAGGAAGATCGCCACGGCCAGCACGAGGTTCATGAACGGTCCGGCGAACATCACGATGACGCGCTTCCACGGCTTGCGCGTGTAGAAGAGCCGGTTGTCGTCCCCGGGCTGGAGCTCCTCGTACGCGGCCGAGCGCGCGTCCTCGATCATCGACCGGAACGGCGAGGTGGAGCGGGCGGTGACCTTGCCGTCCTCGCCGGGAGGGAACATCCCGATCATGCGGATGTAGCCGCCCATGGGGATGGCCTTGATCCCGTACTCGGTCTCGCCCTTCCTCCGCGACCAGATGGTCGGCCCGAAGCCCACCATGTACTGCGGCACGCGAATGCCGAAGATCTTGGCCGTGGAGAGGTGCCCCAGCTCGTGCCACGCGATGGAGACCAGCAGGCCGACCGCGAAGACCACGACCCCGAGCACCGTCATCAGTAGTGTCATGCGCGCGCCTCCGCGGCGGCCCGTGCCGCCATCTCCCGCGCCCGGGCCCTGGCCCAGGCCTCCGCTTCTAGGACGTCCTGGACCGTCAGGGAGGTTCCCGACTCAGGTGTCCCGTGCTCATCGACCACGGCAGAGACCGTATCCATGATTGCTGTGAACGGCAGCCGACCTGCCAGGAATGCCTCCACGCACTCCTCGTTGGCCGCGTTGAACACGGCCGGGGCGGTGCCGCCGAGGGTGCCCACGTGCCGGGCGAGGCCCACCGACGGGAAGGCTTCGGTGTCCAGGGGGAAGAACTCCCAGGTGGATGCCTTGGTCCAGTCGAAGGCGGGGGCCGCGTCGGGGACCCGTCGGGGCCAGCCGAGGCCGATCGCGATGGGGCCGCCCATGTCCGGCGGGGTGGCCTGGGCGAGCGTGGAGCCGTCGGTGAACTCCACCATCGAGTGCACGTAGGACTGCGGATGGACCACGACCTCGATGCGGTCGAAGGGGATGTCGTAGAGCAGGTGCGCCTCGATGACCTCCAGTCCCTTGTTGACCAGGGTCGCGGAGTTGACGGTGATCACGGGGCCCATGGCCCAGGTGGGGTGGGCGAGGGCGTCCTCGACGGTGACCTTCGCCAGCTCGGCGCGGGTGCGGCCGCGGAAGGGGCCGCCGGAGGCGGTCACCACGAGCTTGCGGACGTCGGCCCGGGTGCCGGCGGCGAGCGCCTGGAAGAGCGCGGCGTGCTCGGAGTCCACGGGGATGATCTGGCCGGGCTTCGCGAGGGCCTTGACCAGCGGGCCGCCGACGATCAGCGACTCCTTGTTGGCCAGGGCCAGGGTCCGGCCCGCCCGCAGCGCGGCGAGGGTCGGCGCCAGGCCGATGGAACCGGTGATGCCGTTGAGGACGGTGTGGCATTCGGAGGCGGCGAGTTCGGCCGCGGCGTCCGGTCCGGCCAGGATCTCGGGCAGCGGCTCGGACGCGCCGTACCGGGCGCTCAGCGCCTCTTTCAGGGCCGGTACGACGTCCTCGCGGGCCACGGCCACGGCCCGGACCCGCAGCTGCCGGGCCTGCTCGGCCAGCAGCTCCACCCGCCCTCCGGCGGCGGACAGCGCGGTGACCTTGAACCGGTCCGGGTTGCGCAGGGCGAGGTCGATGGCCTGGGTCCCGATGGACCCGGTGGACCCGAGGATGACGATGTCCCGGAGGCCGGCCGCGGGGTCGAAGAGGAGGTGCGGGTCGGCGAGGGGGGCTGGGCGGTCGCTCATGCCCCCCATTGTTGCCGCAAGTCAGGAGCGGCCGGACACGGAGCCCCCTTCCGTTACCCGCAGAAGCAGGTGCGGGAGGGTTCCGGCGAACTCCGGGAGCGTCCGGGCCACGTTCCACCAGGCTTCGGGGTCCTCGTCGAGGGCGAGGGCCAGCAGCTGGTCGGCCTCGGCGTGGGAGGCGAGGACGGCCGCGGGGCGGTCGTGCCGGTCGGGGTGGTCCACGTCGCCCAGCCAGTGGTCCTGGTCCAGGGCCCAGCAGGCGGGCAGCTTGTGCCGGATCACGTCGTGGCCGGTGAGCAGGCCGCGGTCGAGGCAGTCGCGGACCCAGCGGACGTCCTCCGCGACGCTGTCCATCGGTACGGCGAGGCTCGTCAGGGCCAGCTCGCGCTCGACGCCCCCGTACGGTTCGCCGGCCGTCGGCGTCAGGTGGCGTACGGCGCGGACGAGGTCGGTACCGGGCTCCCCCGCGTCGGCCGCCTCGGGCACGGTGCCGTCGGCGAGGGCGGCGACCAGCGCGGGCAGCGGGCCCCGGTGGCCGGGGGCGTGCCGCAGCAGTTCCGCCCACATGCGGGGATCGTCCCCGAGCGGGCGCAGGGCCCGCAGGACGGCGCTCTGCATACCGGCCTGTTCGGGCAGGGTCCAGCGAAGGCCGTCGGTGTCGGGGAGGCGGGCGAGCAGCAGGGTCCGGTGGGCGGGGGCGATGTGGGTGACGAGTTCCTCGTGCGTGACCCGGCCCATCCGCACGGCGCGGACGGCGGGTCGGTGCCAGGAGCGCCCGTCGGACGGGCCCGCCGGGGCGGCCAGGAAGGCGTGGACGGTCTCCAGGGGCAGGTCCAGGGCGAGCAGCAGGGCCTCGACCGCGCCGGTCGGCAGCGGCTCGCGCAGGTGCTCGGCGAGGAGCGGTTCCGGGTCCGGCCGCTGCCGCAGGGCCAGGATGTCCAGCGGGACCCGCGGTCCGCGCCGGCCGTGCCGGCGCAGCAGGCCGACGAGCTCGGCCGCGTCGAGCGGTTCCTCGTCGGGGTCCCGGCCGAGTTCGGCGCGGAGCACCGGCAGGAGTTCGGGGGGTGTGCGGCGGCGGGCGTAGCGGGCGGGCCCGGGCAGGCCGGGCAGCGGCCGGCCCACGACCCGGGGGTTGCGCGCGATGAAGGTCCGGTCGGCCGCGCTGCCATGGCGCAGCAGCAGGGTGACGGTCGAGGCCGACAGCCACTCGTCCCGGCACAGGTATTTGCGGGTGGGGTCGTCCAGCCTGCCGATCATGTCGGTGACGACGTGGTCCGGTGCGTGGCGCAGCAGGTGCGCCACGCACCAGGCCAGCCGTCGGCTGGTGCGGTCTTCCTCGGCCGTCGACATCGTTCTCGTCCGCCTCGCGCTGTGCTCGTACGCGTACCAGTACTCGTACTCATCCTCGTACGTCTGTCCGACGTTCGGCGATGATCGCAGGTCAACGAAGGGGGCGGTGCACGTTTTTCCGGGTCGAGGGTCCGGGCGTCGCGTCCGCGATCCAGGGGCCGTCGCCGGAGGGGTCGAGGACGCCCTCCTCCAGCCAGGCGTAGGTGCCGGACAGCACGCCCGCGACCACCTTGCGGTCGAGGTCGTCGGTGTTGGACCAGAGTCGGCCGAAGAGTTCCTCGACGCGCAGCCGGGACTGCTCGCAGAAGGCGTCGGCCAGTTGGTAGGCCTCGCGGCCGTGGGCGCCGGTGGCGCGCAGGTGCTCGGCGCGGACGCAGGCCGCGCTCATCGCGAAGAGCTCGGCGCCGATGTCGACGATCCGGCCGAGGAAGCCCTGCTTGGTCTCCATCCGGCCCTGCCAGCGGGACATGGCGTAGAAGGTGGATCGGGCGAGTTTGCGGGCGCTGCGTTCCACGTAGCGCAGGTGGGTGGAGAGGTCGGGGTGGCCGCCGGGGTGGAAGGCGCGGTAGGTGCCGGGTACCTGGCCGGGGCCGGTGGCGAGTTTGGGCAGCCAGCGGGCGTAGAACCCGGCGGCGCGGGCTCCGGCCCTGGCCTTGTCTCCGAGTGCCTTCTCCGGGTCGATGAGGTCGCCGGCCACCGAGAGGTGGGCGTCGACGGCCTCGCGGGCGATCAGCAGGTGCATGATCTCGGTGGAGCCCTCGAAGATCCGGTTGATGCGCAGGTCGCGGAGCATCTGCTCGGCGGGGACGGCGCGTTCGCCGCGGGCGGCGAGGGATTCGGCGGTCTCGAAGCCGCGCCCGCCGCGGATCTGGACGAGTTCGTCGGCCATCAGGCAGGCCATCTCGGAGCCGTAGAGCTTGGCGAGGGCGGCCTCGATGCGGATGTCGTTGCGGTCCTCGTCGGCCATCTGGGAGGCGAGGTCGACCACGGCTTCGAGGGCGAAGGTGGTGGCGGCGATGAAGGAGATCTTCGCGCCGACCGCCTCGTGCCGCGCGACCGGCCGGCCCCACTGCTCGCGGACCCCGGACCACTCGCGGGCGATCTTCAGGCACCACTTGCCGGCGCCGACGCACATGGCGGGCAGGGACAGCCGGCCGGTGTTGAGTGTGGTCAGGGCGATCTTGAGGCCGGCGCCCTCGGCGCCGATGCGCTGGGCCGCGGGGACCCGTACCCGGTGGAAGCGGGTCACACCGTTCTCCAGGCCGCGCAGGCCCATGAAGGCGTTGCGGTGCTCGACGGTGATGCCCGGCGAGTCCGCCTCGACGACGAAGGCGGTGATGCCGCCGCGGCGGTTCTCGGACTTCGGTACGCGGGCCATCACGACGAGCAGGTCCGCGACGACCCCGTTGGTCGTCCACAGCTTCACGCCGTCGAGCACGTAGTCGTCGCCGTCGGGGACCGCCGTGGTGGCCAGGCGCGCGGGGTCGGACCCCACGTCGGGCTCGGTGAGCAGGAAGGCGCTGATGGCGGTGGTGGCGCAGCGGGGCAGGTAGGTGTCCTTCTGCTCCTGCGTGCCGAACATCTTCAGCGGCTGGGGCACGCCGATCGACTGGTGGGCGGAGAGCAGGGCCCCGATGGCCGGGCTGACCGATCCGACGAGGGCCAGCGCCTTGTTGTAGTAGACCTGGGTGAGGCCGAGGCCGCCGTACTTGGGGTCGATCTTCATCCCGAGGGCGCCGAGTTCCTTGAGGCCGCGCACGGTCTCGTCGGGGATCTTCGCCTCGCGCTCGATGAGGGCCCCGTCGACGCGGGTCTCGCAGAACTCCCGCAGTCGGGCCAGGAAGGCCTCGCCCCGCCGGACGTCCTCGTCGGCGGGGAGCGGATGGGGGTGGATCAGGTCGAGCCGGAAACGCCCCAGGAAGAGTTCCTTGGCGAAGCTGGGCTTGCGCCAGTCCTGTTCCCGGGCCGCCTCCGCGACCTGCCGTGCCTCGCGCTCGGTCACCTTGGGCTGTGCGGGCTGTGTTGCGGACATGCGGGGACTCACCTCGCCGCCGGAGTCGTTGGTACCGGCCTACTGGCCGGTGCTACCTGTGAGTCGTACCCTCTCCGGCCCGCCGGGAAAAGCCGGGCCGTCCGAGCGAGGGAAATCCGGCCCGTCGGCGCGCCTACGCCCGGGTGGGTGAGCCGAAGGGGCGCGCCGGCGAAGGACGCCGAGCGCCCGGAGGAACCGCGAGGAACGAGCGGTACCGAGGACGTACGGCGTCCTGGAGCCGGCATCGGCGCCCCGGAGGCGAACCGAGCCCCGAGAAAAGGGGACGGCCGGAGCCCCCGCACAGTGGGCTCCGGCCGTCGGCTCCATGGCCGTACGAGATCAGATGTCGAGGCCGGTCAGGACCAGGACCCTCTCGTACGTGTAGTCGTCCATCGCGTAGCGGACGCCCTCGCGACCCACACCGGACTGCTTGACGCCGCCGTACGGCATCTGGTCGGCGCGGTAGGACGGCGCGTCACCGATGATCACACCGCCGACCTCGAGCTCGCGGTGGGCGCGGAACGCGGTCTGCACGTTCCGGGTGAAGACGCCGGTCTGCAGACCGAACTTCGAGTCGTTGACGGCGGCGAAGGCCTCGTCGGTGTTCTCGACCTTCTTCAGCGTCAGGACCGGCCCGAAGACCTCCTCGGTGGCGAGCTTGACGCCGTCCGGCACGTGGGCCAGGACGGTGGGCTCGTACGAGGCACCCGCGCGCTTCCCGCCGGTCAGCAGCTTGGCGCCGCCGGCCACGGCCTCGTCGACCCAGGACTCGACACGCTGGGCGGCGGCCTCGGAGACGAGGGGGCCGACGTCGGTGGCGGAGTCGGACGGGTCGCCGGTGACCTGGGCCTGGACCTTCTCGACGACCTTCTCGACGAGGCGGTCGTAGACGGAGGCGTCGGCGATCACGCGCTGCACGGAGATGCAGGACTGGCCGGCCTGGTAGTTCGAGAAGGTCGCGATGCGGGTCGCGGCCCAGTCGAGGTCGGCCTCGGAGGACCAGTCGTCCAGGACGACGGCCGCGGCGTTGCCGCCGAGCTCCAGGGTGCAGTGCTTGTGGGGCACCGACTGCTGGATGGCGTAGCCCACGGTGTCGGAACCGGTGAAGGAGATGACGGGCAGGCGCTCGTCCTTGACCAGGGCCGGCATCTTGTCGTTGGCGACCGGCAGGACCGACCAGGAGCCGGCCGGGAGGTCGGTCTCGGCGAGCAGCTCACCCAGGATCAGGCCGGAGAGCGGCGTGGCCGGGGCCGGCTTGAGGATGATCGGCGCGCCGACGGCGATGGCCGGGGCCACCTTGTGGGCGCACAGGTTCAGCGGGAAGTTGAACGGCGCGATGCCGAGGACCGGGCCCTTGACGAAGCGGCGGGTCAGCGCGAGGCGGCCGACACCACCGGCGTCGGTGTCCAGGCGCTGGGCCTCTCCACCGTTGAAGCGGCGGGCCTCTTCGGCGGCGAAGCGGAACACGGACACCGCACGGCCGACCTCACCGCGGGCCCACTTGACGGGCTTGCCGTTCTCGGCGGAGATCAGCTGGGCGATCTCCTCGGTGCGCTCGGCGAGTCGCTTGGACACGTGGTCCAGGGCGGCGGCCCGTACGTGGGCGGGGGTGGCGGAGAACTCCGCCGTCACGGCGTACGCCGCGGCCACGGCTTCTTCGACCTGCTCGTCGGTGGGCACGCTGACCGTGCCGACCGTTCGGCCGTCCCACGGGGAGTGGACGTCGAAGCTGTCCTCGCCGGTGGCCTGGCGGCCGGCGAGCCAGAAGGCGTGGGTGGAAGTCATGCGAATCCCGGCCCTTCGAGAGTGTGCGGTGGGTCCTGACCCCTCCACCGTAGAACTCCGTCGGGGTTTCGGCGTTTGTCCCTGATGGAGCGGCGGGTCGTCGCGCTTCGCCGCTTTGTCACTGTGCAGACCGCCGGACGGGGCTGCGGCGCGGCGCGGTCCGGCCGGGGCCGGGGCCGGCTCAGGACGGGGTCGGCTCAGGGGTCGGCTCAGGACGGGGTCGAGGTGGCCTTGAGGGCGAGCCACAGCTCCATGCGGACGTCGGGGTCCTCCAGGGAGCGGCCGAGGATCTCCTCGACCCGCTTCATCCGGTAGCGCAGGGTGTGTCGGTGCACGCCCAGGTCGGCCGCGGCCGCGTCCCACTGCCCGTGGCGGGAGAGCCAGGCCTGGAGCGAGGCCACCAGGTCACCGCGCCCGGTCGCGTCGTGTTCCCGCAGGGCGCGCAGGGTGCCGTCCGCGAAGGCCCGTACGGCGTCGTCGGCCAGCAGCGGCAGGACCGAGCCCGCCGCCATGTCCTCGTGTTCCACCATCGGCCGGCCGCGGCGCCGGGCCACGGCCAGGGCCTGGTCGGCCTGCTTGAGGGCCGCCGCCACACCGCCCGGTCCGGCCGGCGCGGACAGGCCGACCACCAGCTCGTCCGGCTCCGGTCCGGCCGCTTCCCGGCCGCGCCGCGCCTCCAGTACCTCGGCGTGGTCCACGCAGGCCTGTACGGCCGAGCCCCCGTCGGCGGCCAGGACCACGAGCCGGCCCGCCTCCGGGACCACGAGCAGCGCCTCCCCGGTCCGGGCCGCGGCCGACTCCACCGCGTCGGACAGCAGCGCCAGGCCTTCGGGCTGGGCGGTCCCCGCCAGGGCCGGCTCGGCCACGACGAGTCGGAACGGCGCCTCCAGCAGGGCCCCGTACAGGTCCCCGGCCACGGACCGGGCGTGGTCCGCCTCGCCCGCGAGCAGCATCCGCAACACCGCGGCCCCCAGCCGGGACTCGGCGTCGTGCAGCGAGCGCGAGCGCTCGGTGGTGAGGGTGAGCAGCGCGACGGCGGAGTGCACGGCGTACCGCTCGGCGGTCCCCAGCGGGGCGGCGGTACCGACGGCGAGTGCGCCGCGTGCCCGCCGGCCCGTACCGAGGGACTGGAGTTCGACGCGGTCCTCGGAGCCGCCGACCACGGCGCTCGCGGGCGCCGGGCGCTCCCGCAGCCGTTCCACGTCGGGGGTCAGCCGGGCGGCGCGGCGCGCGGCCCAGTCGGGTGCGGCCGCGACGACCGCGCCCGAGGTGTCGTACAGGGCGGCCCAGCCGTGGACGTGCGCGGCCAGCTTCACCAGCAGCTCGGTGGGGCCGTCGACGGAGAGCGCGGCCCGCGTCAGCTCCCGCTGGGCCTCGAATCCGGCGGTCACGGCCCGGTACTGGTCCGCCGCGAGGGCCGCGGAGACCGCCTTGCTGATCGCCAGGAAGGGGGTCCGACGGGGTACCTCCAGCAGCGGCATGTCCTCGGTCCGCGCGGCCTCGACGAGCGCTTCGGGGATCTCCTCGTAGTTGACCCCGATCGCGAAGCCGATGCCGACGACCCCGGCGGCGGCGAGGCGGCGTACGTAGGCGCGCATCTCCTCCGGGTCCCCGGCGTCCAGCTTCATCGCGGTGATCAGGAGCAGCTCCCCGCCCTCCATGTAGGGGACGGGGTCGGCGAGCTCACTGACGTGGGCCCAGCGCACAGGGGTGTCGAGGCGCCCCTCCCCCGCCCGGACGCTGAGCTTGAGCGCCGAGTGCTGGACGAGTGAGGCGAGGGTGAGCGGCATCGGTTACCAGTGGCCTTAGCGGGAGGGGGCGACGGAGCGGAGGACGGCCGGCAGAAGCGGGGGACCCGCGGGCGGATTTCGCCGTGTCGTACGAACGACTCCCCTCGATTCTGCCACCTCGTACGGGTCGGGGTGCGGGTCAGGACGTTCCGGCCAGGCGGACCAGCAGCGGAGCCGCCCGTTCCCCGCGCACCGAGGTCAGCGACAGCACCGCGTGCCCCGGTGGCACGGCGTGCGCCAGGTCGGAGGCGGACCACCGCTCGCGCTCCACCTGGCGCACGGTCACGGCGTCCGTGGTGACGGCCTTGCCGGTGACGAGCTTGCGGAAGGAGTGCATCAGGCGGGTGAGCGGTTGGTCGGCGAAGACGGTGCGGTGGGTGACGTCGCGGGTCTCCACCCACTCGGTGCCCCAGGCCTCGGCGAACCGCTTCCCGTCCCAGGTGGTGACCCCGGAGAAGGCCATCCGGCAGCCGACGGACCCGAGCAGCGGCGTCCGCAGCTCCTCCGGTACGTCGTCCAGCGTGCGCAGCGTGAGCAGGACGCCCGCGTGGGCCGAGCGCAGCCGCTGGACGCCCCGCACGGTCCCGGCGGTCAGGGTGTGGGAGGCGTCGTCGAAGGCGAGGAAGGCGAAGAGGGAGCGGTCGGTGCGGGCGGCCGCGGCGGCGTTGAACTGGGCGAGCAGCAACCGGGCGAGCATCCGCGAGGCGTCGGCGTGCCCGCGCTCGGGCAGGTCCACGCGGACACGGATCGGGTGTTCCAGGGCGCGCAGCGAGAACGGCCGACCCTGGCCGGTGGTGTCGAAGAAGCCGGCGAAGGCGGGTCGGTCCAGCAGGGCCACCCGATCGGCGAGGGCCGGGCCGGGGTCGGCGGGGGCGCCGTGCTGGCGGGCCCGGGCATCCAGCTCGCGGAGCATGGCGTGCTGCCCGGCGAGGTCGCGGCGCAGGGTGTCGAAGGCGGTGGGGAGGCCGTCGAGCAGCTCGCGCAGCTCGGGCACGGCCGGGAAGCGTTCGTACGCAGCGCGGAACGGCCCGAGGAGTTGGGCGAGGGCGGTGGCGGCCCGGCGTACGTCCGTCCCGGGAACGTCTCCGACGAAGGCCTCGGCGAGCAGCGTGGCGGCCTCGTCGGGGTCGGTGGCGCCGCCGTAGAGGTCGAGGTCGTAGACGGAGGCGGGGTCGCCGACCCGGACCACGACGTCGAAGGCGGCGTCCGGGCCGAGCTGGGCGCCGGCGGCTCCGACGGCGACGACGGCGGCCTGGCCGGCGAGGGCCTGGAGCGAGAGCGACTCGACGACGGGCCGCACCAGCCGCCGGGTCTTGCCGGTGCCGGAGGGCCCGACAGCGAGCAGGGAGGTACCGAGCACGTCGGGGTCGAGGGCGAGGGCGGTGCCGCGGCGGGAGTAGGGGTTGCGCGTGCCGTCCTCCACGGTGCCGAGCAGCACCTGCCGGGCGAGCAGATCGTGCCGGGCGGCCCGCACGGGCAGGTCCCGCGCCCCGGACGGGTGCACACAGGCCGCGGCGCCCTTGTCGCGCACGGCGTCGGCGAAGGCCCGCATGCGGGACGGGTCGACGCGCACGGAGTCCCACGCGCGCCGGATCCGGGTGTAGTCCACGTCGTTCATCCGCCCACCCCCGGCCTCGGCCTCCAACCGCTCGGCCACCTCCCCGAGCCCGGCGGCCCGCAACTGCGGCCACCGCGCGGGATCGTCCGGGCCGCCGGCTTCGGGGTGGGCGGAGTCGGGCAGGGGCGTGGGCTGCACGACCCGCAGGAGGCGGCTGCCGAGGAGCCGCCGACCCAGTTCGGGCCAGCGGCCGAGACGCCCGAAGCCGATCGCCAGGACCGCGACGACAATGCCGTACCAGACGTACGCGACGACCACGGCGGCGTGGGTGTGGGCCCAGGAGTCCGGCGTGAACATGTACATCGGCCAGAGCCAGAAGCCGCCCAGGTAGTTGTTCCACAACAGCGACCAGAGCAGCAGCCCCGCCAGCAGGGAGATCAGGGCCCCGCTGACGAGTTGGCGGGTGGGGGTCTCCTCGGGCTCCTCGGTGGCCCGCGGCACGTGCCCGTACGTCCATACGCCCGGACCGTCCGAGGTGCGCGGGTGACGCAGCCAGTCGCCCAGCGTCGGTCCGGCCGTCGGCGCGTGCGAGGGCTTCGGGGGGAGGTGGGGGGTCGGCGGGGCGGTCGGTCTCGGGACGTGCCCGGCCCGGGGTGGGCGCGTCTCGTGCGTGCCGTCGGTGTCCATGAAACCCCTGCCCCCTGCCCGTGCCTGCGCTGCGTCGCTCAATGTAGTTGCCCGGCGTCGGCCGTGGGCCGGTACGCGCTCTCCTCTTCGCCGTGCCGTCCACAAGACGCGCGCCCGCATCCTTCCTATGGCCGTCACGGACAAGGACACGCGGTGATCACTACCGAACGGAGCATGCAGGACCACCGCTCCCGGGCCTAGCCTGCGGACAAAGAGACAAGTGCGTCCGAAAACACCCCCCAGGAGCCCTCTATGACCGCTGTTCCGCAGGAGCGCAAGATCGTCACCGCGATCCCCGGCCCGAAGTCGCAGGAGCTGCAGGCCCGCCGTCTGCAGACCGTGGCCGGTGGCGTGGGCTCCGTGCTGCCCGTCTTCACGGCCCGCGCGGGCGGCGGCATCATCGAGGACGTCGACGGCAACCGCCTGATCGACTTCGGCTCCGGCATCGCCGTGACCTCGGTCGGCGCCTCCGCCGAGGCCGTCGTGCGCCGCGCCTCCGCGCAGCTCGCCGACTTCACCCACACCTGTTTCATGGTCACCCCGTACGAGGGCTACGTGGAGGTCTGCGAGGCCCTCGCCGAGCTGACCCCGGGTACCCACGCCAAGAAGTCGGCCCTGTTCAACTCCGGCGCCGAGGCCGTCGAGAACGCCGTCAAGATCGCCCGTGCGTACACCAAGCGCCAGGCCGTCGTCGTCTTCGACCACGGCTACCACGGCCGTACGAACCTCACCATGGCGCTGACCGCGAAGAACATGCCGTACAAGCAGGGCTTCGGTCCGTTCGCCCCCGAGGTCTACCGCGTCCCGGTCGCCTACGGCTACCGCTGGCCCACCGGCGCCGAGAACTGCGGCCCCGAGGCCGCCGCCCAGGCGATCGACCAGATCACCAAGCAGATCGGCGCCGAGAACGTCGCCGCGATCATCATCGAGCCGGTCCTCGGCGAGGGCGGCTTCATCGAGCCGGCCAAGGGCTTCCTGCCCGCGCTCGTGAAGTTCGCCAACGACAACGGCATCGTCTTCGTCGCCGACGAGATCCAGTCCGGCTTCTGCCGCACCGGCCAGTGGTTCGCGTGCGAGGACGAGGGCATCGTCCCGGACCTGATCACCACCGCCAAGGGCATCGCGGGCGGTCTGCCGCTCGCCGCCGTGACCGGCCGCGCCGAGATCATGGACGCCGCGCACGCGGGTGGCCTGGGTGGCACCTACGGCGGTAACCCGGTGGCCTGCGCCGGTGCGCTCGGCTCCATCGAGACCATGAAGGAGCTCGACCTCAACGCCGCGGCGAAGAAGATCGAGTCCGTCATGAAGGCCCGCCTGACGGCGATGCAGGAGAAGTACGACATCATCGGCGACATCCGCGGCCGCGGCGCCATGATCGCGATCGAGCTGGTCAAGGACCCGGTGTCCAAGACCCCGTTCCCGGAGGCGGCCGGCGCGCTCGCCAAGGCCTGCCACGCCGAGGGCCTGCTCGTCCTCACCTGCGGCACCTACGGCAACGTGCTCCGCTTCCTCCCGCCGATCGTCATCGGCGAGGACCTGCTGAACGAGGGCCTGGACCTGATCGAGGCCGCGTTCGCGGCCATCGGCACGGCCATCTGATCGAACGGCTAGAACGTGCGCGCGCAGCGACCGGCCCCTACCGCCGGTAACGGGCGGACGCTGTGAAGAAGGTGTGGGGGGCCGATGGCGGGAGCACGATCCTGCTGTCGGTCCCCCTTCCGCTGCCGTACGGTTTCTGCAGATGAGTGAGACACCCCGCTCCAGGGAAACCGGGGGCGACACCAGTACTGGGCTTCCCCAGCACCGTACTGGGCATGCGTTCGCGCACACTCCTCACCGATCGGACAGCCGTTCGCCCCAAACCCCCCGGGGCGCCCGGCAACCCGATCCGGGCGGCCGTCCCGGAACCATCCCCCCTGTTCCGGGACGGCCGGCCACTCCTCTCCTGATCGCCGCGGTCTGCGGCCTCCTCTTCTCCCTGGTCACCTGGCAGGTGCTGGTGTCCGGCCCGCTGCTGACCCCGGACCACGCGCTGAGCCGCGCCCTGGTGCGTACCGCCCCGGACCCGGTCACCGAACGCCTCTCCGACCTCGGCAACGTCCCGGTCGCCGTGCCCGTGCTCGTCCTGGCCATGGCCTACGCCGCCCGGCGCGGGCGGCGCGCGGCCGCCGCGGCCGCGGGCCTGGCGATGGCCCTGGTGCCGGCGCTGGTCATCCCGTTCAAGGAGTGGACCGCCCGCCCCGGCCCGTTGGAGCCCTGGGCCGCCGGTTACTTCCCCTCGGGACACACGGCCACCGCGGCCGTGGCCTACCTCGGCGCGGCGCTGCTCGTGCGCCCGTACACCCGCCGGGCATGGCCGACGGCCGCCGCCCTGGTCCTCACGGGGGCGACGGCCGTCGGCCTGATCCTGCGCGGGTGGCACTGGCCGCTGGACGTTCTGGCCAGCCTGCTGATGTGCACTCCGCTGCTGCTCGGCGTGGCGTGGGCCGACCGGGTCAGCCGCCGAAGTAGGCGTCGAAGTTCCGGCTGAACTCCCAGCCTCCGAAGCGGTCCCAGTTGATCGACCAGGTCATCAGGCCGCGCAGGCCCGGCCAGGTGCCGTGGGTCGCGTAGCTCCCGCAGTCGGTCTTCTTCGTCAGGCAGTTCAGTGCCTTGGTCACCTCGGCCGGTGAGGTGTGGCCGTTGCCCGCATTGGTCGTGGCCGGCAGGCCGATGGCGACCTGGTCCGGACGCAGGGCCGGGAAGACGCGCGCGGTGTTCCCGGCGACCGGGAATCCGGTGAGCAGCATGTCGGTCATGGCGATGTGGAAGTCGGCGCCGCCCATGGAGTGGTACTGGTTGTCGAGGCCCATGATCGAGCCCGAGTTGTAGTCCTGGACGTGGAGCAGCGTGAGGTCGTCGCGCAGGGCGTGGATGACCGGGAGGTACGCGCCGGCTCGCGGGTCCTGGCCGCCCCAGGGGCCGGAGCCGTAGTACTGGTAGCCCAGCTGGACGAAGAAGGTCTCCGGGGCCATGGTCAGGACGAACTCCGGGCCGTACTTGGCCTTCAGGGTCTTCACGGCCGAGATCAGGTTCACGATCACCGGGGTGGTGGGCGCCCGGAAGTCGGTGTCCCCGGTGGCCAGGGACAGGGAGTGTCCCTCGAAGTCGATGTCCAGGCCGTCGAGCCCGTACTCGTCGATGATCTTGCTGACGGAGGAGACGAAGGTGTCCCGGGCGGCCGCGGTCGCGAGCTGGACCTGGCCGTTCTGGCCGCCGATCGAGATCAGCACCTTCTTGCCGGCCACCTGCTTGGCCTTGACGGCCGCCTTGAACTCGGCCTCGGATTCGACGTTCGGGCATTCGGCGACCGGGCAGAGCCGGAAGCGGATGTCGCCCGAGGTCACCGAGGTGGGTTCGCCGAAGGCGAGGTTGATGACGTCCCAGGAGGCGGGGACGTCGGCCATGCGGACGTAGCCGGAGCCGTTGGCGAAGCTCGCGTGCAGGTAGCCGACGAGCGCGTGCGCGGGCAGGCCACCGCCGCCGCCTCCCCCGCCGCCGGGCGTGGTCGCGGTGACGGGCGCGCTCTGCGGGCCCGCGCCCGCCGCGTTCACCGCGCCGACCGTGAAGGTGTAGGTGGTGGCCGCGGTCAGGCCGGTCACGGCTGCCGAGGCCGAGGTGACGGTCAGGGGCGCGGCGCCGTCCCGGTGGACGGTGTACGAGGTGGCGCCCGGGACCGCGGACCAGCTCAGCGTGACCGAGGTCGACGAGGTGGCGGAGGCGGTCAGGCCGGTGGGGGCGGCCGGGAGTTGGGGCCCGCCGGGACCGCCGGGGTCCGGGCCGACCAGGGTGAGGTCGTCGGTGAGGTGGGCGCTCTGGCCGTACCAGCCGTGGGTCCAGACCGTCACCGAGGTGGTGGACGGGCCCGTGCGGAAGGTGGTCGTCAGCCGCTTCCACGCTCCCGGTGTCTGCGTCCAGGTCGACACGTCGGTGGTGCCGGTGCCGCTCGCGCCGAGGTAGACGTACGCGCCCTGCACCCACGCGGCGAGCGTGTACGTCGAGTCGGGCACGACGGTGACGGTCTGGGAGCAGCGGGCGTTGTCCTGGCCGGCCGGGGTGGCCCGCAGGGCGGAACCGCCGCCGTGGACGGGCGTGGTGACGACGGCTCCGCTGCCGCCCGAGCAGCTCCAGCCGTCGAGGCCGGCCTCGAAGCCGCCGTTGCGTACGAGGTCGGCGTCGGCCGCCGCGGCCGGCGGGCCCGCGGCGAGGAATCCGGCCACCGCGAGGGCGGCGGCCGTAAGGAGGGACAGGGCTCTGCGCACAACTGCCTCCGGTGCCTGGGGGGATGGAGGGGGTCAGCGGCGCCCAAGATGGTCCAGACCAATGCCCTTGTCAAGACCTCCGGCCTTCCCTCGCCGGCACGCACGCGGCCGCCTCGTGCATCGCGAGCTCCAGCACGGCCGGGTCGGTGAGCGTCCCCTCGCCGTCCGGGAGCACCAGCCAGCGGAGCCCGTCGGCCGCCCGGCCGGGATGCGGGACCACGATCCAACTCCCGCGCCCGGCACCCCGTACCCCCGTGCCGAGCCACCTCGACGACGTGCCCGCGGGCACGAAGAAGCCCAGCCGCGGCATCGCTGTGCCGCTCCACCGCGCGGCGCCGAGATCGGCGAGCACCGGGCCGGGCCGGTCGAGGATCAGCCGGAGCACGTCGAGGGTCGGTCGCCCGAGCTCCCCGGGCAGGATCAGCACGTCCCAGTGGCGGCCGGCGGGCAGCAGGGCGACCCCGAGGGGGTTGCGCTCCCACTCCCACCGGCAGGCGTCCGGGTCCGGCGCCGCCGATACCAACCATTCCACCGCCGTCCTGGCCCCCGGAATCGTCATCGCCCGGCCTCCGTTCCCTGTAGGTGAGGGGTTCTCACCTGGAGAGAGCGGGGCCGGGCGCGGGTATGACGCGGGTTGCGTTACTCCATGGTGGTGAATCGGGTCACACGGTGACCGGCGGCCGCCGCCGGGGGCGCGCGGCGCTGCGACCGGCGCTCCGTGCGCGGCCAGGCGGTCTCTTCCGGATCTTGCCGGGCCGACAAGATCCGAAAGAGACGACGGCACTAGCTGTCGAAGCCCAGGCCGAGCTTGTCCATCACCTTCAGCCACAGGTTCCGGTGACCGCCCCGGGCGTCCGCGCGGGCCAAGGACCACTTGGTGAGCGCGATCCCGGTCCAGGCGAAGGGCTCGGGCGGGAACGGCATCGGCTTGGACTTCACCATCTCCAGCTTCGTGCGCTCGGTGGTGAGCCCGTCCAGCAGGTCGAGCATCACCTCGGCCCCGAACCGGGTGGCTCCGACGCCGAGCCCGGTGTAGCCGGCCGCGTAGGCCACCTTCCCCGCGTGCGCGGTGCCGAAGAAGGCGGAGAAGCGCGAGCAGGTGTCGATCGCGCCGCCCCAGGCGTGGCTGAACTTCAAGCCCTCCAGCTGCGGGAAGGCGGTGAAGAAGTGCTCCGCTAGCTTGAGGTAGGTCTCGGGGCGGTGGTCGTACTCGGAGTCGAGCTTCCCCCGGTAGGGATAGATCGCGTCGTAGCCGCCCCACAGGATCCGGTTGTCGCGGGTGATCCGGAAGTAGTGGAACTGGTTGGCGCTGTCGCCGAGCCCCTGCCGCCGCTTCCAGCCGATCGCGGCCAGTTGGCCCTCGTCGAGCGGCTCGCTCATCAGCGCGTAGTCGTAGACCGGGACGGTGAACGGGCGGACCCGCCGGACCAGCGAGGGGAAGATGTTCGTGCCAAGGGCGACCCGGCGCGCGAGGATCGTGCCGTAGGGGGTCGTCACGGTCATCCCGGAGCCGACCGCGGCCAGCTTCAGCCCGCGGGTGTTCTCGTAGATCCGCACCCCGAGCTCCAGGCAGGCCCGCTTGAGGCCCCAGGCCAGCCTCGCCGGGTTGAGCATGGCGACGCCGTCGCGGTCCCAGAGACCCGCGAGGAAGGTCGGCGAGTCGACCTCGGCGCGCACCGCCTCGCCGTCCAGCCACTCCGAGCCGTCGGCGAGGCCCAGGCGCAGGGCCTCCTCGTGCAGTTCGCGCAACTCCTCGACCTGGTGCGGTTCGGTGGCGACGTCGATCTCGCCGGTCCGCTCGAAGTCGCAGTCGATGCCGTAGCGGGCGACAGCCTCCTCGATGGCGTCGAGGTTCCGGGCGCCCATCTCCTCCAGTTTCGCCAGCTCACCGGGCCAGCGGGCCATTCCGTTGCTCAGGCCGTGGGTGAGGGAGGCGGCGCAGAATCCGCCGTTGCGGCCGGAGGCGGCCCAGCCCGCCTCCTTGCTCTCGATCAGTACGACGTCCCGCCCGGGGTCGCGCTCCTTGGCGATCAGCGCGGTCCACAGTCCGCTGTAGCCGCCGCCGATGACCAGCAGGTCGCAGCGCTCGTCGGAGGTCAGCGCCGGCTCGGGGGCCGGCTTGCCGGGGTCGTCCAGCCAGTACGAGACCGGCTTCGCTTCGGAAAGGGATTTCGCAACACTACGCATGGCGACTGGGGCCATGTCTTCCAACTCCCTACGGAACTGATGACGTGCTTTCCCGAATTACTTCGGTTGTGCCTTCTTACGGCGGTTGCCGACCATCTGGCCGGCCAGGACCACCAGCACCGCGATGACGAACATCGCCGTACCGATGACGTTGATCTGCACGGGCGTACCGCGCTGGGCCGAGCCCCACACGAACATGGGGAAGGTGACGGTGTTGCCCGAGTTGAAGTTGGTGATGATGAAGTCGTCGAAGGAGAGCGCGAAGGAGAGCAGCGCGCCCGCCGCGATACCGGGTGCCGCGATCGGCAGGGTGACCCGTACGAAGGTCTGCACCGGGCCGGCGTAGAGGTCGCGGGCGGCCTCCTCCAGCCGCGGGTCCATGGACAGGACGCGCGCCTTGACCGCGGCGACGACGAAGCTGAGGCAGAACATGATGTGGGCTATCAGGATCGTCCAGAAGCCCAGCTGGATGCCCATGTTGAGGAAGAGCGCGAGCAGCGAGGCCGCCATCACGATCTCGGGCATGGCCATGGGCAGGAAGATCAGCGAGTTGACCGCGCCGCGCGCCCGGAAGCGGTAGCGCACGAGCGCGAAGGCGATGGCGGTGCCCAGCGCGGTCGCGACGAGGGTGGACCAGAGCGCGATCTGGAGCGAGAGGGACAGCGACCCGCACATGTCGGCGACCCCGCAGGGGTCCTTCCACGCGTCGAGGGAGAACTCCTGCCAGGCGTAGTTGAACCGCCCGGTGGGGTTGTTGAAGGAGAAGACGGTGACGACGACGTTCGGCAGGATCATGTACGCGAGCGTGCCGAGGCCCGCGATGACGACCAGGTTGCGCCGGAGCCAGGTGAGGGGGTTGCGCATCAGACCAGGTCCTCCGTCCCCGCTCGGCGGATGTAGATGGTGACCATGATCAGCACGATCGCCATGAGAATGAAGGACAGCGCGGCCGCCGTCGGGTAGTCGAGGATCCGCAGGTACTGCGACTGGATGACGTTGCCGATCATCCGGGTGTCCGTGGAGCCGAGCAGTTCGGCGTTCACGTAGTCGCCGCTCGCCGGGATGAAGGTGAGCAGGGTGCCCGAGACCACGCCCGGCATCGAGAGCGGGAAGGTCACCTTGCGGAAGACCGTGGCGGGGCGGGCGTACAGGTCGCCGGCCGCCTCGTGGAGGCGGGTGTCGATGCGCTCCAGCGAGGAGTACAACGGCAGGATCATGAAGGGGAGGAAGTTGTACGTCAGACCGCAGACCACCGCGAGCGGCGTGGCCAGCACCCGGTCCCCCTCGGTCATGCCGAGCCAGCTGGTGACATCGAGGAAGCCGACGCTGTTGAGGACGCCGACGACCGGTCCGCCGTCGGCCAGGATCGTCTTCCAGGCCAGGGTGCGGATCAGGAAGCTGGTGAAGAACGGGGCGATGACCAGGACGAGCAGCAGGTTGCGCCAGCGGCCCGCCTTGAAGGCGATCAGGTAGGCCAGCGGGTACCCGAGGAGCAGGCACAGCGCGGTCGCGGTGCCCGCGTAGAGCAGGGAGCGCAGGAACTGCGGGTAGTACTCGGTGAAGGCGTCCCAGTAGGTCCCGAAGTGCCAGGTGACCTGGAAGCCCTCTTCGAGGGAGCCGGTCTGCACCGAGGTGGAGGCCTGGTAGATCATCGGCAGCACGAAGAAGACCAGCAGCCACAGGATGCCCGGCAGCAGCAGCCAGTACGGGATCAGCCGCTTGCGCAGGGACGCCTTGTGCACGGGGGGTTCGGTGGGGGCGGGCGCCTGGGGCGGCGCCGCGGTGGTCGTCATGCGCTCTCCTCCACCGTCTCGATGCCCGCGTCGATGTCCTGGGCCGCGTCGAGGCCGAAGGTGTGCTCCGGGTTCCAGTGCAGGATCACCTCGGCGCCCGGTACGAGGCGGGAGTCCCGCTCGATGTTCTGGACGTACACCTCCAGCTCGGGGCAGACGGGGCTGTCGACGACGAATTGGGTGGAGACCCCGATGAAGGAGGAGGCGGCTATACGACCGGTGATCGTGTTCCGGCCCGTCGCGATGGTGTCCGCTTCCTCGGCCGGGGCCAGGGACACCTTCTCCGGGCGTACACCGACCAGCAGCTTTCCGCCGGCGCGGGGCGTGGTCGAACATCGGGCCGCGGGCAGCCGGAGCTTCGTACCGGAGGCGGAGACGACCACGTCGGAGCCGGCGGAGTCCACCGAGGCCTCGATGAGGTTGGAGGTGCCGAGGAAGTTCGCGACGAAGGTGGTGCCCGGGTTCTCGTACAGCTCGGCGGGGGCGCCCAGCTGCTCGACGCGGCCGCCGTTCATCACGGCGACCGTGTCGGCCATGGTCATGGCCTCCTCCTGGTCGTGCGTGACGTGCACGAAGGTGATGCCGACCTCGGTCTGGATCCGCTTGAGTTCCAGCTGCATCTGGCGGCGCAGCTTCAGGTCGAGGGCGCCGAGCGGCTCGTCGAGGAGCAGCACCTGCGGGTGGTTGATCAGGGCGCGGGCGACGGCGACGCGCTGCTGCTGGCCACCGGAGAGCTGGTGCGGCTTGCGCTGGGCGAACTGGCCGAGCTGGACCAGCTCCAGCATGTCGTCGACCTGCTTCTTGACCGACTTCACGCCGCGGCGGCGCAGGCCGAACGCGACGTTCTCGAAGATGCTCAGGTGCGGGAAGAGCGCGTAGCTCTGGAAGACCGTGTTGACCGGGCGCTTGTACGGCTGGAGGTCGGTGACGTCCCGGTCGCCGAGGTGCACCGTGCCGGTGGAGGGCTCCTCCAGGCCGGCGATCATGCGCAGGGTGGTGGTCTTCCCGCAGCCCGAGGCGCCGAGCAGGGCGAAGAAGGAGCCCTGGGGAATGGTGAGATCCAGCGGGTGCACGGCGGTGAAGGTGCCGTAGTGCTTGCTGATCCCGGAGAGGCGGACGTCGCCGCCCGCGGTCTTGTCAGTCATGGATGGTCCCGGGGTTGGGTGGGGCAAGGGGTCGGAGGCTCGGCGGAGTCGGCCGGCCGCGCCGCCGCCGGAGGGGTCCGGCGGTCGGGTCGCGGTCCGGCGGGATCGGCTCGCCGCGCGGCGTGCGTCAGGCGCCGATGAGCTTGGCGAACTTCTCCTCGTACGCCGTCTCTTCCTCGCTGGTGAGGGAGCGGAAGGCGTGGGCCTTGGCGGCCATCGCCTTGTCCGGGACGATCAGGGGGTTGTCCGCGAGCGCGGGATCGATCTTGGCCAGTTCGTCCTTGACGCCCTCGACCGGGCAGACGTAGCTGATGTACGCGGCCAGCTGGGCGGCGACCTCGGGCTCGTAGTAGAAGTCGATGAGCTTCTCCGCGTTGGCCTTGTGCCGGGCCTTGGCGGGGACCAGCAGGTTGTCGCTGGAGGTGATGTATCCGGGGGCGGGGATGGCGTACTTGATGTCCGGATTGCCGGCCTGGAGCTGGATGATGTCCCCGGCCCAGGCGAGGCAGGCGGCGAGGTCGCCCTTGTCCAGGTCGGACGTGTAGTCGTTGCCGGTGAAGCGGCGGATCTGGTTCTTGTCCACGCCCTTCTGGAGCCGGCCGACGGCCTCGTCGAAGTCGGCGGTGGTGAAGGTCGCCGGGTCCTTGCCCTGGTCGAGCAGGGTCATGCCGACGCTGTCACGCATCTCGGTGAGGAAGCCGACGCGGCCCTTGAGGGAGGGGTCGTCGAGCAGCTGGGTGACGGAGTCGACCCTCTTGCCGCCGGTCGCCTTCTCGTTGTAGGCGATGACGGTGTCGATGCCGGTCCACGGGTAGCTGTAGGACCGTCCCGGGTCCCAGTCCGGGGTGCGGAACTGCGGGATCAGGTTGGCGTAGGCGTGCGGGAGGTGTGCGGGGTCCAGCTTCTGCGCCCAGCCGAGGCGGATGATGCGGGCGGCGAGCCAGTCGGTGACGACGATCAGGTCGCGGCCGGTGTCCTGGCCGGCCGCGAGCTGGGGGCGGATCTTGCCGAAGAACTCGACGTTGTCGTTGATGTCTTCGGTGTACTTGACCTTGATGCCGGTCCGCTTGGTGAACTCCTCCAGCGTGGGACGGCTCTTCTCGTCCTCGCTGGTGTCCATGTACTCGGTCCAGTTGGAGAAGTTGATCTCCTTCTCCTGGGCCGAGTGGTCGTCGGAGGCCGCGGCCGCGTCGCCCTCACGTTTGGCGGGCGGGATCCCGCACGCGGTGAGGGCGGACAGCCCTCCGAGGGTGAGCGCTCCGACTCCGGAGGCGCGCAGCAACGAGCGGCGGGTGAGGGCGCCGCGCCCGCTGGTGAGGCTGCGCCGCATCGCGGCGAGTTGCGCCGCCGAGAGGCGGTCGGGCTCGAACTGCTCCATGCGCTGTGCCCTTTCGGGAGGTGTACCGCTGGTCAGGCGGTGGGCCCATGCGGCGTCGGCCGCGGGTGGTTACGGACGGTCCCCGAAGATCGTGCGGTGCCAGTCCTTCTCGGCCACCGCGGTGTTGTCGTACATCACGTGCTTGACCTGCGTGTACTCCTCGAAGGAGTAGGCCGACATGTCCTTTCCGAAGCCGCTGGCCTTGTAGCCCCCGTGGGGCATCTCGCTGATGATCGGAATGTGGTCGTTGACCCAGACGCAGCCCGCCTTGATCTCGCGGGTGGCCCGGTTCGCCCGGTAGAGGTCGCGGCTCCAGGCGGAGGCGGCGAGTCCGTACGGGGTGTCGTTGGCCAGCGCGATGCCCTCGTCGTCGGTGTCGAAGGGCAGGACGACGAGGACCGGACCGAAGATCTCGGACTGGACGACCTCGCTGTCCTGGGCCGCGTCGGCGATGAGGGTGGGCCGGTAGTACGCGCCCTCGGCCAGGTCGCCGGCCGGGATCTCGCCGCCGGTGACGACGGTGGCGTAGCCGCGGGCCCGGTCGACGAAGGCGGCGACCCGGTCGCGCTGGGCGTGCGAGACCAGCGGGCCGAGGTCGGTGGTGGGTGCGAAGGGGTCTCCGAGGCGGACGCTCTCCATCAGCTCGGCCACCCGGGCGACGAAGGCGTCGTGCAGGGGACGCTGGACGTAGGCGCGGGTGGCGGCCGTGCAGTCCTGGCCGGTGTTGATGAGGGAGGCGGCGACGGCGCCGTGCGCGGCGGCCTCCAGGTCGGCGTCGTCGAAGACGAGGAAGGGGGCCTTGCCGCCGAGCTCCAGGTGGAGCCGCTTGACGGTGGCGGTGGCGATCTCGGCGACCCGCTTGCCGACGGCGGTGGAGCCGGTGAAGGAGGTCATCACCACGTCGGGGTGGCCCACGAGGTGCTCGCCGGCTTCCCGGCCGGCGCCGGTGACGATGTTGATCACGCCGTCGGGCAGGCCCGCGTCCTTGGCGGCCTGCGCGAACATCAGGGAGGTCAGCGGGGTCAGCTCGGCGGGCTTGAGCACGACGGTGTTGCCCGCGGCGATCGCCGGAAGGATCTTCCAGGCAGCCATCTGGAGCGGATAGTTCCAGGGTGCGATCGAGCCGACGACCCCGATGGCCTCACGGCGTACGTACGAGGTGTGGTCGCCCGAGTACTCGGCGGCCGCCTGCCCCTGGAGGTGCCGGGCGGCGCCCGCGAAGAAGGCGGTGTTGTCGATGGTCCCCGGTACGTCGAACTCCGTGGACAGCTTGATCGGCTTGCCGCACTGGAGGGACTCGGCGTACGCGAAGTCCTCCGCCTGCTCGGCCAGTACGGCGGCCAGCTTGTGCAGGGCGTCCGACCGCTCGCCCGGGGTGGCTCCGGACCAGCCCGGGAAGGCTCTCTTGGCGGCGGCGACGGCCTCGTCGACGTCCGCGGTGCTCGCGAGTTCGTAGGTCAGGACCTCGTCGCCGGTGGCCGGGTCGATCACCGTGTGTGACTGTCCGGAGCTGCCGGGCCTCAGGTGCCCGTCGATGTACTGTGCGCCGTCCGCGAAGCGGTCTTTGACCTGGAAGCGGTTGCCCATAACGCTCTCACGCTCTCCGTAGCTACAGTTCGAGCTACAGCTCGAATTGAGTGCCGATCCTGGCAGAGGTGATGCCCTCGGCCAAGTGATTCCGTTGTTGCTCTTTGATTACGCGACGGAATCGGTCGACCATGTGTCGAGGCACACCGAAAAACCCGTACGAAGTGTCAGTGGCGACTGCCAGACTCGCGTGCATGGAGATGATCGACGAACTGATCAAGCAGGTCAGCCGTGGTGAGCGGGTGAAGTACCTGCCGTTCTGGGGGCACCGCCCGCAGCCGGACGGCAGGCTCGGTCCCAGCTGCCTGAGCCAGTGGTGGCCCGCTTCTTTCACTGTCGGTGACGTCCGATATGCGACCGCGGAGCACTGGATGATGGCCGGAAAGGCCCGGCTCTTCGGCGACGCCGAGGCGGAGCGGGCGGCGGTGGCGGCGAAGAGCCCGGCGGAGGCCAAGAAGGTCGGGCGCCTCGTGCGCGGCTTCGACAACGAGATATGGGAGCGCGAGCGCTTCGCCCTGGTGGTGGAGGGCAGCGTGCACAAGTTCGGCTCGGACCCGGCGCTGGCCGGGTACCTGCTGGGGACCGGGGAGCGGGTGCTGGTGGAGGCCAGCCCGATGGACCGGATCTGGGGCATCGGGCTGGCGGCCGACGACGAGCGCGCCCTGGACCCGGCCCGCTGGCGCGGGCTGAACCTGCTGGGCTTCGCGCTGATGGAGGCCCGGGAGCGGCTCCGGCGGGACGGGGCGTGACGGAGCGGCGCCGGGTCGCCGCCGTGATCGTCCGGGACGCGGGTCCGAGGTAGGCGGGTCCGAGGTAGGCGGGTCCGACGTAAATGCGTGGCGGCATCCCGGGCGGGCCGCCTACCGTGATCCTCGTCCAGGTGCGAAGGCGAGACCTACTTCGACTCATAATCGGGCGGCCGCGGGTTCGAGTCCCGTCACCGGCTTCATGCCGGTGTAGCTCAGCTGGTAGAGCACCTTGTGGTTTCGCCGACCGTGACCTCTGGACACCTACGTCACGCACCTCCCGGTGCGCAGGCTGCGGCTCCTTCTTTTGCAAAGAAACCCAGGCCGCCGCCACCTTGATCTCGGGAGGCCCGCGTGGGGGATGCCCGGTGCGCAGGCGACGGTTACTTCTGGGGACCCGGAGGTCGTGGGTTCGAATCCCACCCGGCCCGTCACCCGTGAGGGAACGGGCCGGTGGAGCAGTCAGGTAGCTCGTCGGGCATAAAGTCCGCCGCCGACTCCTGATCTCGGGCATCCCTCACGCAACGCCTCCCCCGCTTCCATCGAATTCGGGGGGATTCACATGTCTCGCTTCAACCTGCGCGCGCCCAAATCGGGGCCCGTCGCGCCCACTTCGCCGGTCCGCTCCACCGCGCCCGCCCGCACCGCCGAGGGCGGCCCGGGCCACCTGCGCGACCCGCGCTCCGAGCTGTTCCTGCTCGCGGTCGCCAACTTCGTGACGCAGCGGACCGCGTACGAGAGCGGCGGGGCGCGCGACGATCGGTTCGCGGCGCTCGTACGCACCCTCGCCGTCGAGGACCCCGCGTGGACGGCCGGCCTGCTGGGCTGGCTCCGCGGGGACGCGAACATGCGGACCGCCTCGCTCGTCGGCGCGGCCGAATACGTCAAGGCGCGGCTGGAGGCGGGGGCCACCGAGGGGCCTTCGAACCGTCAGGTGGTCGACTCCGTACTGCGGCGCGCGGACGAGCCCGGTGAGCTGCTGGCATACTGGACGTCGACGTACGGGCGCAACGTTCCCAAGCCCGTCAAGCGCGGAATCGCCGACGCCGTACGCCGGCTCTACTCCGCCACCTCGCTCCTGAAGTACGACACCGACTCCAAGGCCTACCGCTTCGGTGACGTCCTCAACCTCGTGCACGCCTCCCCCGACCCGGCCAAGCCGTGGCAGGGCGAGCTGTTCCGCCACACCCTCGACCGCAGGCACAACCCGGAGGACGCGCAGGTCCCGGCGGGCAACCGCACCCTGGTCGCGCACCGGGCGCTGATGGATCTGCCGGTCGCCGAGCGGCGTGCCGTGGTCCTCGCCCCGGACGGGGCCGAGCGGCTCGCGGCGGCGGGCATGACCTGGGAATCGTTGGCGGGCTGGCTGCAGGGGCCGATGGACGCGGCCGCCTGGGAGGCCGTCATCCCGTCGATGGGTGCGATGGCTCTGCTGCGCAACCTGCGCAACTTCGACCGGGCCGGGGTCTCGGACGCGGTGGCGGCGCGGGTCGCGGCGAGGATCTCCGACCCGGAGGTCGTCGCCCGGTCCCGGCAGTTCCCCTTCCGGTACCTGGCCGCCTATCAGCACGCGTCCTCGCTGCGCTGGTCGTACCCGCTGGAGCAGGCGCTCGGCCACTCGCTGTCCAACGTACCGGCGCTGCCGGGCCGGACGCTGGTCCTCGTCGACCGGTCCGGGTCGATGTGGTCCCCGCTGTCGGACCGCTCCGAGCTCAACCGGGCCGACGCCGCGGCCATTTTCGGTACGGCGCTGGCACTGCGGGCGGAGCAGGCCGACCTGGTGCAGTTCGGCACGACCAGCGAGGCGGTCCGGTACGACCGCGGCGAGTCCGTACTGAAGGTGCTGGAGCGGTTCGGGCAGCTCGGCGGCACCTACACGGCCAAGGCCGTGAAGAAGTACTACCGGGACCACGACCGGGTGTTGATCGTCACCGACGAGCAGGCCGCCTCGTACGGCTACGGCGGCGACCCGACCGTCGAGGTGCCGCCCACGGTTCCCGTCTACACCTGGAACCTGGCCGGCTACCGGGCGGGGCACGCGCCCTCCGGTACCGCGAACCGGCACGCCTTCGGCGGGCTCACCGACGGGGCCTTCCGCATGGTGTCCCTGATCGAGTCCGGCCGTGACGCCGACTGGCCGTGGGCATCCTGAGGGACGGTCCGGTCAGACCTTCTCGCGCACCTGGGAGTTGTCGTAGGGGCTGTCGTAGGGCGAGTCGTCTCCGGCGTCCCCGTTCATGAGGCCGATGAACATGACCGCGATCATCAGGGCGCCCAGCAGGATGCCGATGGCGCCCAGGATGATGCCGGCGAGTGCCATCCCGCCGTTGTCGGCCTCACCGCGGTTCGCCTTGCCGCGGCCCAGGGTGCCGAAGACGACCGCGGCTATCCCGAGCGCCACGGCGAAGAAGCTGGTGATGCAGCCGATGACCGCGAGGATCCCGAGGACGAGCGCGGTGATGCCGAAGCCGTTGCTGCGCTGCACCCCGTAGGCCGGATATCCGCCCTGGCCGGGGTATGCCTGGTACCCCGGATATCCGGGGTATCCCGGCGGGCCGGGCTGCGCGGGGTATCCCGCGTCGCCCGGGTATCCGTAGCCGGGCTGGGCCGGATACCCGTACGCCGCGGACGCGGGCGGCCCGGTCATCGGGTGCGGGGTCGGCGTGGGCGTCGGTACGGGGGCCGGGGTGGGCGGGGCGAACTGGTCGCCCGGCATCCCGGCGAGGGTCGGCTGGTCGTGCACGGACGGCGGGCCCGACACGCCCGGCGTGCCCTGCCCACCCTGCGGCTTGCCCAGCTCGACCGGAGGCCGCTCCGGCGGCGCCCACGGGTCTCGCGGCTCGGGACTGCTGTCGGTCATACGGCGCCCCCCTCTCGTACAGCCATGCTAAGCGCTGCCACCGACAGTCACGGGCGTGCCTACGATGAATCCCGACCTGCCCGCACCCGCGTCCTCCCGGAGGCACCCCCATGACCGACCTGCACCCCTTCATCGCGGGGCTGCCCAAGGCCGAACTCCACGTCCACCACGTCGGCTCGGCATCCCCGCGCATCGTGGCCGAGCTCGCCTCCCGGCACCCCGACTCCAAGGTCCCCACCGACCCCGAGGCCCTCGCCGACTACTTCGTCTTCACCGACTTCGCGCACTTCATCGAGGTCTACCTGTCGGTGGTCGACCTGGTCCGCACCCCGGACGACGTGCGCACCCTCACCTTCGAAGTCGCCCGCGACATGGCCCGGCAGAACATCCGCTACGCCGAGCTGACCGTCACCCCGTACTCCTCCACCCGCCGCGGCATCGACGAGAAGGCCTTCATGGAGGCCATCGAGGACGCCCGCAAGGCCGCCGAGACCGAACTCGGCGTCATCCTGCGCTGGTGCTTCGACATCCCCGGCGAGGCCGGCCTGGAGGCCGCCGCCGAGACCGCCCGGCTCGCCGTCGACCTGCACCCCGAGGGCCTGGTCTCCTTCGGCCTCGGCGGCCCCGAGATCGGCGTCCCGCGCCCGCAGTTCAAGCCGTACTTCGACGCCGCCCGCGCCGCCGGTCTGCACAGCGTCCCGCACGCCGGTGAGACCACCGGCCCGGAGACGATCTGGGACGCCATCCGCGAGCTCGGCGCCGAGCGCATCGGCCACGGCACCAGCGCCACCCAGGATCCGGAACTGCTCGCGTACCTCGCCGAGCACCGGATCGCGCTGGAGGTCTGCCCCACCTCCAACATCGCCACCCGCGCGGTGACCGACCTGGACCTGCACCCGGTCAAGGACATGGTCGCGGCGGGCGTGCTCGTCACCATCAACAGCGACGACCCGCCGATGTTCGGTTCCGACCTCAACAACGAGTACGCGGTGGCCGCCCGCCTCCTCGACCTCGACGAGCGCGGGCTCGCGCAGCTCGCCAAGAACGCCGTCGAGGCCTCGTTCCTGGACCCGGCCGGCAAGGCGAAGCTGAGCGCGGAGATCGACGCGTACACCGCCGACTGGCTCGCGCGCTGACGCCTGCCCGACAACTGCGCCCCTGAGAATGGGGACATGAGCACTCTGACTGCCGTCGGCCACCGCGGCGATCCCTACCGTGTCCGTGAGAACACCCTGGCCTCGATCCGGTCCGCGTTCGCGCGCGGGGCGGACGCCGTCGAGATCGACGTACGGCTGACCCGGGACGGGGTGCCGGTCCTGCTCCACGACGAGACGCTCCAACGGCTGTGGGGCCACGACGTCCGCCTCGACGACGTCACGGCCCCGCAGCTGAAGGGGCTGACGCTGGGCGGGGTCCCCACGCTGCGCGACGCCCTGGCGGTCGCCGGGGCCGGCCGGCTGATGCTCGACCTGCCCGGCGCCACGCCGGAAGCGGTACGCATCGTGGTGGGCGAGGTCCGCGAGTGCGGGGCACGCGAGCGCACGTACTACTGCGCGGGCCCGAACACCATGCTGGCGGTCCGCGCCGCCGATCCGGGCGCGGAGATCGCGCTGACCTGGACCTCGCTCTCACCGCCGCGGCGGGCGCTGATCGACGCCATGGCGCCGCGCTGGCTCAACTACCGCTTCGGGCTGGTGAGTCGGGAGTTGGTGGACGCGCTCCACCGGGACGGCCTGCTGGTGTCGGCCTGGACCGCGGACACCCGTCGGACGATGAAGGGCCTCGTCGCGGCGGGGGTCGACTCGATCACCACGAACCGGTTGGACGCGCTGGCGGCCGTACGGGCCGGTCTCGGGCGGTGATACGGGCCTTCCGGGATGGCATCCGGGACGCCGATCCGCGGTGGCAGGACCTGGGCCTGACCCTGCTGGTGCAGCTGGCCGTCACGATGCCGTTCGTCGTGCCGCGGTCGCCCGATCTCCCTCCCGTGACCTGGGCCTCGTACGCGATGACCACGGCGGCCGTGCTGCCCTTGATCTGGCGTCGGCGGGCACCGGTGGGCGTCCTGGTGGCCATCCTGGCCCTCGGCGGGATCTACGAGGTCGCCGTCGACGGGCCCGGCCAACCGCTGCCGTACGCGGGCCTCATCGCCTTCTACACGGTCGCCCTCCGGTGCACCCTGCGGGTCCGGGCGGCGGTGGTGCTCGCCTCCCTGGCGCTGGTCGCGCTGTCGATGCGCTGGGAGACGGGGACGGCGCGGGAGCTGCTGTTCACGCTCTTCGTGTCGGCGGCGGCCTACGCCCTGGGACGGCTCCAGCACACGCGGCAGGCGTACACGGCGGCCGTGGAGGCCCGTGCCGCCGAACTGGAGCGGGCCAACCGGATCGAGGCGGAGCAGGCCGCCGCACGCGAACGGGCCAGGATCGCGCGGGAGATGCACGACATCCTCTCGCACGCGGTCAGCATCATGATCGTGCAGGCGGAGGCCGGCCCGGTGGCCGTGCGCAGAGCACCGGAGCGGGCCGAGGCGGCCTTCGAGGCGATCGCCGAGACGGGGCGGGAGGCGATGGCGCAGCTGCGCGCGATGCTGGGTGTGCTGCGCACCGACGAAGCCGCGCCCCGGAGCCCGCAACCGGGGATCGCAGGGCTGGCGGAGCTGGTGGACCGGGTACGGGCCGGCGGGCTGCGGGTGTCGTACGAACGGACCGGCGCGGTGCGCGAGCTGCCGGCCGCGCTGGAGGCGACCGTGTACCGGGTGGTGCAGGAAGCCCTGACCAACGTGGTCAAGCACGCCGGGGCCGCGGCGGCGGACGTCGTGCTCGCGTACGGACCGGGCACGCTCACGGTGACGGTCACGGACGACGGCCGCGGACCCGGGGGCGCCTCGGGCGGGCACGGGCTGATCGGCATCCGCGAGCGGGCGGCGGCGCACGGTGGCACGGCGTGCACCGGTCCGCGACCGGACGGGCGGGGGTTCTCGGTGCGGGTCGAGCTTGTAACCTCGCCGCTGGGGGTGGCGCATTGACGATCCGCGTGGTGGTGGCCGATGACCAGGAGCTGGTGCGCAGCGGCTTCGCGATGATCCTGGACGTCCAGGAGGACATCGAGGTCGTGGCGGAGGTCGGGGACGGCGCGGCGGCGGTGGAGGCGGTGGCCCGGCTCGCGCCGGACGTGGCGCTGCTGGACATCCGGATGCCGGTGCTGGACGGGATCGAGGCGTGCCGGACGATCTCGTCCGGGAGCGCGTGCCGCACGGTGATGCTGACGACCTTCGACTCGGACGAGTACGTGTACGAGGCGCTGCACGCGGGGGCGAGCGGGTTCCTGCTGAAGGACGTGCGGCGGGACGACCTGGTGCACGCGGTGCGGGTGGTGGCGGCGGGCGAGTCGCTGCTGGCGCCCTCGGTGGCGCGCCGGCTGATCGAGGAGTACACGGCGGTGACGGGGGCGGCGGCGCGGCCCGAGCTGTCGGCGGACCGGCTGGGGGTGCTGACGGCGCGGGAGCGGGAGACCCTGCTGCATCTGGGGCGGGGGCTGTCGAACGCGGAGATCGCGGCGGCGCTGGTGGTGAGCGAGCACACGGTGAAGTCGCACGTGGGGAACGTGCTGGCGAAGCTGGGGCTGCGGGACCGGATCCAAGCGGTGATCTGCGCGTACGAGACGGGCCTGATCGCGGCGGGTACTCCCTCCGGGGAGTGAGGAGGCGGCGTGTCGTCTCCCTCGCGCCGGTGAGTTGTCGTACCGGTGAAGACCCCTCTTGTCGGTGATCCGCAACGACCCCTGTGAGGGGGAGCATTGAGTCATCGGGGCCGCAGTGGTCCGGTGAACTCACAGGGGGATTGCGTCATGAAGGCACGCACGCGCACGCTGATCGCCGCCGCTCTGGTTCTGGGCATCGCGTCCGGACCCGTCGTCGCACACGCGGCGCCGGCTCCCGCCCCTGCGGGGGTCGTGACTCTCGCGCCCCACTTCTGCGCCCCGCCGAATGCCGCGGCGCTGGAACGGGCGATCGCCGGTCTCGGGCCGGAGAACAAGGACGCGACCGCCGCGGTGGTCCGGGTCGGGGGGACGAGCGGCGGCTGGCGGGGCGGTTCCGGTGTCGCGGACATCGTCACGGGGCGGGCGGCCGTCGAGCAGGGGCGGTTCCGGGCGGGGTCGGTGACCAAGACCTTCACCGCGGCGGTGGTGCTGCAGCTGGCGGCCGAGGGCCGGGTGGACCTGGACGGTCCGGTCCGGCGGTACCTGCCCGGGACCGTCCCCGATTCCTATGGGGCGGTCACCGTGAGGCAGTTGCTCAACCACACGAGCGGGATACCGGCTGCGGACGGCCCGGGCGACTCGTTCCAGGCGCAGTGGGAGCACCGCTTCGACGTGACCGATCCGCACGACCAGCTGGCCGATGCCCTGGCGAAGAAGCGGGAGTTCGCCCCGGGCACGGCCCAGCACTATCTGAACATCAACTACACCGTGCTGGGCGTGCTCGTGGAGAAGGTGACGGGAACCTCGTACGAGGAGGCGGTCGGGCGGCGGATCCTGAGGCCGCTCGGTCTGCGCCAGACCTCCTTCCCCTCCCGGACGCAGACGGGGATCCCCGGTCCGCACAACCGCGGGTACCAGGCGATCGTCGGGGCGGACGGCTCCCGGGAGCTGCGGGACGTGACCGAGTGGAACTCCTCGGACCGCTGGGCGGCGGGGGACATCATCTCGACCTCGGCCGATCTGGAGCGGTTCACCGGGGCCCTGTTCAGTGGGCGGGTCGTGCCGGCGGCCCAGCTGGAGGAGATGTTCACGGTCCCCCGGGTGAAGGACTTCACCGATGGCAGGAACGCCACGATGTCCGCGGGTCTGTCCAGGATCGCCCTGCCGGACGGCACGGTGGTGTGGGGCAAGTCCGGTAGCCGGTACGGGTACACCACGGGCATGGGCGCGACCCGGGACCTGTCCCGCACCTTGGTCTACTCGGTCAACTCCACGGATGCCAAGAGCCAGGACACGAACCCGGTGGCCCTGGGCATCGTGATGGCGGCCTTCGCCCGGTAGGCATCAGGCCGGCAGGGCCTCGAGGCGCTTGATCATGCGGCGCAGCACCAGCAGGGGGATCACCCCGAAGACGCCGAACGACATGTCGATGACGCTCCACCAGAAGGGGATGCCCCGGATCGGGCCGCATATCAGGGCCAGGGGTATCACTCCGGCGCAGGCGATCATGCCGGCTTCGACGATCCAGATGTTGCGGACCGGGTCGCGGTGGACCCCGTAGAAGAAGACGGCGATGACGAGGTGGGCGAAGGCGAGCCAGTCGGTTCCGTAGAGAAGGAAGGGGTAGTCGGCGTCGGCTCGCTCAAGTCCGTCGCCCACCCGTCGCAGCCACGCGTGGTCGATCAGGGCGTTGGCCCAACGGAGCTCGCTGACCAGGGGGAAGGCCGTGAGACCGCTGAGCACCAGGCAGATCAGGAACAGGGTCAACCAGGCACGGATCCGCCGCTGAAGGGCGCTTCTCTCGCTCATGGAAGGAAGCCTACGCCCATTTCTGAACACGTTCAGCCAAATTCCTGAACGTGTTCAACACCACCGTGGGGCGCTCGATCAGAGGCCGACGATCGCGTTCCAGCGCTTGGCGAGGGACCGGCGCTCGACGGAGGAGATGTCCCTGGCCACAACCAGCCGCTTGCGCATGTCGTCGTCCGGGAAGATCAGCGGGTTCTCGGCGAGTTCGGCGGTCTCCGGGTCGCCGGAGGCGGCCAGGACCTCCCGGGCCGCGGGGACGGGGCAGACGTAGTTGACGGAGGCGGCGAGGGAGGCGGCCACCTCGGGGACGTAGTAGTGGTCGATGAGTGCCTCGGCATTGGCCTTGTGCCGGGCCAGGTTGGGGACGAGCAGGCTCTCCGCCCAGAGTTCGGCCCCTTCCTCGGGGACGACGAACTCGATGTCCGGGTTGTCGGCCTGGAGTTGGATGGCGTCACCGGAGTAGGCCTGGCAGGCGAGGACGTCGCCCTTGCTCAGATCGGAGGTGTAGTCGTTGCCGGTGAAGCGGCGGATGTGCTTCTTCTTCACCATGTTCTCGACCTGGTCGCACATCCGGTGGAAGTCGGACTCGGTCCAGCGGGTCACGTCCACGCCGTCACCCTGCATCAGCAGGGCGAAGGACTCGTCCAGGCCGGAGAAGAGGGTGACCTTGCCCGCCAGGTCCGGCTGCCACAGGTCCTTGACCGACTTGATCTCCCGGCCGAGTGCCTTGCGGTTGTAGGCGATCCCGGTGATCCCCGACTGCCAGGGGACGGTGTGCAGCCGGCCGTCGTCGAAGGCGGGGGAACGCAGTTGGGGGTCGAGGTGGCGGCTCACGTGGGGCTGGGCCGAGCGGTCCAGCTTCTGGGCCCAGCCCAGGTGGACGAAGCGGGCGGCCATCCAGTCGCTGACCACGATCAGGTCGTGGCCGGTCTCCTGCCGGTTCATCAGGGCCGGACTGACCTTGCCGAAGAACTCGTCGTTGTCGTTGATCTCCTCGGTGTACCGGACCTCGATACCGGTCCGCTCCGAGAAGGCTTCCAACGTCGGGCGGCGCTCCTCGTCCTCCTCGTCGGTGTCGATGTAGAGCGGCCAGTTGGAGAAGACGACACTGCGGTCCCGCTCGGAACGGTCCGGACCCTCGCGCCCTTCCTCGGGAACGTAGGCGGCGGGCACGCCGCAGCCGACGAGGGCGGCCGACAGGCCCGCGGCACCGAGGCCGTACAGCGCAGAACGGCGGGAGAAGGCGAGTTCAGGCATGGGCCCAGCCTCGGCGAACGCGAGGGGGCGGGCAATAGACATGTTGTCTACTGCCCGCCCCGTCAACGCTGTGCTGTGATCGATGCGGCCGATCAGCCGTCGAGCGAGGTCATCACGTGCTTGATGCGCGTGTAGTCCTCGAAGCCGTAGGCGGAGAGGTCCTTGCCGTAGCCGGACTTCTTGAAGCCGCCGTGCGGCATCTCGGCGACGAGCGGGATGTGGGTGTTGATCCACACGCAGCCGAAGTCGAGGTTCTTGGACATCCGCATCGCGCGGCCGTGGTCCTTGGTCCACACGGACGAGGCGAGGGCGAACTCGACGCCGTTCGCGTACTCCAGGGCCTGACCCTCGTTCGCGAAGGACTGGACGGTGATGACGGGGCCGAAGACCTCGTTCTGGATGATCTCGTCGTCCTGCTTGAGGCCGGAGACGACGGTCGGGGCGTAGAAGTAGCCCTTCTCGCCGACCTGGTGGCCACCCGCCTCGACCTTGGCGTGGGCGGGGAGGCGCTCGATGAAGCCCGCGACCTGCTTGAGCTGGTTCGGGTTGTTCAGCGGGCCGTACAGCACGTCCTCGTCGTCCGGCTGACCCGTCTTCGTGTCCGCGGCGGCCTTGGCGAGCGCGGCCACGAACTCGTCGTGGATCGACTCGTGCACGAGCACACGGGTGGCGGCGGTGCAGTCCTGGCCGGCGTTGAAGTAACCGGCGACCGCGATGTCCTCGACGGCCTTGGCGATGTCGGCGTCCTCGAAGACCACGACCGGGGCCTTGCCGCCGAGCTCCAGGTGGACGCGCTTGACGTCCTTGGAGGCGCTCTCGGCGACCTGCATGCCGGCGCGCACCGAGCCGGTGATGGAGGCCATCGCCGGGGTGGAGTGCTCGACCATGGCCTTGCCGGTGTCGCGGTCACCGCAGATGACGTTGAAGACACCCTTGGGCAGCACCGAGTCGATGATCTCCGCCATCAGCACGGTGGAGGCCGGGGTGGTGTCCGACGGCTTGAGCACGACGGTGTTGCCCGCCGCGATGGCCGGGGCGAACTTCCACACGGCCATCATCATCGGATAGTTCCACGGCGCGACCTGGGCGCAGACGCCGACCGGCTCACGGCGGATGATCGAGGTCATCCCCTCCATGTACTCGCCGGCCGAGCGGCCCTCCAGGAGCCGTGCGGCACCCGCGAAGAAGCGGATCTGGTCCACCATCGGGGGCAGCTCCTCGCTGGCCGTGAGGCCCAGCGGCTTGCCGGTGTTCTCCGACTCGGCGGCGACGAGCTCGTCCGCGCGCGCCTCGAAGGCGTCCGCGATCTTCAGCAGGGCCTTCTGGCGCTCCGCGGGGGTGGTGTCGCGCCAGCCCGGGAAGGCGGCCGCGGCAGCGGCCATGGCGGCATCCACATCGGCCTGGCCCGAGAGCGGGGCGGTGGCGTACACCTCGCCGGTGGCCGGGTTGACCACCTCGGTGGTCCGCCCGTCGGCGGCGTCCTTGAACTCCCCGCCGATGTAGTTGCGCAGACGACGCAGTTCGGTGGTCACTACAGCCACACTCCTGATCACATGTCCAACGATTGAGACGTTTACCAAAGCCTAGCCCCTCGGCGGAGGCTTTCGACAGACCCGATGGCCACTACCTACGAAATCGGTGAGATCGGAGTCTCCAAACAACGGATTTCATCGATTCCGTCTTGCGGAACAGACGACCCTCGTGCACAGTGAGGTCGTGGTCAGTCGAAGCGCAGATTCCAGGAACAGACAACCGTCCCCTTCGGTCGATGCTGTGTCCCTGGCGATCATCGAGCAACTGCAGGAGGACGGTCGCCGTCCCTATGCGTCGATCGGCAAGGCCGTGGGCCTCTCCGAGGCGGCCGTGCGTCAGCGGGTGCAGAAACTGCTCGACCAGGGCGTCATGCAGATCGTCGCCGTCACCGACCCGCTCACCGTGGGCCTGCGACGCCAGGCCATGGTCGGCATCAACGTCGAGGGCGACCTCGACCCGGTGGCCGACGCGCTGACCGCCATGGCCGAGTGCGAATACGTGGTCATGACCGCAGGGTCGTTCGACCTGATGGTGGAGATCGTCTGCGAGGACGACGACCACCTGCTCGAAACGATCAACAAGAAGATCCGCACGCTCCCCGGCGTGCGATCAACCGAAAGCTTCGTTTATCTGAAGCTGAAGAAGCAGACCTACATGTGGGGAACTCGATAGCCCGTGAGCCAGGACCTCTCCAAGACCGCGTACGACCACCTGTGGATGCACTTCACCCGCATGTCCTCGTACGAGAACTCCCCCGTCCCCACCATCGTGCGTGGTGAGGGCACCTACATCTGGGACGACAAGGGCAAGCGCTACCTCGACGGGCTCGCCGGCCTCTTCGTGGTCAACGCCGGTCACGGCCGCAAGGAACTGGCCGAGGTCGCCTACAAGCAGGCCCAGGAACTCGCGTTCTTCCCGATCTGGTCGTACGCGCACCCCAAGGCCGTCGAGCTCGCCGAGCGCCTCGCCCACTACGCTCCGGGCGACCTGAACAAGGTCTTCTTCACCACCGGTGGCGGCGAGGCCGTCGAGACCGCGTGGAAGCTCGCCAAGCAGTACTTCAAGCTCCAGGGCAAGCACACCAAGTACAAGGTCATCTCGCGTGCGGTCGCCTACCACGGCACCCCGCAGGGCGCCCTGTCGATCACCGGTCTGCCGGCCCTGAAGGCCCCCTTCGAGCCGCTGGTCCCCGGCGCGCACAAGGTGCCGAACACCAACATCTACCGCGCCCCGATCTACGGCGACGACCCCGAGGCCTACGGCCGCTGGTGCGCCGACCAGATCGAGCAGGAGATCCTCTTCGAGGGCGCCGACACCGTCGCCGCCGTCTTCCTGGAGCCCGTGCAGAACGCCGGTGGCTGCTTCCCGCCGCCGCCCGGGTACTTCCAGCGGGTCCGCGAGATCTGCGACGAGTACGACGTCCTGCTCGTCTCCGACGAGACGATCTGCGCGTTCGGCCGTCTGGGCACGATGTTCGCCTGCGACAAGTTCGACTACGTGCCGGACATGATCACCTGCGCCAAGGGCATGACCTCGGGCTACTCCCCGATCGGCGCCTGCATCATCTCCGACCGCCTCGCGGAGCCCTTCTACAAGGGTGACAACACCTTCCTGCACGGCTACACCTTCGGCGGCCACCCGGTCTCGTCGGCGGTGGCACTGGCCAACCTCGACATCTTCGACAAGGAAGGCCTCAACCAGCACGTGCTGGACAACGAGGGCGCCTTCTTCTCGACGCTGCAGAAGCTGCACGACCTGCCGATCGTCGGCGACGTCCGCGGCAACGGCTACTTCTACGGCATCGAGCTCGTCAAGGACAAGAACACCAAGGAGTCCTTCACGGACGAGGAGACGGAGCGCGTGCTCTACGGCTTCCTCTCCAAGGCGCTCTTCGAGAACGGCCTCTACTGCCGCGCCGACGACCGCGGTGACCCGGTCATCCAGCTCGCGCCGCCGCTGATCGCCGACCAGGGCACCTTCGACGAGATCGAAGGCATCCTGCGCTCGGTGCTCACCGAGGCATGGACCAAGCTGTAACCGAGCCGTAGGCCGTCCCGGCTCCACTGGTCCGACCACCCGGCCCGGATCCTCCGTTCGAGTGAGAACGTGGGGGTCCGGGCCGTGTGCTGTCACCGTCCAAGACGTTCATCTCTTTACATCTCAGTGCGGCGCCAGTGACTTCGACCGGTTCCGCTTCGTTCCCTCAGACGGAGGTGTACGCCATGGTGGCTCCACCGGACAATGCCCCGCCTGACAATGACGTCCTGTGGGCTCGGTCCCTTCACTACTCCCACGACCGCTCCCCCGCCCTCGTCGACGTCTCCGTCGGTGTTCGTCAGGGCGAGATCCTCGCCCTGACCGGCCCCCGCGGCTGCGGCAAGACCACCCTGCTCCGCTGCCTGTCCGGACAGCTGCGGCCCCAGGAGGGCGAGGTCTGGTTCAACAGCCTGCCCGTGCACACCATGGGCCCTCTCCTCCGTGAACGGCTGCGCCGCGACCGCTTCGGCTGGCTCGGCCACGAGCCCCAGCTGCTGCCCGAGCTGAAGGTCTGGGAGAACGCCGCCCTGCCCCTGCTGCTCGCCGGGGCCTCCCACCGCAGCGCCCGCAAGGCCGCCTGCGAGTGGCTGGACCGACTCGACATCGCCGGCTTCGCCCGCAAGCGCCCCGGCGCCCTGACCCGTGCCGAGTGCCAGCGGGTCGCGCTCGCCCGTGCCCTGGTCAACGAGCCCGCGGTGATCTTCGCCGACGAGCCCACGGCCCCGTTGCACCGCACCGAGCGGGCCCTGCTGCTCCGTACGCTGACCACCGCGGCCCGCTCCCACGACATCACCGTGCTGCTGGCCACCCACGACGAGGCCACCGCGGCCGTCGCGGACCGCCGGATCGCCCTGCTCGACGGCCGCCTCGCGGGGGCCGCGGCCGCCGCGTCCCCCGTCGCCGACACCACGGAGGACCAGGTCGCGTGCTCGCTCTCCGCCTAGCCCGCGGTTCCCGTCCGCTCGTCCAGCTGCGGCGGCTCCTCGTCGCCGCGGCCTCGGCCGGAACCGGTTTCCTGCTCCTCTATGTACTGGCCGGGGCCGTGGCCCAACCCGCCGGATCGTTCCCTCGCCTGCTGTGGGCCCTGATCCCGCTGGCCGTCACCGTCCACTTCGCCGTCGTCGTGGCCCGGGCCGACCCCGCGACCCGACCCCGCGAGGGGCTCGACGCCGCCGGGCTGGGACCCCTTCGGCTCACGCTGGCCGCCGCGATCTCCACCGCCGTCGCCTGCGCGCTGGGCAGCGCCCTGGCCCTGGCCGTCTTCCTCCACCTGCGGGGCGAACTGGCGGGGCTGCCGTTCGACGGGACCGGGGCCGCACTGCTCCACGCGGACCAGCCGCTGCCGGTGGCCGCCGCCCTCACCCTGCTGGCCCTGATCCCGGTGACCGCCTCGGCCGCCACCGCCCTCGCGCTGCGCCCGCACCCGCCGCTGGCCCCCCAGGCCGGGCTTCCCTGGGGCATCGCGCTGACCGCCTGCGGGCTCGCGGCCTCGGCGTACGCGGGCCGCGGCGACGCCGGGACGCTCGTCGGCTGGTCGCTGACCGCGGTCGGGCTCGCCCTCGCCGGACCGGGGCTCGCCTACGCCTGCGGAAGCCTCGTCCAGGCCGTGCGCCCGGGAGCGCTGCGGCTGCTGGCCGGGCGGACCCTGCAGGAGGAGGCCCCGCGGATCGGCCCTCCGCTGGGCGTGCTCTGCTCGGTGGCCGCGGGCACCCTGACCGCGTTCGCCCTGCGCGACCGGGGCGGGCTGCCCGTCCCGCTGGGCCCGCTGACCTGGCCGGCCGTCGCCCTGGTCACCCTGTGCGCAGCCGCGACCCTGCTCACGTCCGTGGTGGAGGCCCGCCATGGACGGGAGCCCGGACGTAGGGCCCTGCTCGACCTGGGCGCCCCGTCCCACGTCCTGCGCACCGCCGCGAGTCTGCGGGCCACCGCGCTCCTGGCCGTGTGCGTACCGCTCAGCTGGGGTGTGGCGCAGCTGACGTCGCTGGCACTGACCCGCTGACCCGAGCAGCCCTTAGGGTGGGCCGAATGGTCAACCCAGACATCGAGATCGAGACGCTCGCCGAATTCGACCAGGTCGTGGCGCGCGGCTCGCTCAGCGGCTACCGGATCCAGTCGGTCAACCTGCTGGAGCGGACCTTCGCGCTGCTCGCCGCGGACACCTCGACGGCCGTGTTCCTGGGCTGTCCGATGGAGCCCGACGCGGCCGCGAAGGTCCGTGCCGACGGCGCGCTGGTCTTCCCTCCCGTACCGGACCTGCCGTTCAACCCGTACCGGGGCCTGCTCTACACGCCGGAGGAGCTCTTCACCGGGCTGCCCGACGGGTACGAGGCCACCCCGGACGCCGAGGCGTACGCCTGGTTCCAGGAGACCAGGTCCGACGGGGACGTCTTCTCCTCGATGCTCCGTTCCGTCCATGACGACGCCGTCTCCGACGCCCTCGACGAGCACCTCGCGGGCCGCCGGGTCGTCGGCGTGATGGGCGGCCACGCCATGGCCCGCGGCGGTACGCGCTACCGCGGTGCGGCCGAACTGGGCCGGGCGCTGACCCGGTCCGGGCTGACGGTGGCCACCGGCGGCGGCCCCGGTGCGATGGAGGCCGCCAACCTCGGCGCCTACCTGGCACCGGCCCCGGACGAGGCTCTCGCGGAAGCCCTGGAGGTGCTGGCCAAGGCCCCCTCCTTCGAACCGTCGGTGTCCGATTGGGCGGGCGCGGCTTTCGCCGTCCGCGAGCGGTTCCCCGCCGGCGGGGACTCGGTGGGCATCCCGACCTGGTTCTACGGGCACGAGCCGCCGAACGCCTTCGCCGGACACATCGCGAAGTACTTCGCGAACGCCACCCGCGAGGACGGTCTGCTGGCCCGCTCGAACGCGGGCGTGGTCTTCCTGCCGGGCGCCGCGGGCACGGTCCAGGAGATCTTCGACAACGCCACGCCGAACTACTACGAGTCCCGGGGCGAGCCGACCCCGATGATCCTGGTCGGCCGCACCCACTGGACCGAGCACCTGCCGGCCTGGCCGCTGCTCCGGGCACTGGCGCGGGGCCGTGCGATGGAGTCCCGGATCGCGCTCGTCGACTCGGTGGACGAGGTCCCGGACGTCCTCGCGTCGATGAGCTGAGCCCGGGAAGCAACTTTCCGGCCCGTTCTGACGTCTGGCAGAGGTACGCAAAACCTGCCAGACGTGAACGGAGCCCTTGGTGCTCATAGGCCTGCTGACCGCTGTCGCGGCGTCCATCTGCTACGGCACGGGGTCCGTGCTGCAAGCCGTCGGCTCGCGCCGCGCCGCTCGCATGTCCCCGACCGCCGCGGGAGTGACCGCCCACGGCGGACCCAATCTGTCGTCCACCGCGAAAGCGGCGATGACCTGGGAATTCATCGTCGGCACCATCCTGGACTTCGTGGGCTTCGGACTCGGGGCCCTGGCCGCCCGCCTGCTGCCCCTCTTCCTCTCGCAGACGGTCATCAGCGCCAACCTGGTGATCACCGCCGTGCTGAGCGTGAAGATGCTCGGCATCCGGCTGAGTCGTAAGGAATGGACCTCGATCGGGGTCGTCTGCACCGCGCTGGTGCTGTTGGCCACGGCCGCGGGCCACGAGGGCGGCCACCACGCCCCGATGTCCACCCACTGGTGGCTGCTGGGGATCACCCTGCTGCTGATGGTGGGCGGCACCGTGGCCGTACGCCTCCTCGGCGGCGGCGCCGCGATCCTGGCGGGCCTGCTGTCGGGTCTCGGCTTCGGCGCGCTCGGTGTCGGCGTCCGGATCCTGAACGGCGTGGACCCGTTCGACCTCACCACCTTCCTCACCGACCCGGCCCTCTACGCCATCCTGGTGGCGGGCATCGGCGGCATGTACCTGCACACGGTCGCCCTCCAGATCGGCTCGGTGAACGGCGCCACGGCGGCCCTGGTCGTCGGCGAGACGGTTCTGCCGGGCGCGATCGGCGTCCTGTGGCTCGGCGACGCCTCCCGCGCCGGCCTGGCCTGGCTCGCGGTCCTCGGCTTCGTCATGGCCGTCGCCGGAGCGGTGGCGGTCGCCTGGTACGGCAAGCACGAGGGGGCCGACGAGGGAGCCGCCACCCCGGTGCCGGAGCCGGTCGGCTGACCCGTCGGCCGGCCGGGTTCCCTCACCCGGTCGGCCGCCCCCCGGTGGTGGCGCGGCGGTGTCTGCCGCTTGCTGGACCGGGGGAGAGAGTGAGGGGTTCGTGAGTCCCACGACCGATCGGCTCGATACGCCACGCGCGGCCGGGATGGCCGGAATCGCCTTCGCCCTGCTGCTCGGGGCGGCGATCGTCCTGATGCGGATCGCCGTCCCGTCGGGCAACACGGCCGACCTGCCCGTGGACCAGGACAAGCGCTGGGCGGTCCAAGTGGCACTGGAGATCGTGCCCTTCGCGGGCATCTTCTTCCTCTGGTTCATGGGCGCCCTGCGCGCGCACACGGGCGCGGCCGAGGACCGGTTCGTCGCCACCGTGTTCCTCGGCAGCGGATTCGTCTTCGTGGCCACCCTGTTCGCCTCCGCCGCGGCGGCGGGCACCGTGCTGAACGAGGGGACACCCTCCGACTTCGGCCGCCACTACGCCTACACCCTCCTCGCGACGTACTCCATGCGGATGGCAGCCGTCTTCGTCCTCGCGACCTCGACCATCGGGCGGATGCTCGGCGTCTTCCCGAAGCCCTTGGCCATGCTGGGCACCGTCGTCGGCCTGCTCCTGCTCGTGATCGGTTCCGGAGTGCCCTGGTCGGAGATGCTGTTCCCGGCCTGGGCCCTGATCCTCAGCCTGTACGTCCTGCGCGTCCGGCGTGGCACCGCCCACCGCCCTCCGACCCCCACCGAACCCCCCTGACCTGGGGATCCTCACTCCGGCAGGCGGCCTGTGGACGCCGCGTGCATGCTGGTGGGACGGGGAGGACCCGGGGGGCTCCGGGGGGTGACGGGGAGGAACGCCCGAGCGAAAGGCAGAACCGTCATGAGGCTTGTCGTCGACCTCAACCGCTGCCAGGGATACGCCCAGTGCGCATTCCTCGCTCCCGATGTCTTCGCCATGCACGGCGACGAGTCGCTGCTCTACAACCCGGAGGCGGATCCGGCACAGCGCGAGGACGTCCTGCGTGCCGTGGCCGCCTGTCCGGTTCAGGCCATCCTCCTGGAGATCACGGACGAGGACATGGCGAACATGGTGACCCCAGATGCCGTGGCCGGCACCGGATCTCGTTCCGGAGGCGCCCAGTGACCGGTGCAGGAACACACGACGGATCCCTGGAGCGCCTCAAGCGCGAGGGCCGCATCGTCGTCGTCGGCGCCTCGCTGGCCGGTCTGCGGGCCGCCGAGACCATGCGCGAGAAGGGATTCGCCGGTTCGCTCACGCTGATCGGCGACGAACCGTACGAGCCGTACGACCGGCCCCCGCTGTCCAAGCAGGTCCTGCTGGGCAACGCGGTCGCCGACCACACGGCGCTCCCCCGCCGCCGGGCGATCGACGCCGACTGGCGGCTCGGGGTCCCGGCCACCGGCCTGGACATGGCCGCCCGTCGGGTCAAGCTCGGCAACGGAGACGAGGTCGAGTACGACCGGCTGCTGATCGCCACCGGTGTACGCGCCCGGCCGTGGCCCAACCCGGAGGAGGGCGCCCTCAAGGGTGTCTTCGTCCTGCGCACCCGCGACGACGGCGAAGGGCTGCAACGGGCCTTGGCCGCCGGTCCCCGCCGGGTGCTGGTCATCGGGGCCGGGTTCACCGGGTCCGAGATCGCCTCCGCCTGCCGGGAGCGTGGCCTGGACGTCACCGTCGCCGAACGGGGCGACGCCCCGCTCGTCGGTGCGCTGGGCGGGGTGATCGGCGCGGTGGCCGCCGAGATGCACCGCGAGCACGGCGTCGACCTGCGGACCGGAGTCATGGTGACCTCGCTGGAGGGCGACCCCTCCGGGCGGGTCCGCGCCGCGCACCTCTCCGACGGGTCGACCATCGAGGCGGACGTGGTGGTCGTCTCGCTGGGCGCGCAGCGCAACACCGAGTGGCTGGCCGGCTCGGGACTGGGCGCGGGTCCGCGCGGCATCGCCTGCGACGCGGGCTGCCGGGCCTTCGACGTCCGGGGCATCGTCACCGACGACATCTACGTGGCGGGTGACGTGGCGCGTTCCCCGCACGCGCTGTTCGGCTACCAGTTCCTGTCGCTGGAGCACTGGGGCAACGCCGTCGCCCAGGCCGACACCGCCGCGCACAACATGCTCAGCGAGAGCGCCGACCGCCGCCCCCACCTGTGGGTTCCGGCGTTCTGGTCATCCCAGTTCGGCGTGAACATCAAGTCGGTCGGGGTGCCGCCGATGGGGACCGAGATCCTCATCACCCAGGGCTCGCTCGCCGAGCGCCGGTTCGCGGCCGCCTACGGGTACCAGGGGCGTCTGATCGCCGCCGTCACCTTCGACAACTGCCGGTGGCTGCCGTTCTACGAGCAGCAGATCGAGGCCACGGCCCCGTTCCCGCCGGAGTTCTCCACGGTGGACCGCAGGCCCGAGGGAGCCAAGCCGCTGCCGGCCGACTTCCCGGACCCGTCCGTCCCCACCCACGGGCCGACGATCACGCTGAGCGGCTATTCACCGGCCGACCGGAAGATGACCTTCACTCCCGGAAGATGACCTTCATCCCCGCCCCGCGCCACCGGCCGCACCGCACCGCGCCCTCCCCCGAGGATCACGAGGACCTGTCATGACCCAAGCCCTGCTGCGGGAGATCATCGACTACGCGAACCGCGCGAATCCGTACCCGCTGTACGAGGAGCTCCGCAAGACCCCGGTGTCCCACGACGGGGACGGCCCGTACGTGGTCAGTACGTACTACGAGATCCACAGCCTGCTGCACGACCCTCGGATCAGCTCCGACGCCAAGAACCTGAAGGCGACCGGGGACGATCTGCTGGGCGACCAGTCCGACGAGGAGGGCACGACGCTGCCCCCGTCCTTCCTCAAGCTCGACCCGCCCGACCACGACCGGCTGCGGCGGATGACGAACCGGCCGTTCGGCCCGCCGCACGCCCCCCACCGGGTGCACGACATGCGCGACGAACTCGGCGGCCTCGTCACCGGGCTCATCGACGGCATCGTGGAGACCGGGCAGCTGGACCGGATCGACCTGGTCGACCAGTTCGCGTACCCCTTCCCGGTCTCGGTCATCTGCCGGCTGCTCGGCATCCCCCGCGAGGACGAACCCCGCTTCCACGTCTGGGCGGAGACCCTGGCCGCCAGCCTGGACCCCGACCCGGACGCGGACCCCACCCAGCGCGGCCAGGGCTCGATGGACGCCCGCATGGAGCTGGGCATGTACCTGGCCGGGCTGATCGAGGAACGCCGCAAGAACCCGGGCGACGACATGCTGTCGCAGCTCGCGACGGCGGACGGCCCGGACGGCGCGATGACCACCATGGAGGCGCTCAGCACCTCCGCGCTGCTGCTGATCGCGGGCCACGAGACCACGGTCAACCTCATCACCAACGGGATGCTGACGCTGCTGCGCTTCCCGGACGTCCTGGAGCGGTTGCGCAACGACCCCGATCTGGCGGTCCCGATCGTCGAGGAACTGCTGCGCTACGAGCCGCCGGTGCAGCTGCTGCCCCAGCGCACCACCCTCTCGGACGTCGAGGTCGCCGGGGTCACGATCCCCAAGGGCGCGTCCGTGTGGCTGATGCTGGCCTCCGGGAACCGCGACCCGAAGCGGTTCGAGGACCCGAACCGCTTCGACCCCGACCGCAAGGACATCCAGCACCTCGGCCTCGGCAGCGGCATCCACAGCTGCTTCGGGGCGCCGCTGGCCCGGCAGGAGGCCCAGCTGGCGCTGAGCGAGCTGGCCCGCCGGTTGGAGAACCCGCGGCTGCTGGAGGACCCGCCGCAGTACCGCCAGAACTCGGTCCTGCGCGGCCCGCGCCACCTGCAGATCGCCTGCGACGGCATCCGCGCCTAGACGGCCTCGACGGTCTCCGGCGGAAGGACGACGACCTCGGCGGGGGTGAAGCTCACCGCGACCCGGTCCCCCACGGCCGGCGCCCCCGCCAGATCGCACTCGGCCTCCAGCATCGGCCCCGCCTCCGGCCGCAGCTGGAGGGCGACGTGCGTGCCACGGAAGGTCCGGGACACCACCTCGCACCGCAGTCCCGCCGCGCGCAGCACCACGCCGGCCGGGCGGATCAGCAGCCGCTGCTCCCCCTCCGGGGAGCCGGCCGGTACCGGAACCTTGCCCCACGCGGTGGCGGCCGCATCGCCCGAGACCACGGCCGGGACCACGTTCTCGAAGCCGAGGAAGCGCGCCACGAACTCCGACGCGGGCCGCTGCCACACCTCCAGGGGGGTCCCGGCCTGCGCGATCCGGCCGTCCCTCATGACCACCACCCGGTCGGCCAGGGCGAAGGCCTCGCCCTGGTCGTGCGTCACGGCCAGTACGGTCGTGCCCAGCCGGGAGAACAGCCCCCGCAGCTCGACCACCAGCCGCTCGCGCAGCCCCCGGTCCAACTGCCCCAGCGGTTCGTCGAGCATCAGCAGCCTCGGTGACGGGGCCAGCGCCCGGGCCAGCGCGACCCGCTGCTGCTCGCCGCCGGACAGGGACGCCACCGCCCGGGCCTGGGCCCCGGGGAGCCCGACCAGTTCCAGGAGTTCCGCGACCCGGGCCGCGGACGAGGCCCGTCCGGCTCCCCGCACCTTCAGCCCGAAGGAGACGTTCGCGCCGACATCGCGGTGCGGGAAGAGCTGGTGGTCCTGGAACATCAGGCCCACGCCTCGCCGGTGCACGGGGACGCCGGCCTGGTCGGCCCCGCCCAGCAGCACCCGCCCGGCGGACATCTGCTGGAGTCCGGCGACGACCCGCAGCAGCGTGGACTTGCCGCTGCCGCTCGGCCCCAGCACGCACACGACCTCGTGCTCGGCGACCGTGAGGTCCACGCCGTCCAAGGCGTACTGGGCCGCGCGCTCACCGAAGCGGACCGACACCCCCTCCAGCTGAAGCAGTGTCATCAGAATTCTCCGGAGGTCTTGTCGGGTCGCAGTCGCTCCAGCAGCAGCAGGGACACCGCGCACACCAGCATCAGGATCGTGCTCAGGGCCATCGCCTGCCCGTAGTTCAGCTCTCCGGCCCGCCCCAGCAGCCGTGCCACGGCCACCGGCAGGGTCGGCCGGTCCGCCCGCGCGATGAACACGGTCGCGCCGAACTCCCCCAGCGAGACCGCGAAGGCGAACCCGGCCGCGATCAGCAGCGCCCGCCGCACCAGCGGAAGATCCACCTCCCGCCAGGCCCGCAGCGGCGACGCGCCGAGCACCGCTGCGGCCTCGCGCAACCGCCCGTCCACCGCGCGCAGCACCGGCAGCATGGTGCGTACGACGAAGGGCACGCCCACCAGGGCCTGTGCCAGCGGCACGAGGATCCACGTGGTCCGCAGGTCCAGCGGCGGCTCGTCCAGGGTGATCAGGAAGCCGAAGCCCACGGTCACCGCGGACACCCCGAGCGGCAGCATCAACAGCGCGTCGAAGCCGCGTACGAAGCGGCCTCCGCGCCGGGTCAGCGCCGCGGCCGCGAGTCCGCCGACGAGCAGGGCGATCGCGGTGGCGGCGAGCGCGTACTGCAGGGAGTTGCCGATCGCCTCCAGCGGCGCCACCAGGAAGGTCCCGCCACCGGCGCCCGCGTCCTGAAGGGCCCGGTAGTAGCCGAGGCCGTAGCCGCCGGGGGTGTCGAAGGACCGCTCGACCAGCACGCCCAGCGGCAGCACGATCAGCAGCGCGACGGTCAGCAGCACCCCGCCCAGCAGCGTGCGCTGCGCCCAGCCGCGCGGCCGGTGGGTGGTGCGGCCCGGGTCCACCAGCCGCAGCGCCCTCTCGCGCTTGCGCACGGTCCAGGCGTGCACGGCGAGGATCGCGCCGATCGCGGCGAACTGCACCATGGTCAGGACGGCGGCCGTCGGCAGGTCCAGGAGCTGCGCGGTCTGCCGGTAGACCTCCACCTCCAGGGTGGAGTACGCGGGTCCGCCGAGGATCAGTACGACGCCGAAGGAGCTGAAGGTGAACAGGAACACCATCAGCGAGGCGGCGGCCACCGCCGGGGCCAGCGCGGGCAGCGTCACCCGCCGCCAGGCGGTGAACCGGCCGGCGCCGAGCACGCGGGCGGCCTCCTCCTGACGCGGATCGAGCTGGGCCCACAGCCCGCCGACCGTACGGACCACGACGGCGTAGTTGAAGAAGACGTGCGCGAGCAGGATCGCCCAGACGGTGGTGTCGAGCCGGACGCCCACCAGTTCGTCCAGCAGCCCGCCCCGCCCCAGCAGCGCGAGGAAAGCGGTGCCGACCACCACGGTCGGCAGCACGAAGGGCACGGTCACCACGGCGCGCAGCAGCTGCTTGCCCGGGAACTCGAAGCGCGCGAAGACGTACGCGGCGGGGAGGGCGATCACCAGCGTGAGGAGGGTCGAGGCGAAGGCCTGCCAGGTGGTGAACCACAGCACGTCGGCGATGTCGGGGCGGCCCAGCACCTCCGCGAACCGGCCGAACTGCCACCCCTCGTCGGTCTTCAGGCCACGCCCGACGATCGCGGCGACGGGGTAGGCGAAGAACAGCCCGAAGAAGGCGAGGGGGAGGGCCATCAGGGCGAGCCGCACGGCGGTCGCCCGCGCCCCCTCGCGGGGGCCGGAGCCCGGCGCGGCGCCCCCCGACGCCACGCCCGGCTCCTTGGTACCGCTTACTTCACGACGAGCGCGGTCCATGCCTTGACCCACTGCTCACGGTTCTTGGCGATGGTCTCGGGAGCCACGTTCTCCGGCTTCTCGACCACCACACCGTGCTTGGTGAACAGCTCCGGCAGGGCGGCGTCCTTCGTCACCGGGTTCACGAACATCTGGAGCGGCATGTCCTCCTGGAACTTCTTGCTGACCAGGAAGTCCACGAGGGCCTTGCCGCCCTCCTCGTTCTTGGCGCCCTTGAGCAGACCCGCGAACTCGATCTGGCGGAAGCAGGTCCCGGTGGAGACGCCCGTGGGGGCCTCGGCCGGCTGGGGCTCGCCGTACAGGACCTCGACCGGCGGGCTGGAGGCGTAGGAGACGACCAGCGGGCGGTCGCCCTTGGCCTTCTTGCCGCCCGCGGAGCCGGAGAAGCGCTCGTTGTAGGCCTGCTCCCAGCCGTCGACGACCTCGACGCCGTTGGCCTTGAGCTTGCTCCAGTAGTCCTTCCAGCCGTCCTCGCCGTACTTGCCGACGGAGGCGAGCAGGAAGCCGAGGCCGGGCGAGGAGGTCGCGGCGTTCTCGACCACCAGCAGGTTCTTGTACTCGGGCTTGGTCAGGTCGTCCAGCGTCTGCGGCGGGGCGATCTTCTTCTCGGCGAAGTACGCCTTGTCGTAGTTGACGCAGATGTCGCCGGAGTCGATCGGGGTGACCCGGTGCTCCTTGTCGAGCACGTACTCGGGCTTGACCTCGGCGAGGCCCTTGGCCTCGTACGGGGTGAAGATGCCGTTGTCGAGGGCGCGCGAGAGGAGGGTGTTGTCCACGCCGAAGAAGACGTCGCCGCGCGGCGAGCCCTTGGTGAGGATCTCCTGGTTCAGGGCCGCGCCGGCGTCCCCGGACTTCAGGACCTTGACCGTGTAGCCGCTCTGCTGCTCGAACTCCTTCAGGACCGAATCGGTCACATTGAACGAGTCGTGGGAGACGAGTGTGACGGTCTTGGACTTCGGGCCGTCGCTCGCGCCGGCGGGCTTGTCCTTGGTGTCGCCGCCGCCGCAGGCGCTGAGCGTGGTGACGCCCAGCGCGGCCGCGAGCGCGACGCCCGCGATCTTCTTGGTGGTGCTCATCGGTTGATTCCTCCTGGGATGTCCAGGAGAAGACGCGGCCCTGCCCGGCGCTCTGCGAGAGCGGACGCCGGGCAGGGCGCAACAGCAAGAGTGGTGACCGAACTTCCTACCCCGAATGACCGGGGCGAGGTTCAGAGGGTCTGCGGATGACGGATACCGCACTCTCAGCGCTGTGGCGCTCCCCTGTCGGAATATGAAATTGGTTCGGCCACAGGGTACCCCGTGGCCGAATAGCGTCGAACGGAGGCGGAATCTAGCGCTCCGAGGCAGCCAGCTGGCCGCACGCGCCGTCGATCTCCTGGCCCCGGGTGTCCCGTACGGTCACCGGCACACCGTGGCGGGCGATGGCCTCCACGAAGGCCTTCTCGTCCTCGGGCCGCGAGGCGGTCCACTTGGAGCCCGGCGTCGGGTTGAGCGGGATCAGGTTGACGTGTACGCGCTTGCCCTTGAGCAGCTTGCCCAGGAGGTCACCGCGCCAGGCCTGGTCGTTGATGTCACGGATCAGGGCGTACTCGATGGAGATCCGGCGGCCGGACTTCTCCGCGTACTCCCAGGCGGCGCCGAGCACCTCGCGCACGTTCCAGCGCGTGTTCACGGGCACGAGGGTGTCGCGCAGCTCGTCGTCGGGCGCGTGCAGCGAGACGGCGAGGCGGCACTTGAAGCCCTCGTCGGCGAAGCGCAGCATGGCCGGGACCAGGCCGACGGTGGAGACGGTGATACCGCGCTGCGACAGACCGAGGCCGTCGGGCTCCGGGTCGGTGAGCCGGCGGATGGCGCCGACCACGCGGTTGTAGTTGGCGAGCGGCTCGCCCATGCCCATGAAGACGATGTTCGACAGCCGGGCCGGGCCGCCGGGGACCTCGCCGTCGCGCAGCGCGCGCATGCCGTCGACGATCTGGTGCACGATCTCGGCGGTGGACAGGTTGCGGTCCAGGCCCGCCTGGCCGGTGGCGCAGAACGGACAGTTCATACCGCAGCCGGCCTGCGAGGAGATGCACATGGTGACCCGGTCGGGGTAGCGCATGAGCACGGACTCGACGAGCGTGCCGTCGTGCAGCTTCCACAGGGTCTTGCGGGTGGTGTCGTCGTCGCACGAGATGTGCCGGATGACGCTCATCAGGTCCGGCAGCAGCTCCTGCTGGAGCTTCTCCCGCGAGCCGGCCGGGATGTCGGTCCACTCGGCCGGGTCGTGCGCGTACCGGGCGAAGTAGTGCTGGGAGAGCTGCTTGGCCCGGAACGGCTTCTCGCCGATCGCGGCGACCGCCTCGCGGCGCTCGGCCGGGGTCATGTCGGCGAGGTGCCGGGGCGGCTTCTTGGCCCCACGAGGGGCGACGAAGGTGAGCTCTCCCGGAACGGGGCGGGCCATGGCAGGTACTCCTTGTAAGACGAAAGGCGCGCCGCAGAAGCAGCGCGCCTTCCAAGAGTAACCGCCCGGCGTCCTGCGACGCCTTTTCGCAGGTCAGCCGGTGCCTACGAAGGCTGCCAGCAGCAGCCACACGACGGGGGCCGTCGGAAGCAGGGAGTCCAGGCGGTCCATGATGCCGCCGTGTCCCGGCAGCAGCGTGCCCATGTCCTTGATGCCGAGGTCCCGCTTGATCATCGACTCGCCCAGGTCGCCCAGGGTGGCGCTGACCGCGACCGCGAGGCCCAGCAGCAGGCCCTGCCACCAGGAACCGCCGTCGATCAGGAACTCCATGCACAGCGCGCCGGCCGCCATCGCGAAGGCCACCGCGCCGAACAGTCCCTCGCGGGTCTTGCCGGGGCTGATGCGCGGCGCGAGCTTGGTCTTGCCGAAGCGCCAGCCGACCGCGTAGGCCCCGGTGTCGCTGACCACGGTCAGGAGCAGGAAGGTGATCACGCGCTGGGGCCCGTCGTCGGCGGTGAGCAACATCGCGACGAAGGTGGCCAGGAAGGGCACGTAGAACGCCGCGAAGGCGCCCGCCGTGACGTCCTTGAGGTAGTCCTCGGGCGGTTCGGTCATCCGCCACACCAGGACCGCGAGCACGGTCAGGGCCATGGCGACCCAGGCGCCCTCGGCCCCCCGGACGTATCCGGCGATGACCATGGCGGCGCCACCGACCGCGAGCGGGACCAGCGGGGCCTTGATGCCCTTCTGCTCCTGCAGGCGGGAGGTGAGCTCCCACAGGCCGACGACGACCGCGACGACGATGACGCCGACGAAGACGGCCTTGACGATCAGCAGCGAAGCGAAGATCACCGCGCCGAGACCCACGCCCACACCTATGGCGGCGCGCAGATCCCGGCCCGCGCGCTTCTTCGGCGGCGGGGGCGAGGCGTCCTGCGGCTGCTGGGCATGCGGAGGCGGGGGGCTGGGCATGGGCTCCTGCGGCGGCGTATCGGCGCGGAAGAGGGGGCCGCTGTCGGCGGCGACCCCCCGATCGCGTGCTTCCCGGTCGTCGAAGTCACGGCCGGCGGCATCGGGCACGATGGGCATGGGCCGAGTGTGCGGGCCCACCTGCGCATCGTATGCGGGACCCGCCGGAACCGGCTCCGGCTGCCAGGAAGAGTCGTTCATCAGACTTCGAGGAGCTCGGCTTCCTTGTGCTTCAGGAGCTCGTCCACCTGCGCGACGTACTTCGCGGTGGTGTCGTCGAGCTCCTTCTCCGCGCGGCGCACCTCGTCCTCGCCGGCCTCCTTGTCCTTGACCAGCTTGTCGAGGGCGTCCTTGGCCTTGCGACGGACGGCGCGGAGCGAGATCTTCGAGTCCTCGGCCTTGGTGCGCGCGACCTTGATGTACTCCTTGCGGCGGTCCTGCGTCAGCTCGGGGAAGGTCACCCGGATGATGCTGCCGTCGTTGCTCGGGTTGACACCGAGGTCGGAGTCGCGGATGGCCTGCTCGATGTTGCGCAGGGCGCTCTTGTCGAACGGGGTCACGATCGCCATGCGCGGCTCGGGCACCGAGAAGGAGGCGAGCTGGTTGATGGGCGTGATGGCGCCGTAGTACTCCGCCACGATCTTGTTGAACATCGCCGGGTGCGCACGGCCGGTGCGAATCGCGGCGAAGTCTTCCTTGGCGACGACGACGGCCTTTTCCATCTTCTCCTCGGCCTCGAGGAGGATCTCTTCGGTCACCACGTGCTCCTGCATGTCAGATTTGGATGGTTCAGGCGGGCGGGGCCGACGAGCCGGCCTACGGCTCGCTCGGTCCGGCAGCGGACTGCTAGGCCCGGGTTTCCTGGTCGCTCACGAGCGTGCCGATCTTCTCACCCTTGACGGCGCGGGCGATATTGCCCTCGGCGAGGAGTTCGAAAACGAGGATCGGCAGCTTGTTGTCGCGGCAGAGCGTGATCGCGGTGGCGTCGGCGACCTTGAGGTCGCGGGAGAGGACCTCGCTGTACTCCAGCGCGTCGAACTTCACCGCGTCCGGGTTCTTCTTCGGGTCGGAGTCGTAGACCCCGTCGACACCGTTCTTGCCCATGAGCAGGGCCTCGGCGTCGATCTCCAGGGCGCGCTGGGCGGCCGTGGTGTCGGTGGAGAAGTAGGGCATGCCCATGCCGGCGCCGAAGATGACGACGCGGCCCTTCTCCAGGTGCCGCACGGCACGCAGCGGGATGTACGGCTCCGCGACCTGGCCCATCGTGATGGCGGTCTGGACGCGGGAGTCGATGCCCTCCTTCTCCAGGAAGTCCTGGAGCGCGAGGCAGTTCATGACGGTACCGAGCATGCCCATGTAGTCGGACCGGGCCCGGTCCATGCCGCGCTGCTGGAGTTCGGCGCCGCGGAAGAAGTTGCCGCCGCCGATCACGACGGCGATCTCCGCGCCGTCGCGGACCACCGCGGCGATCTCACGCGCGATGGCGTGGACGACGTCGGGGTCGACGCCCAGTCCTCCGCCACCGGAGAAGGCCTCGCCCGACAGCTTCAGCATGAAGCGGCGGCCCTTCTCGTCCTGGTCGCTCTTGTCGTCGGATGCGGTGTGGGGGTCCACGCCCTGATTCATGGAGATCTCCTCGTGCACATACGAAGAAGGCCATTGCCGGTGGGTCCTTGCGGTTCCCTCTACGGCAATGGCCTCCTCGTCAGATCTGCGGTCGTCTCGCGCGAGCGCGGATGACTGCTTCAGACCCTACCGGGGTCCGGTGTCCGTCGCGTACGGACGGACTCAGATGCCGACCTTGATGCGCGAGAAGCGCACCAGGGTGACGCCGGCCTCGTCCAGAACCTTCTGGACCGACTTCTTGTTGTCCAGGGCGTACGCCTGGCCAAGGAGGGTGTTCTCCTTGAAGAAGCCGTTGACGCGACCTTCGACGATCTTCGCGATGGCAGCCTCGGGCTTGCCCTCGGCGCGGGTGACCTCTTCGGCCACGCGACGCTCGGACTCGACCTTCTCGGCCGGAACGTCCTCGGCGGACAGCCACTGCGGGGAGAACGCGGCGATGTGCTGCGCGATGCCGCGGGCGACCTCGGCGTTCTCCTTGTCCAGCTCGACCAGGACGCCGATCTGGAACGGCAGGTCGGGCATGGTGCGGTGCATGTACGCGGAGACGTAACCGCCGGTGAACTGCGCGAAGCGGTCCAGGACGATCTTCTCGCCGAGGTTGGCGTTGGCCTCGTCCACGAACGCCTGGACGGTCTTGCCGGGCTCGATCTCGGACGCGAGCAGCGCCTCGATGTCGGCCGGGGAGGTCGCGGCGATGTGCGCGGCGATCTCGTTGGTGACCGCCTGGAACTTGTCGCCCTTGGCGACGAAGTCCGTCTCGCACTTCAGCTCGACGAGGACACCGGAGGTGTTGTCGTCGGAGATGAGGGAGGCGACGGCACCGTTCTCGGCAGAACGGCCCTCGCGCTTGGCGACGCCCTTCTGACCCTTGATGCGGAGGGCCTCGATGGCCTTGTCGACGTCGCCGTCGGACTCGACCAGCGCGTTCTTGCAGTCCATCATGCCGACGCCGGTGAGCTCGCGGAGCTTCTTGACGTCAGCGGCGGTGTAGTTCGCCATGAGTCTGTGATTCTCTCTCGAAGTCGTAGATCTACGGGTGAACGGCGGAGGCGCCGCGCCCCAGGCGCGGCTCCCCCGCCGTCATCGTCCGTGCTGTGAGTGCCCGGCGCGTGAACGCCGGGCGCTCTCAGTGGGTCAGGCCTGCTCGGCGTCGGCGGCCGGGGCCTCGACAGCCTCGGCGGCCGGGGCCTCGACGACAGCCTCGGCAGCCGGGGCGGCCTCGGTCTCGTCGGCCTTCTTCTCGCCCTCGAGCAGGTCGCGCTCCCACTCGGCGAGCGGCTCGGCGGCGGCCTTCTCGCCCGGCTTCGAGTCGCCGGTCGCAGCGCCGGAGCGGGCGATGAGGCCCTCGGCGACGGCGTCGGCGATCACGCGGGTGAGCAGGGTGACGGAACGGATCGCGTCGTCGTTGCCCGGGATCTTGTAGTCGACCTCGTCGGGGTCACAGTTGGTGTCGAGGATCGCGACGACCGGGATGTGGAGCTTGCGCGCCTCACCGACGGCGATGTGCTCCTTCTTGGTGTCGACGATCCAGACGGCGCTGGGAACCTTCGACATCTCGCGGATACCACCGAGGGTCTTCTCCAGCTTGGTCTTCTCGCGGGAGAGGACCAGGAGCTCCTTCTTGGTGAGACCCGAGGCGGCGACGTCCTCGAAGTCGATCGCCTCAAGCTCCTTCAGACGCTGAAGGCGCTTGTAGACGGTGGAGAAGTTGGTGAGCATGCCACCCAGCCACCGCTGGTTGACGTACGGCATACCAACGCGCGTCGCCTGCTCGGCGATGGCCTCCTGGGCCTGCTTCTTGGTACCGACGAACATGATGGAGCCACCGTGCGCGACGGTCTCCTTCACGAACTCGTAGGCGCGGTCGATGTACGACAGCGACTGCAGCAGGTCGATGATGTAGATGCCGTTGCGCTCCGTGAAGATGAAGCGCTTCATCTTCGGGTTCCAACGGCGGGTCTGGTGACCGAAGTGGACGCCGCTTTCCAGCAGCTCCCGCATCGTGACGACGGCCATGGCCATCTCCTTGGTTTCTCGGTTTGGTTCCTGACGCCCCACCGCGTCCTGCCCCATGAGGGACCGAGAGACGCTGTCACCTGGCTGTTTCAGCCTGGCGCCGGGGCGTGCGAAGTCGACCCGGTGACCCGGATCGCCACAAGAAGTGTACGGGACCCGGCGGTATGCCGGGTGACGCCGTTGTCCACAGTGCCCCGGCCGTCCACAGGCCCGGACGCCCGTCCGGGCCCCGCGGGACCCTGGGGTCCATGACGACCTTGCTGCTCAGCCTGCTCCTCGCCCTGGCCCAGTCGGCCCTTCCCGGGGTCCGCCCGTTGCCCGCCCCCCTGTCGGTGGCCCGCTGGTGGGACCCACCGCCGACCCCCTACGCGGCCGGTCACCGCGGTGTGGACCTGTCGGCGCCGGTGGGCACGGAAGTCCGGGCGGTCGCGGCCGGCCGGGTCCACCACGCCGGGCCCGTCGCCGGGCGCGGCGTGCTCTCGCTGGCACTGCCGAACGGGTTGCGCACCACCTACGAGCCGGTCCGGCCCCTGGTCACGGAGGGCGAGGAGGTCACGGCCGGCCAGGTGGTGGCGGTTCTGACGGAGGGCTCGCACTGTCCGGCGCCCTGCCTGCACTGGGGCCTGCTGGCCGGCGAGGTGTACCTCGACCCGCTCACCCTGCTTCCCCGCCCGACCCCGAGGCTGCTCCCGGCGGATCCCACCGGCGGCTGATCCGTGGGGCGGGGGCGGGGCGGCGGTGTCGGGGCGCGGGGTTTCGGGGCGCCGGGTCCGAGACGCGGGCCCGCGTGGGCCTCAGCCCCGGACACCCCGCAGGGCCATGGCCACGGCGGCCTCCGTCACGACGGTGGGATCCTCCGCCGCACCGAGCTCGATCCGCCGCACGGCCGCGTCCACGACGCCTTGGAGCAGCATCGCGGCCAGCCTCGGCTCCGCGTGCCCCAAGGCGCTCAGGGCCTCGACGATCATCGCGATGAGCCCGCCGTGCGCCGCACGGATCTTCTCCCGCGCGCCCGCGTCCAGCTCGCTGGCCGAGATGGCCACCACCGCGCGGTGCCGCCGGTCGCCCACGAGCCCCAACTGGCTGCGCACGTAGGCCTCGATCTTCGCCTCCGGCGCCTGCGCCCGCTCCATCGCCGCTTCGATCTCGGCGGCCCACACGGGGAAGTCCACGGCGCACAGCTCTTCGACCACGGCGGCGCGGGAGCGGAAGTACTCGTACACGGAGGACCGGGCGAGCCCGGTCCGCTCCGCGAGGGCGGGGAAGGTCAGCGCCTCCGTCCCGCCTTCGGACAGCAGGGATCGCGCGGCGTCCAAGAGGGCGCCGCGCTGCATCGACCGGTGCTCGGCCACGGAGGCCGCTCGAATCCTGGGCACACGTCCACTCTACGGAGGTAGCGCAAGCTCACCTCCCCACATCTGCCAACTTCGCGCGCAGTTGCAGGACGGACTTGGTGTGGATCTGGCTGACCCGGCTCTCGGTGACGCCGAGGACGTTGCCGATCTCGGCCAGCGTGAGTCCCTCGTAGTAGTAGAGGGTCACCACGGTCTTCTCCCGCTCGGGCAGCGTGTTGATGGCCCGCGCCAGCAGGCGCCGCAGCTCACGGTCCTCGGCCACCGCCACCGGGTTGTCGGCGGCGGTGTCCTCCAGCGTGTCCATCAGTGAGAGGCGGTCGCCGCCCTCGCCGCCGACGTGCAGCAGCTCCTCCAGGGCGACCACGTTGGCCAGCGACAACTGGCTGAAGACGGTGTGGAGGTCCTCCACGCCGATCCCCATCTCCCCGGCGACCTCGCTCTCCGTCGGGGTGCGCCGTAGTTGGGCCTCCAGCGTGGCGTAGGCCCGTTCCACCGCGCGCGCCTTCTGCCGGACCGAGCGCGGGATCCAGTCCAGCGCCCGCAGCTCGTCGATCATCGCGCCCCGGATCCGGGTGATCGCGTACGTCTCGAACTTGATCGACCGCTCGATGTCGAACTTCTCGATGGCGTCGATCAGCCCGAAGACCCCGGAGGAGACGAAGTCGGCCTGCTCCACGTTGGGCGGCAGGCCCACGCTGACGCGGCCGGCCACGTACTTCACCAGGGGCGAGTAGTGCAGGATCAGCTGCTCCCGCAGCCGCTCGTCACCCGACTCCTTGTACGAGCGCCACAGCACCTCCAGGGACGAGGGCGCGGTGGACCGCACGCTGCCTCGGGCAGCGGGGGGCACCGCAGCGCGGTCGGACCCTGAGGTGTGCTGGGGCATGCTTCGCCTTTGCCGGAGCCGGATTCCTTGGGAGCGTAGCGTGACGGGATTGTCGCGGTGCGCGAAGAGTACGGGATGGCGCGGGGGCCGGGAGGCGCCCGGACTCGCGCGGGCGACCCGGGACCGGCGCCTGGCGCTCGGTCCCGGCGACCACCACCGGGAAGACCGCGTCTCTCATCGCTTTCACTCTTTCACCGGAACTCCCCAGGTCAACGACCGCCTCGCCGGGAGCCGCCGGTTTGTGTGCCTCCTCCAGCCGTTTGTCTGCTCAACTGCCAGCCGTCGCCCTGCCGTTCGACGAACCCCAGAGAGTGAAGTTCGTACAGTCTGCCGATGACTTCATCGGTGCCGGTGCCGGAGGCAAGTGCCAGCTCGGCCACGTCCGCCGGGCGGCCGGCGGGCAGCGCTTCGAGCACCCGGGCGGTGTCCGGGTCCAGCAGGTCCCGGGCGAGCACCGGGCCGCGCCGCTCGGGCGCCAGCTCGCCCATGGCTCCGACCAGCTCGATCACCTCGGCCGCGTCGGTGACGAGCGCGGCCTCGCCGCGCAGCAGTTCGTGCACCCCGGCGGAGAGACCGCTGGTGGCGGGCCCGGGGATGCCCATCGTGAACCGGCCCAGGCGCTGCGCGCGGCGGGCCGTGACCAGGGAGCCGCTGCGGTGCGCGGCCTCCACGACGACCGTGCCGCGGGTGAGGGCGGCGATGACCCGGTTGCGCAGGACGAACCGGCTGGGGGTCGGGTGGCTGCCCGGTGGCAGCTCCCCGAGGATCAGCCCCTGCCCGGCGATCCGGCCGAGCAGCCCGGCGTGTCCGCGCGGGTAGGCGACGTCCACCCCGCAGGCGAGCACCGCAGCGGTCGCGCCGCCCGAGGCGAGGGCCCCTCGGTGGGCCGCGCCGTCGATCCCGAACGCGGCGCCGGACACCACGACCCAGCCCCGCTCGGCGAGTCCGGCGGCCAGGGTCTGGGCCATGTGCGCGCCGTACGGGGTGCAGGCGCGGGCCCCGACCACGGAGACCGAACGCAGCGCCCAGGTACGGAGGTTCGGCCGGCCCCGTAGCCACAGGCCGACGGGCCTCTCGTCGCCCAGGTCGTCGAGCTGGGTCGGCCACTGCGCCGATCCCGGGAAGACGAACCGGCCTCCCGCCTCGGCGGCGTCCGCGAGGTCCCGCCCGGGGTCGGCCAGCGCGGCCCGTCGGCGGTACCCGGCGAGCCGCTCGGGCCCCACTCCTGACGGGGTGCCCGGCTCCGCCCCGGGGTCGGTCAGCAGCCGTATCAGGCCCACCGCGCCGAACTCCCGCAGCCACCGCCCGCCGTGCGCGTCCCCGGGCTCCAGCACCCGGGTGAGCGCCGCCCGCGCCAGCAGTTCCTCGTCTCCGGACGCGCTCATGTCCCGGCTCCCGGCAGCGACATCGCCCCGCGGGCGATGCCGGTCCGCAGCTCCAGCGCCACGGCCACGTCCAGCGCCTCGGGCCGGTCCCGTTCCCGCAGGTCGGCCACGGTCCAGGCGACCCGCAGCACCCGGTCCAGGCCGCGCGCGGTGAGCAGGCCCCGTTCCAGGTCGCGCTCGGCGGGGGCCAGCGCGCCGGGTCCGGCCTGCCACCGGGTCCGCAGTTCCTGCCCGGGCACCTCGGAGTTGAGCCGCCACGGTGTGTCGGCGAGTCTGGCAGCGGCGCGCTCCCGGGCCTGTCGCACCCGGTCGGCGACCGCCGCGGTGGATTCCCCGCGGCCGCCCCGCCCCATCAGGTCGCCGCGGGTCACGGGCTCGACCTCCACGCGCAGGTCCACCCGGTCGAGCAACGGCCCGGACAGCCGCGCCTGGTAACGCCGGATCACCGAGGGCGGACATTCGCACCCGGCGCCGTGCAGGGTGTGGCGCCCGCACGGGCACGGGTTGGCGGCGAGCACCATCAGGAACCTGGCGGGCAGCCTTACCACCCCCGCGGTGCGGGCGATGACCACGTGCCCCGATTCGAGGGGTTGCCGCAGCGCGTCCAGTGCCCGGCTGTGGAACTCCGCGGCCTCGTCGAGGAAGAGCACGCCCCGGTGGGCCAGGGAGACCGCCCCGGGCCTGGGGATCCCCGTCCCCCCACCCACCAGGGACTGCATGGTCGCCGAATGGTGCGGTGCGCAGTACGGCGGCCTGGCGACCAGGGGTTCACCGGGCGGGAGGATTCCCGCGACCGAGTGGACGGCCGTGACCTCCAGGGAGTCCTGACGGGTGAGCGGCGGCAGCAGCCAGGGCAGCCGCTCGGCCAGCATGGTCTTGCCCGCCCCGGGCGGTCCGCTGAGGAAGAGGTGGTGTCCGCCGGCGGCCGCCACCTCCAGGGCGCGGCGCGCCGTGTGCTGCCCCGCGACATCCGCGAGGTCGGGGAAGTCGGCGCCCTCCTCCCGGCCGGGCCGGCTCCGGGCGAGGCCCGTGCCCAGTCCCGCCCCGGGGACGAGGAGCCCGGCGAGCATCGGGTCCGGCCGGCCGGAGGGCCCGCAGGGTTCCTCCTCGGGGACCTCACCGCCGGTCAGGACGGCGATCAACTGGCGCAGGCTGCGTACGCCGAGGACGGAGACCTCGGGGACGAGCGCGGCCTCGGCCGCGCACTGCTGCGGCACCACCACCTGCCGGTGGCCGGCCTCGGCCGCGGCGAGGACCGCGGGCAGGATCCCGCGGACCGGGCGCACCCGGCCGTCCAGACCCAACTCGCCGATCAGGACCAGGTCGGCGATGGCACCCGGGTCGACCACCTCGGCCGCGCCGAGCACGGCCGCCGCGACGGCCAGGTCGAAGCCGGCGCCGGACTTCGGTACGGAGGCCGGGCTGAGCCCGACCGTGAGTTTCTTCTGCGGCCAGGCCGCCCCTGAGTTGACCACGGCGGCCCGCACCCGGTCCCGGCTCTCGACCAGGGTTTTGTCCGGCAGCCCCACCAGGGTGAAGGCGGCCACGCCGGGCTCCAGGTCGGCCTGTACCTCGACGACCACGCCGTCGACGCCGACCAGCGCCACCGAGCAGGCTCGCGCGAAGCCCATCAGGCCACCCCCCGCACGTGTTCGACGAGGGGGGCGCCGCGCCGTGGCAGCAGCACCCCGACGAGGTCGATGCGTACCCCGCCCGGGGGCGGTCCGCCGTGGTCGGCGAGCCAGCGCCCGGCGAGCGTGCGTAAGCGCTCGGCCTTGGCGGGCCGCACGGCGGCCATGGGATGCTCGAACTCACCCGCCCGGCGGGTCTTGACCTCGCAGACGACGAGGGCGTCCCCGTCCCGGGCGACGATGTCGATCTCGCCGCCGCGACACCGCCAGTTCCGTGCGATGACGGTCATCCCGGCTTCGGTCAGCCGCCGGGCCGCGAGGTCCTCGCCGTACCGCCCCAATGCCTGCTGTGCCACGCCCTTCGCGTTCATCCGGCACCACCTCCGGCACCGACGGTCCCGCACTCCCACCCACCTTGTGGATCTTGGTGGACGGTCCGGCCGTTGTGGAGAACCGCCTCACCCGTGCGGGTGAGGCGGTCCGGCCGACGGCTCTCAGCTGCCGGGCAGTTCGAGGTCGCTCTTGTTGAGCTCCTCGATGTTCACGTCCTTGAAGGTCAGTACCCGGACCTGCTTCACGAAGCGGGCCGGCCGGTACATGTCCCAGACCCAGGCGTCGGCCATGGAGACCTCGAAGAACACCTCTCCCTGAACCGAATGCACCTGCATCTCGTAGTCGTTCGTGAGGTAGAAACGGCGTTCCGTCTCGATCACATACTTGAACAGCCCGACGACGTCGCGGTACTCCCGATAGAGCTTCAGCTCCATCTCGGTCTCGTACTTTTCGAGGTCCTCGGCACTCATGGCATGTTCCCCTTCAGCCGTGCGTCCCCCTATTGTGCGCCAGGCCCCCGCGCCCCTAAACGATTTCCGGGGCCAGGACCACCGGCTCACCCGGAGGACCGTCGTCGAGCAGCGTACGGAGCAGCTCGGCGAGTCTGGTCGGGTACACCGTCTCATGGGCCGCCAGAAGTTCCTCGGAGGTCCACCACCTCGCTCCGGTGACGCTGCGCCGTTCCAGCTCGGTGAAGCCGCTCATCTCGGTCTCGGTCCGGGTCGTCCGGGCCAGGAAGTACCACTCGTCCTGTTCCCAGCGGCGCCCGTCGAAGGGGAAGGAGCAGTAGCGGTGCCACAGCACCGGCCCCAGCTCCACCTCGGTGATCCCGGTCTCCTCCGCCAGCTCGCGCAGGGCGGCCTGCTCCCGGCTCTCGGTCCCCTCCAGTCCGCCGCCGGGGGTGAACCACCAGTCGTCGGTCGGGTCGGCCGGTTCGAAGCCGTGCAGCAGCAGGATCCGGTCCTCCGGGTCCAGCAGGATCACCCGTGACACCTTGCGGCGGCCGTGCCCGGCCGCCGGGTCAGCGGACACCGGCCGGCTCCCGCCGTCGTCCGCGCGCGAGGACCCGGGCCACCGGCCCGTGGACACCTCCGGCGGCCACCAGGACGGCTCCGGCGAGCACCGCCATGACCTGCAGCCTCAGCGGCCCGGGCCGCGAGATCCCGCCGGGCAGGGCCTCGTACGTGGCCGGCCGCTCCAGCATCGTCATGTCGGGCCAGGCCAGGGCGTCGACGCGGGCGCTGACGTCCGACCGGGACACGGTGCCCTGCCCGGCCTCCTGCAGATGGGCCCGGGAGTCCAGGGACGAGGCCCGCCGGTCGCCCAGCAGGAAGAGGTTGCCCTCGGGGACCGCCACCTCGAAGGGGGTCCCCGAGGGCGCGGTCTGTCCGGGTGGCATCTCCAGGCCCGTTTCCGGCTTGCTGGTGTCGGCGTAGGGCTCGTCCAGCGGGACGCCGTTGACCGTGAGCTCGCCGGCCGCGCCGCAGCACTTCACGACGTCGCCGCCGACGCCGACGACCCGCTTGACCATGGGAGAGTCGCTCCACTGGGAATCGGTGAAGATGACCACGTCCCCGCGGCGCACCTCGGCGCCGTCGATGCGCTCCGCCAGCACCCGGTCCCCGGGTCGCACCGTGGGCATCATCGAGTCGGTGGGGACCGTGTAGGGCCGGTAGACGACCGCCCCCCACACGAAGCCGCCCAGGAAGAGCGCAAAGCCGATGGCCACGGCGATACCCGACAGCACATTGCCGAGACCGCCGCGGCCATCCTTGCCACCACGTATTGCTTCTGTTCCGCCCATTGCAGCGCCCCCACACACTTCGGGATCGTCGACCTGGGCGGCACCCTACCCGTCGGTACGGCCGCTGGCCGGCTTCCGCCTGCGCCACATGACCAGCGGGACGGCTCCCGCGAGCCCCAGCGCGGCCGGGCCGAGCCCGACCGGGGCCAGCCCGGCGGCCCCGAGACCGAGCGCGGTCGCCGCGGCCTGGTTGCCGATGCCCGGCTGGTCGAAGGTGTCCGGGACCGGCAGGGTGGACCAGCGGGTGACCGGCCACGCGACCACCACGGCCCGCCCGACGACCTTGTCCACCGGAACGAAGCCCTTGGTGGAGTCCTGCTGGTGGTAGCGGGAGTCCTCGGAGTTCTGCCGGTGGTCGCCCATGACCCAGACCTTGCCCTTGGGCACGGTGATCGGGCCGAACGGGAGGTCGTCGCACGGGGTGTTGCCGGGGTAGATGTACGGCTCGTCCAGCTCCTTGCCGTTGACGACGACCGGTCCCCCCTTCTTGCACTCGACCGTGTCCCCGCCGATCGCGATGACCCGCTTGATCAGGTCCTTCTCGGAGGCGTCCGGCATCAGGCCGATCTTGCTGAGCACCTGCTGGAAGATGTTCGGCTCGGGGGTGGGCTGCCCGGACAGCCAGTCCGCGGGGTCGTGGAAGACGACGACCTCACCGCGCTCCGGCTCGGAGCCGAACCACGGGGTCAGCTTGTCCACCAGGACCCGGTCGCCCATCTGCAGGGTGTTCTGCATCGAGGCGGACGGGATCGAGAAGGCCTGGAGCAGGAACGTCTTGATCAGCAGGGCCAGCAGCAGGGCGATACCGATGAGGAGCGGGATCTCCTTCCAGAAGGATCGCTGCGCGTGCTCCTGAGCGCCGTCCTCCTCGGTCTCGGGCCTGACGGCGTCGTCCGGCCGCTCCTCGCCTTCGTCGCGTCCGGACCGTGCGCCTACCGCCACGTCCCCCACATCCACTCCTCACTCGCGAATTGCCGCCCGCGCCGAATCGGGTACGGGCCCTCCCCTCCCTTAACGAGCGGGAGTTCCCTAAGGCGCGGGAGACCGAGGACACACTATGCGAACGGCGCGCCCCGACGGCGCCGTCGGCGACCGCGCCCCTCGCGCCGTGCCTGATCGGGCACCATCCGGAAGGTCGCCGGCTGCTCCAGCCGGGTCCAGTGCCCCTGGGGCCAGGCGATCACGACGGCCTCCCCGACCACGCCACTCACGGGGATCGTGCCCTGGAAGCCCTCGTCGAGGTGGAAGCGGGAATCGGAGGAGTTCGCCCGATGATCACCCATCACGAAGAGTCGGCCCGCCGGAACCTGTACCTCGAACGGGATGTCCGAAGGCGTGTTGCCCGGGTTCACGTACGGCTCATCGAGGGGCGATCCGTTGACGGTGACCCGGCCCCGGCTGTCGCAGCATTTGACGGTGTCCCCGCCGACGCCGATGACCCGCTTGATCAGATCCTGCTCGTCGGCAGAGGGCAGCAGGCCGATGAAGGTCAGCGCCTGCTTGATCTGCTTGACCACGATCGGATCCTTGGGCGGCCGGGCCGCCTCGCCCTTGAGCCAGCCGCCGGGGTCCTTGAACACGACGATGTCGCCGCGCTCGATCTCGGAACCGAACCACGGCGTCAACTTGTCCACCAGGACCCGGTCGCCGATCCGGATCGTCTGCTCCATCGAGCCCGACGGGATGAAGAAGGCCTGCACCAGGAAGGTCTTGAGGAGCAGGGCGATGCACAGTGCCACGACCACCAGCAGCGGCACCTCGCCGGCGCGGCGCGTGCGGCGGCGCCGGCGCACCTTGCGGGCCGTCCGGCGCCGCTCGGCCCGGCCGCCCTCCACCCGGCCGAGCGAGATCACGGGCGGTGGGGGCTCCGGCTCGGGCTCGGGCTCGAAATCCCAGTCCCGTTCGCCCTTCCGCCGCCCGCGGCTACCCATGGCCACCGCCGACGGAATCCCAGCGCGAGAGCGGCCAGCCGATCCAGTCGGCCCGCCCGATCACCTTGTCCACCGGCACCATCCCCCCGCCCGGCTCGCCCAGGTGGTCCCGGGAGTCCCGGGACTGGGAACGATGATCACCCATGACCCACAGGGTCCCAAGAGGTACGACGATCCGGAAGGGCACCACCGAGGGCGCGTCTCCGGGATGGAGGTACGGCTCCGCCAGCGGCACGCCGTTGACCGCGACCCGGCCGCCGGCGTCGCAGCACACCACGTCGTCACCTCCGACCCCCACGACCCGCTTCACGAAGTCGGTGTCGGAGGGCTCGGCCAGCCCGAGCGCCGAGGCCGCGCCGTGCAGCACGGTGCCGACCGGATTGCCGTCGGGACGTTCGCGCACGAAGGAGCCCGTGCCGTCGAAGACCACCACGTCCCCACGGCGCGGCTGTTCGCCGAACCGGTACGCCAACTTGTTGACCAGCACCCGGTCCCCGACCTGGAGCGTCGGCTCCATCGAGCGGCTCGGGATCAGGAAGGGCTGGACCACGAAGTTGCTGAACAGCAGCAGGAGGACGGTGCAGAGCACGCCGAGCACCCCGGCGCGCCGCCAGGTCAGGGGTCGCCCGCCGGCCCTTCGGCCAGGCCGGGAGAACGCAAAACGCGGCCGCCCGTCCCCCTCTACGGGGGACGAGTGGCCGCGCTGCGTGTGAGGTGCTTCGGTGTCCATCAAGGGCGAGCCTATCCGGCCGCCTCCGGACTCCGGGAGTTACCTCAGCGGTCGCGCTTCTCCTTGATCTTCGCGGCCTTGCCGCGGAGCTCACGGAGGTAGTACAGCTTGGCACGGCGAACGTCACCGCGGGTGACGAGCTCGATCTTCTCGAAGATCGGGGAGTGGACCGGGAAGGTACGCTCCACGCCGACGCTGAAGGAGACCTTGCGCACGGTGAAGGTCTCGGAGACACCGGCACCCTGGCGGCGGATGACTACGCCCTTGAACTGCTGGATACGGGAGCGGTTGCCCTCGATCACGCGGACGTGCACGTTGATCGTGTCACCCGGGCGGAAGGCCGGGACGTCCGAGCGGAGCGTGGCGGCGTTGACGCCGTCGAGCAGGTGAGACATGTTCTTCGTCTGCTTTCTTCGCATGACGCCACAGGTCGCCAGTGCGGGTTTCCGTAGAGAATTCGGGAGCTGCGGGACCCGGCGGACGACGGTCCCCCTGTGGCAGGGGCGCCCGCGAGCACACAGCAGCCGCCTATTCTTCCACGGCCTCGGCCCTGCGCCAAAATCGACCGTCGGCGGAGGGCCGCCAGCCCAGGACGGAGAGGATCTCCCGGTCCTTCTTGTCGAAACCGGCGGCCTCACAGCGCTCGATCAGGTCGGGGCGGTTCTGCGCGGTCCGACGGAACGCCTCGTCCCGGCGCCAGCGGGCGATCTTCCCGTGGTGCCCGCTGAGCAGCACCTCGGGGATGTCCCGGCCGCGCCACACCGGGGGCTTGGTGTAGACGGGCCCCTCCAGCAGGTTGGCCATCTCGCCCGGCGCGAAGGAGTCGTCGCGGTGCGACTCGGCATTGCCGAGGACTCCGGGCAGCAGTCGGGCCACGGCCTCGGTGACCACCAGTACGGCGGCCTCGCCGCCCGCCAGTACGTAGTCGCCGATGGAGACCTCGTACACCGGCATGCGCGTGGCGTACTCGTCCATGACGCGGCGGTCGATGCCCTCGTACCGGGCCGGCGTGAAGACCAGCCAGGGCCGCTCGGAGAGTTCGACGGCCAGTTCCTGGGTGAAGGGCCGGCCGCTGGGGGTGGGGACGACCATGACGGGCCCGTGCGCGCCCGCCTCGTAGCCGTCGGCCAGCGCGGAGTCCAGGGCCTCGCCCCACGGCTCGGTCTTCATGACCATGCCGGGACCGCCGCCGTACGGGGTGTCGTCCACCGTGTTGTGCCGGTCGTACGTCCACTCCCGCAGGTCGTGCACGTGTACGTCGAGCTGCCCGCGGGCACGCGCCTTGCCGACGAGGGAGACGTTCAGCGGCTCCAGGTATTCGGGGAAGATCGTGACGACGTCGAGACGCATCAGGCGTCGCCCTCGGAGTCCGTGGCGTCCTCGGCGGCCTCGGCGGCCTCGTCCCGGGTCGAGACGACGACGGCGTCACGCTCGTCGATCAGCCCCGGCGGCGGGGTGATGACGCACCGCTGCTCCTCCAGGTCGATCTCGGCGACGATGTCCTCCACGAAGGGGATCATCACCTCGGTGCCGTCCGGCCGCTCGACGATGAAGAGGTCCTGCGAGGGCAGGTGGGAGATCTCGGTGATCCGGCCGATCTCGGTGCCGTCCTCCAGCACCACGTCCAGGTCCATCAGCTGGTGGTCGTAGTACTCGTCGGGCTCCTCCGGGAGCTCCGTCGGGTCCACCTCGGCGATCAGGAGGATGTTGCGCAGCGCCTCGGCTCCGGTGCGGTCCTTGACGCCCGCGAAGCGGAGCAGCAGCCGCCCGCTGTGCACGCGGCCCGTCTCGATCGTCAGCGGTCCCGCCGTCGCGGGCTCCGTCTTGAGCACGGCGCCGGGACTCAGTCGCAGCTCCGGCTCGTCGGTGCGCACCTCGACGGTGACCTCACCCTTGATGCCGTGGGCGCGGCCGATCCGCGCGACTACCAACTCCACTGTGCTCTTCCCTTACTGCGGCGTGGTTGCTCACATCAATGGTCGCTCTCCGCCCGGGGGCAGAAACGACACGGGCCGGGGCGGGCAACCAACGCCCTCCCCGGCCCGTGCCGGTGAATCAACTGCTCAGCGGACCTGGTCCACGTCGACGAGGTCGACGCGGATCCCCCGGCCGCCGATGGCGCCCACGACGGTACGCAGGGCACGTGCGGTGCGGCCGTTACGGCCGATCACCTTGCCGAGGTCATCGGGGTGAACCCGGACCTCGAGCACCTGCCCGCGGCGCAGGTTGCGCGAGGCGACCTGCACTTCGTCGGGGTTGTCCACAATGCCCTTCACGAGGTGCTCAAGAGCCTCCTCGAGCATGCTCAGGCCTCGGTCGACTCGGCGGTGGCCTCAGCCTCGTCCGCCTTCTTGTCGGCCTTCTTCGCCTTCTGCGTGATGGCCTCGCCCTTGCCCTCGCCGATGCCCTCGAGGGCCTTGGCGAACTCGTCGAAGGAGCGACGCTTGCTCTCCTTCGTGGCCGGCTGCAGGAGCGGCGCGGGGGCGGGGAGACCCTTGTGGGCCTGCCAGTCACCGGTCAGCTTCAGGATGGCGAGCACAGCCTCGGTGGGCTGGGCGCCGACGGACAGCCAGTACTGCGCACGCTCGGCGTTGACCTCGATGCGCGACGGGTTGTAGGTCGGGTGGTAGATACCGATCTCTTCGATCGCGCGACCGTCCCGGCGGGTGCGGGCGTCGGCGACGACGATGCGGTAGTGCGGCTGGCGAATCTTGCCGAGGCGCTTGAGCTTGATCTTGACTGCCACTGGAGTGGTGTCTCCTGAACTTGACGTGGTTGGGCACATGAGATGCCACGTGGGGTTGCGGTACTCGGGTGCCCGATGGACGCGTCAGCCGGAGGAGAGAGGGGTCCTATGCGACTGTCGAGTACAGCTAGCCATTGTGCCATACGCCTGCGGCGCGCTCAGCCGGGAGGGCAGGACCGGTGCCCGCCGGGGGTACGGCGGTAGGGGCCCGGAAGTGCGCCGCGGCGGCCGCCCCGGTGGGGGTGATGGCCCGGCGCCCGGTTCGCCGTGGGGCGGGTGGCCCCGGCGGCGACGGGGACGGCGGTCAGGAGGCCGCCGCGATGGCCACGTCGGGGATCCGGAAGGGCTTCATGCAGCCGCCGCACACGATCGGCGCCTGGGCCAGCACGGAGGGGACGACCCGTACGTTGCGCCCGCAGTCGCAGACCGCCTTGACGCGCACGCCGCCGCCGGAGGAGCCGTGCCGGGCGGCCGGGCCGCGGAAGCTGCGCTTGGTGTCGGCCGCGGTCGCGGCCGTGTGCGCCTTCAGCGCGCGCTGGAGCCGCTCGATGGTGGGCCGGTAGCGCCGCTTCGCCTCCGGGTTGAGCGTGACCAAGGAGAAGCCGCTGCTCGCGTGTGGCTCCTCGGAGTGGTCCAGCCCCATCTCCTCGGCGATCGCGAGGAATCTGCGGTTGTGGTAGCGGCCGGCGCGCGAGGTGTCACGGACACCGCGGGCGGCGGCGATGCCGTGGACTGCCTCGTGCAGCAGTCGCTCGAAGGAGAGTTCGGCGCCGCAGGCGGACGAGGACTCTCCGATCAGGGACTCGGGCGCGGCAAGGTCAGGCAGCTCGGGGTGGTACCGCTGAATATCGGCCCACGCCTGCGCCAGCTCTGCGGCGAGAACAGGTGGTGTCGTGCTCACGTCGTGACAACGAGCCGAGGTGCCCGGGTGTTCCGATTCCGGGCCATTCCAAATTTTTTGCACGTACCAGTCAGTTCACACTCATGCGTCCTGACGAGGACGGGTGCGCCGATCTCAGGAGGAGTCGGTACGTAACGTCGACCAAACCGTCCGGATGGCCCCGGTCGGCCGACATGAACCGACCCCGGCGCGCGGCACGAGCCGCACGCCGGGGCACACGAGCCGGTCGGCCCGATCAGTACGAACGCGCGACGATCGCGAGCGTACCGGGGGCGTCGTCCGCCTCCGGGACCGACCCGTCCTCGGCGATCAGGCAGCGCACGGAGACCGCCTGCTCGGCCAGCTTCGCCTCGCCCTCGGGGCCGAGGTCCGCCCACGGGATCCGCGCCCAGCCACCGGCGACGGCGGCCTCGGCGGCCTCCCCGATGGTCGCGACGTCGGAGGTACGGGCCAGCCGGCGCTCGCGGGACTCGCGCAGCAGCTGCGCCTGGTCCTCGTCCAGCACCTTGGGCAGCAGGTCGGCGAGGGCGTCGATCTGCACGGGGGTCTTGCCGCCCGGGATCCGGCGGGCCAGCATCGCGGTGCCGGCCTCCAGGTCGCGGGGGCCGATCTCGATGCGGACCGGTACGCCCTTGAGCTCCCAGTCCACGGCACGGCGACCGAAGGGGGTGTCGACGCGGTCGTCGACCTGCACCCGCAGGCCCGCGGCCTTCAGCTGGGCACCCAGCTCGCGGACCTTGGCCACGGCCTCGTCGCCCTTGATCGCCATGACGACGACCTGGACGTGTGCGAGACGCGGCGGGACCCGCAGGCCGTTGTCGTCGCCGTGGGACATGATCAGGCCGCCGACCATGCGGGTCGAGACGCCCCACGAGGTCTGCCAGACAAGCTCCTGCTTGCCTTCCTTCGACAGGTACTGGGTGTTGAAGGCCTTGGCGAAGTTGGTGCCGAGCTCGTGGCTCGTACCCAGCTGCAGGGCCTTGCCGTCGCCCATCATGCCCTCGAGGGTGAGGGTGTTGATGGCGCCGGCGAAGCGCTCCTTGGCGGTCTTGCGGCCGAGCACGACGTCGATGCCGAGCACGTTCGTCATGAAGTCGCCGTAGACGTCCGTGTGGATGCGGGCGGCGTAGTCGCGGGCGTCCTCGTAGGTGGCGTGGGCGGTGTGGCCCTCCTGCCAGAGGAACTCGCTCGTACGGAGGAACACGCGCGGGCGCATCTCCCAGCGGACCACGTTGGCCCACTGGTTGATGAGCAGGGGCAGGTCGCGGTAGCTCTGGACCCACTTGGAGAAGTAGTCGTTGATGATCGTCTCGGAGGTGGGCCGGACGACGACCGGCTCTTCCAGCTCCTTGCCGCCGCCGTGCGTGACGACCGCGAGCTCGGGGGCGAAGCCCTCGACGTGCTCGGCTTCCTTCGTCAGGTACGACTGCGGGATGAACAGCGGGAAGTACGCGTTCTGGGCGCCCGCGTCCTTGATGCGCGCGTCCATCTCCTGCTGCATCCGCTCCCACAGGCCGTAGCCGTACGGTCGGATGACCATGGTGCCTCGGACCGGACCGTTGTCGGCCAGCTCGGCCTTGTTGATCAGATCCTGGTACCAGCGGGGGAAATCCTCCGCCTGCGGGGTGAGAACGGGTGCCTTTGCCATGCCGCGAATCGTACGGCGCGCGGCACACGATGCGTGAATCGGGTGCCGCGCTCCTCTGGACGCGGGAGCGAATGGGGAGTTCTCTGGCAACGGGGGCAAGGGGGCGAGACGGAATCAGGAGCGCTCTTTCGATGACACCGACGCCGACGGCGACACTCGCCGCCCGGGACTGGGCGGAGATCCAGGAACGGATGCTCGTACCGCTGTACGAGGCGGTCTTCGACAGGCTGGAGGTCGGGCCGGGCGACCGCCTGCTCGGCCTGGACTGCGGGGCCGGCCTGCCCCTGCTGCTGGCGGCCGGGCGGGGAGCCGTGGCCACGGGCGTGGAGGCGGATCCGGCCCGGCGGGCCCTGGCCCGTGAACGGCTGCTGGAGGTCCTGGCGGCGCCACCGGAGCCGCCGCGTCCCTACGACGCCCTGCTCGCCTTCTCCCCGTCCCCCGCGGCGCTGGCGGCGGCCCTGCCCGCGGTCCGCCGCGGCGGGGCGGTGGTGCTGGCCGACTGGGGCCCCGCGGAGCGCTGCACGGTGCCCTCGGTCCTCGGCGGCGGACCCGCTCCGCAGGACCTGGACGCGCTGGTGGAGCGGGCGGGGCTTCGGCCGGACGGTTCGGGACGGGTGTTCTGCCCGTTCGGGTACGCGGATGTGGACAGCGCGGTACGCGGGCTGCTGTCGACCGGGCTCTACCCCGGTGCGGACACCGGCCCCACCGGAACGGACGGCCCCGCGTCCTTCGAGCCGGTCGATTCGGCGTCGGCGGAGAAGGAGCTGGCCGAGGCGCTTCACCCGTTCGAGCGACCGGACGGCGCCGTGTGGCTGCCGAACATCTTCCGGTACGTGATCGCCCGGGCGGCCTGACGGCCGCCGCCGGTCCTCAGTCGGTGCCGTGCCCCTTCGTCAGCCGCGCGATGCCGGCGGCGGCGTAGGCGGCCGGTTCGTCCAGGGTCTCCGCGGCGAGGAGCGCCTCCGCCAGGGCGTCCAGCTGCGGCCGGTGATCGCGCAGCAGACGGCACGCCTCCACGTAGCACTCGTCGACGATGCGCCGCATCTCGTGGTCGACCGCGTCGAGGGTGGCGGGGGCGGCGGAGAGTCCGTAGGGGCCCTGTCCGTCGGAGGGGATCGCGGTCAGGCGGCCGATCCGTTCGCTCATGCCCCAGCGGCCGACCATGCCGCGGACGATGTTGGTCACCTGCTCCAGGTCGTTCTCGGCGCCGGTGGTGATCACCTCGTAGACCACGTGCTCGGCCGCCATGCCGCCGAGCGCGCCGATGATGCGGCCGCGGAGGTACGGCTCGGTGTACGCGTACCGGTCCGCGTCCGGGGTCGAGAGGGTGACGCCCAGCGCGCGCCCGCGCGGCACGATCGTGATCTTGCGGACCGGGTCGGCGCCCGGCTGGAGCATGCCCAGCAGGGCGTGGCCGCTCTCGTGGTAGGCGGTACGACGGCGCTCCTCCTCCGGCATGACCAGGGGGCGCTCGGCGCCCAGTTGGACCTTCTCCAGGGCGTCGGACAGGTCCGCCCGGGTGACCTGCGTCTGTCGGCGTTTGACGGCCAGCAGCGCGGCCTCGTTCGCCAGGTTGGCCAGGTCGGCTCCGGTCATGCCGGGGGTGGTGCGGGCCACGTGTCCCAGGTCGACGCCCTCGGCGAGCGGGATGTCGCGGGTGTGGATGCGCAGGATGGCCTCGCGGCCGACCCGGTCGGGCGGGGAGACGACCACCATGCGGTCGAACCGGCCGGGGCGGGTGAGCGCCGGGTCCAGCACGTCCGCGCGGTTGGTGGCCGCGAGGACGATCACGCCCTCCGAGCCGGAGAAGCCGTCCATCTCGGTGAGGATCTGGTTGAGGGTCTGTTCGCGTTCGTCATGGCCGCCCATGGCGTTGCCGCCGCCGCGGGCCCGTCCGATGGTGTCGATCTCGTCGATGAAGATGATGGCGGGGGCCACCTTGCGCGCCTCGGTGAACAGTTCGCGCACCCGGGAGGCGCCGACCCCGACGATCATCTCGATGAACTCGGAGGCGGAGGCGGAGAAGAAGGGGACCCCGGCCTCGCCCGCGACCGCCCGCGCCAGCAGGGTCTTGCCGGTGCCGGGCGGGCCGGAGAGCAGGACTCCGCCGGGCATCCGGGCACCCATCCTCCGGTACTCCTGCGGGTTCTTGAGGAAGTCGACGACGTCGTTGAGCTCCCCCTCGACCTCGTCGATCCCGGCCACGTCCTCGAAGGTGGTGCGGCGGGCGCCCGTCTCCAGCTCCACCGGCCTGGGCGGGGCCTTGCGACCCAGCGCGCCCATGCCGCCCGCCCCGGATCCCATCCGGCGGGCGATGACCACCCACAGGAGGACCAGCAGCAGCATCGGGGCGAGGGAGAGGAGCAGGTTGGCGAGGAAGCTGCGCTGCACGACGACCGGGGAGGCGGTGACGGTGACGTTCTGCTTGGTGAGGTCGGCCCACAGCGCGTCGTCGGCGAAGGCCGGGCGCTGGGTGACGAATTGGGTGTAGTCGCCCTTGTCGCCGTCGGGCAGCGGTTGTTTCGTCTTGAGCTCGCCCTGGATGGCGTCGCCCTTGGAGTAGATCTTCGCGACGTTGCCGGCGGCGACCTGCTTGCTGAACTCGGTGTACGAGATCGTCGGCCCGTCCCCCTCGTTGAAGAAGGAGAGCACCAGGTTGGCCAGCAGGTAGACGATCAGCGCGGTGAGGATCAGCCCCCGCCAGCCGCCGGGCATCCGCCGCTTCGGCGGAGCGGCGGGCGGTGCGCCTTCCGAGCGCCACGGCGTGTCGGCCCTGTCGCGGGGAGGTACGGGGGTGGGGCTGGGCACGGGGCGCCTCCTTCTGCCATCCTCCCGGCCGACCATAAGGGATGAATCGGACGCTCGCCCCAGCGGGAAACAGCAGGGCCCCGACCGTGCGAACACGGCCGGGGCCCTCCTCACCCACCTGCGCGGGTGCTACTTCATGAACTTCTTGAACTCGTCCGGCAGATCGAAGTCCCCGCCGTTCTGGCCACCCGCCGGAAGGCCGAAGGGGTTGCCGCCGGCCGCGGGCTCGATCGCCTGCGGGCCCTGCTCACGGCGGGCCGCGGCCGCGGCCTCCTCTTCCTTGCGCTTCATCGGGTTGCCGCTCTTGCGCTTGCCCTTGGCCTGCTTGACCTGCTTCTTCTGCCGGCCGGGGCCGCCGCCCATCCCGGGGATTCCGGGCATGCCCGGCATGCCGCCGCCCTGGGCCATGCGGGACATCATCTTGCGGGCGTCGAAGAACCGCTCGACCAGCGACTTGACCGCGCTGACCTCGGCACCGGAGCCCTTGGCGATACGGGCCCGGCGCGAGCCGTTGATGATCGTCGGGTCCTGGCGCTCGCCCGGGGTCATCGACTTGATGATCGCGGCCATCCGGTCGACGTCACGCTCGTCGATGTTGTTGATCTGGTCCTTGATCTGCCCCATGCCGGGCAGCATGCCGAGCAGCTTGGAGATGGAGCCCATCTTGCGGACCTGCTCCATCTGGGCCAGGAAGTCGTCGAGCGTGAACTCCTTGGGGCCCTTGGCGAGCTTGGCCGCCATCTTCTCGGCCTCGGCCTGCGAGAAGGTCTTCTCGGCCTGCTCGATGAGGGTGAGCATGTCACCCATGTCGAGGATCCGGCCCGCCATGCGGTCGGGGTGGAACGCGTCGAACTCGTCGAGCTTCTCGCCGTTCGAGGCGAACATGATCTGCTTGCCGGTGACGTGCGCGATGGAGAGCGCGGCACCGCCTCGGGCGTCACCGTCGAGCTTGGAGAGCACGACGCCGTCGAAGCCGACGCCGTCGCGGAAGGCCTCCGCGGTGTTGACCGCGTCCTGGCCGATCATGGCGTCGACGACGAAGAGGATCTCGTCGGGGCTGACGGCGTCGCGGATGTCCGCGGCCTGCTGCATCAGCTCGGAGTCGATGCCGAGGCGGCCGGCGGTGTCGACGATGACGATGTCGAACTGCTTGGTCCGCGCGTACTCGACGGAGTCCTTCGCGACCTGGACCGGGTCGCCGACGCCGTTGCCGGGCTGGGGCGCGTACACGGCCACGCCGGCGCGCTCGGCGACGACGCTCAGCTGGTTGACGGCGTTGGGGCGCTGGAGGTCGCACGCGACCAACAGCGGGGCGTGGCCCTGCCCCTTCAGCCAGAGGCCGAGCTTTCCGGCGAGGGTGGTCTTACCGGCACCCTGGAGACCGGCCAGCATGATCACGGTGGGGGCGGTCTTGGCGAACCGCAGCCGCCGGGTCTCGCCGCCGAGGATCGTGACGAGCTCGTCGTTGACGATCTTCAGGACCTGCTGGCCCGGGTTCAGGGCCTTGCTGACCTCTTCACCGCGCGCGCGTTCCTTGACGTTCGCGATGAAGGAGCGGACGACCGGGAGGGCGACGTCGGCCTCGAGGAGCGCGATACGGATTTCCCGGGCCGCGGAGTCGATGTCAGCCTCGGACAGCCGGCCTTTGCCGCGCAGGCCCTTGAAGGTATTCGCCAAGCGGTCGGAGAGCGTATCGAACACGGTGGTCGCGATTCCTCGGGTCGGGGGCGTTGTGGTCGTCCCCCAGGGTATCCGCCCCTTCCCCCGTCCGGGGACCTGCCCGGCATCGGTGCTCCGGCCGCCGCCGGCGCGGCCCGCCGCCGGCCCGGTACGGGCCGGGCGGCGGGCCGGGCCCGTACCGGGCGCTCCCTACGACAGGGCGGCCGCCACCGCCGTGGCCAAGGCGGTCGCGTCGGCGGGGTCCAGGGGCTTGCCCTCGGGGGTGGTCACGTACAGCGTGTCCACCGCGTTCGCGCCCAGGGTGGAGACGTGCGCGCTACGGACCCGGACGCCCCGGGACTCCAGCGCCCGGCCGATCCGGTGCAGCAGGCCCACGGCGTCCGGCGCGCGCACCTCCAGGACCGTGGCCAGGGCGGAGACGTCCGGGACCACCGTGACCCGGGGCGGCGGCGGGACCACCCCGCGCCGGCGCGGGTAGGCCGCCTCGCGGTCGGCCAGCTTCGCCGGGACGTCCAGCGAGCCGTCCAGGGCGCGGACCAGGTCGGTACGGAGCCGGGCGGCCTGCGGCAGCGCGCCGTACTCCGCGGCCACCCGCCAGCTCAGTACCAGCACCTCGCCCAGCCGGTCCGGGAGCTCCGTCGAGCGCAGGTCGGCCGCCCGGACGGTGAGCCGGTGCAGGGCCAGCACGCCGGCCACCGCCGGCAGGACCCCCGGCTGGTCGGGGACGGCGACGACGAGGTCCACGCCGACCGCGTCCTCCTCCTGGCGGGCCTGGAGCGCCAGGACCGGTTCGCCGGTGCGCAGGGCCTCCACCGCCAGGCGTTCCTGTTCGGTGGTCGGGATCTCCGGTTCCCCGGCCGCCGGGGCCGTGCCGCGCAGTACGGCGGCGACCCGCGCGACGAGGTCCGCCACGAGCGATCCGCGCCAGGCGCTCCACGCGGCGGGCCCGGTGGCCAGGGCGTCCGCCTCGGTCAGGGCGTGGAGGATCTCCAGCGTGCCCACCGAGCCCACGGCCTCGGCGACCGCGCTCACCGTGGCCGGGTCGTCCAGGTCGCGCCGGGTGGCGGTGTCGATCAGCAGCAGGTGGTGCCGTACGAGCGCCCCGAGGACGGCGACGTCGTGCGGGTCGAAGCCGACGCGGGCGGCGACGTCGCGGGCGATGGTCTCCCCGGCCACCGAGTGGTCGCCCGGCCAGCCCTTGCCGATGTCGTGCAGGAGGGCGGCCATCAGCAGCAGGTCGGGGCGGCCGACCCGGCGGGTGAGGGCGGAGGCCCGTACCGCCGTCTCGATCAGGTGCCGGTCCACGGTCCAGGTGTGCACGGGGTTGCGCTGGGGGCGGCAGCGCACCCGCTCCCAGTCCGGGAGCAGCCGGGTGATCAGGCCCTCGGCCTCCAGGGCCTCCCACACGGCCACCGTCGGCTCCCCCGCCCCCAGCAGGGTGAGCAGCTGTTCGCGGGCCTCGGCCGGCCAGGGCACGGGGAGCGGTTTGCCCTGCGCCGCGAGCCTGCGTACGGCGTGCAGGGAGACGGGCAGACCCGCCTGCGCGGCGGCCGCGCCGAACCGCAGGGCGAGGACGGGATCGCGGTCGGGGCGTGCGGCCAGGGCCAGTACGGCCTCGCCGTCGGACTCGACCACGCCTTCGGCCAGGGGCGCCCGCGGGGGCACCCGGTCGCCGCGGCCGCCCAGCAGTCCGCGGAGCCGGGGCCGGGCGGAGCGGGCCCGCAGGACGCGGCCGACCTCCCGCCAGGTCACGTCGCCGGCGTACGCGACGACGCGCGCGGCCTCGTACACCTCGCGCAGCAGCGCGTCCGCGTCGAGCAGCCCGAGCCGCGCCGCGACCTGGTCCTGTTCCTGGAGCGAGAGCCGGTCGGTGGCCCGGCCGGTGACCAGGTGCAGGGCGTCCCGGGTGTCGAGGAGCCGCCGCCGGGCCTCGGCGAGGCCCTCGCGCGGTGCGTCGGCCAGCCAGGACGCGGCGACCGCTCGCAGCGCGGTGGCGTCGCGCAGGCCCCCGCGGGCCTCCTTGAGGTCGGGTTCGAGCAGGAAGCGCAGTTCCCCGGCCCGCTCGGCCCGCTCACGGCACAGGGCGTGCAGTTCCGGAAGCCGTCCGGCCGCCTGGTTGCGCCAGTCGGCCAGTACGGAGGTGCGCAGGCCGGCGAGGAGTCCGGCGTCACCGGCGACGGTGCGGGCGTCCAGCAGGCCGAGGTGCACCTTGAGGTCCTCGGCGGCGGTGCGGCGGGCCTCGGCGGGGGTCCGGACCGAGTGGTCCAGGGCGAGGCCGAGGTCCCATACGGGGTACCAGAGGCGGTCGGCGAGCGCGCTCAGCGCGCGCGGCTCGGCCTTGCCGTCGTGCAGCAGCACCAGGTCGAGGTCGCTGCGTGGGGAGAGTTCGGCGCGCCCGTACCCGCCGACGGCCACCAGCGTGGCACCGCGGACGCCCGTCTCCCGTACGGCGGTCGTGAACAGGGTGTTCAGCCATTGGTCGGTCAGCCCGGCCAGGGCGGAACGGCGCGAAGGCCCGGACCGCGACTCCTCCTGGAGGAGTCGCAGCCGGGCCGCGGCGTATCCGCTGGGTCCCGAGTCGGCCGTGTGGTCCGTGTTCTCTTCGACGCTCGTCACCCAGGGGCTCCTGTCAGCTAGAGCGCGTCAGCGCCGCGCTCGCCGGTGCGGACCCGTACGACCGAGTCCACGGGGACGCTCCACACCTTGCCGTCACCGATCTTGCCGGTGGCCGCCGCGCTGACGATCACCCGGATCAGTTCCTCGGCGTCGGAGTCGTCGACCAGTACCTCGATGCGGATCTTGGGGACGAGGTCGACCTGGTACTCGGCACCGCGGTAGACCTCGGTGTGGCCGCGCTGGCGGCCGTAGCCGCTGGCCTCGGTGACCGTGAGTCCCTGCACTCCGAAGGCCTGGAGGGCTTCCTTGATCTCGTCCAGCTTGTGCGGCTTGACGATCGCGGTGATCAGCTTCATGCGTCAACCTTCTTGCTCGCGGCGGAGGGGGCGGGGGCAGCGGTGCTCCGCGAGGCGGCTCCGCCGCCGGCTCCGCTGAAGTCGTAGGCCGTCTCGGCGTGCTCGACCTGGTCGATGCCGGCGACCTCGTCGTCCTCGGACACCCGCATCCCGATCGTCTTGTCGAGGAGGAAGGCGAGCAGCGCCGATGCCACCAGAGAGTAGGCGAGGACGGCGAAGACGCCGATGGCCTGCTTGCCGAGCTGTTCCAGACCGCCGCCGTAGAAGAGGCCTGCCACGTCGGACTGGACCCCGCCGGTGGCGAAGAGGCCGACGAGCAGGGAGCCGACGACGCCTCCGACGAGGTGGACGCCGATCACGTCGAGGGAGTCGTCGTAGCCGAACTTGTACTTCAGGCCGACGGCCATGGCGCAGAGCAGACCGGCGATGGCGCCGACGGCGATCGCGCCGAGCGGGCTGACCGCACCGCCCGCGGGGGTGATGGCGACCAGGCCGGCGACCGCGCCGGAGGCGGCGCCCAGCGTGGTGAAGGAGCCGTGGCGCAGCTTCTCGTAACCGAGCCAGGCGAGCATGGCGGCGGCGGTGGCGACCTGGGTGTTGACGAACATGACCGCGCCGACGCCGTCGTCGTTGCCGAGCCAGGAGCCCGCGTTGAAGCCGAACCAGCCGAACCACAGGAGACCGGCGCCGAGCATCACGAGCGGGAGGCTGTGCGGGCGCATCGGGTCCTTCTTGAAGCCGACGCGCTTGCCGATGACGAGGATCACGCCGAGGGCGGCGGCGCCGGCGTTGATGTGGACGGCGGTACCGCCCGCGAAGTCGATGACGCCGAGCTCGAAGAGCCAGCCGCCGGCGCCCCAGACCCAGTGGGCGACGGGGAAGTAGACGACGGTGACCCACAGGGCGGTGAACAGGATCCAGGCGCCGAACTTCACGCGGTCGGCCAGCGCACCGCTGATCAGGGCCGGGGTGATCACGGCGAACATGAGCTGGAAGACGGCGAAGACGTAGACCGGGATGGTGTAGCCGTCCCACAGCTCGGTGATCCCGATGCCGCTGAGGCCGACGTAGTCGGAGTTCCAGCCGATGAGGGAGCCGGAGTCGGTGCCGAAGGCGAGGCTGAAGCCGTAGAGGACCCACAGGATCGTGACGATCCCGAGGCTGATGAAGCTCATCATCAGCATGTTGAGGCTGCTCTTGACGCGGACCATGCCCCCGTAGAAGAAGGCGAGTCCCGGGGTCATCAGCATGACCAGGGCGGAGCAGATGAGCATGAACCCGGTGTTCGCGGCAGACAGCGTCGGGGCGTCTGCCGCGAGGGTCGTGATGGCTGATGCCATCGGCGTCTCCTCGTCGTCGGTACGTTCGCGTGCGGGCGATCGTGAAAACCTGAGCGGCGTAAAAGGGGTCCGGCCTGGTCGGGGAGGCCGGCCGGTTAATGACCCTGAGATTCGCGCAGGCCGGTTTCCGGCGGCGCCGCTCGGTGTTTCGCGCCCGTGACGAAGAGGGCGGGCGTGTTACGCGTCAATGAACAGGTGGATCACGAGAGCCGGCCGCGGCAGTGACCCGGATGTCCTGGCTGGGGGAGCCTGATCGGGCTTCACGGGGTGACTGCCGCGGCCGGGGCCTTGGGGGCGGCCGCGTGGGCCGTCAGACGGCCTCCGCGGCTTCGGGGAGCCGGGAGGCGAGGTGGTCGGTGAGTCGGACCACCTCGGCGACGTCGCCGTACGCACGGGCGGCGGTGTCCACGGTCTTGCGCAGGCGGGTGTTCACCCGTTCGGACCGCACCTTTCCCGCCACGTCGAGGGCCCGGTCCACGAGGGCCGCGGCCTGCTCGGGCTCGCGCTGGAGCAGGTGGACGGTGGCCATGCCGATGAGGTTGAGGGCGTAGGAACGCTGGTGCTCCTCGTCCTTCTCGAAGAGCTCGACGGCCCGCTCCATGACGGGCTCGGCGAGGGAGGCGTACATGGGGCTGCGGCCGGCCACGTAGGCCAGGTCCCGGTACGAGTGGGAGTTCTCGCCGTTCAGCTCGGCCTCGGAGAAGAAGCGGATCCAGTCCGGTTCGGGCTCGCCCGCGAAACCGACGTCGGAGAAGGTGTCCTCGGCCATCCGCACGGCCCGCTTGCAGCGGCTGGGCTGGCCCATGTTGGCGTAGGCGCGGGCCTCCATCGCATACAGCATGGCCTGGGTGCGCGGGCCGGCGCAGTCGCGGCTGCCGTACTGCGCGAGGTGGACCAGTTCCAGCGCGTCCTCGGGACGCCCCAGGTGGATCATCTGGCGGCTCATGCCGGAGAGGATGTACGAGCCGAGGGGCTTGTCGCCGGCCTCCTTGGCGGCGTGCAGCGCGAGCACGAAGTACTTCTGCGCGGTGGGGTGCAGACCGATGTCGTAGCTCATCCAGCCGGCCAGTTCGGCCAGTTCGGCGGCGACCTTGAAGAGCCGCTTCATGACCGGGGCCGGGTGGTTCTCCTGGAGCAGGTCGGTGACCTCGTGGAGCTGGCCCACGACGGCCTTGCGGCGCAGTCCGCCGCCGCACTGGGCGTCCCACTGGCGGAACATGACGGTGGTGGCGTCGAGGAGGTCGAGCTCCGGTTCGGAGAGCCGGGGCGGGCGGTGGCCGCCGAGGGCCCCCGTCGGCCCCGCCCCGCGCGGTCCCGGGTCGGCGGCCGGGGCCGGGACGAGCCAGCGCTGCATGGGCTCGATGAGGGCGGGGCCGGCGGAGAGGGCGAGCGAGGGCCCGAGGAAGCCGCGGCGCGCCAGCATCAGGTCGCTGCGGGAGAACTCGCCGAGGAGTTCGACGGTCTGCGGGCCCGCCCAGGGCAGGTCGACCCCGGAGACGGACGGGGTCTGGTGGGCGGTGCGCAGGCCGAGCTGCTCGATGGCGACGACGGAGCCGAAGCGCTCGGAGAACAGTTCGGACAGGATGCGCGGGACGGGCTCGCGGGGCTGTTCACCGTCGAGCCAGCGGCGCACCCGGGAGGTGTCCGTGCTGATGTGGTGGGCACCCATCTGGCGCGCCCGGCGGTTGACCTGCCGGGCGAGTTCACCTTTCGACCAGCCGCTGCGGACGAACCACGAGGTCAGCTGGTCGTTGCGCGCAGCAGCATCCTCGATCGTTCCGCTTGCGCCGTTGCCGCTCACTGGAACGCCCCCATCCGCTCAGCATCTTCCACACGAAACCTTGGCCGGGACGCCGTGCGCCGCCAGGGACCTTCACAGGTCCTTCACATATTGCCTCCGGCATACCCACGGATGGGTCACCTTCGGTTTCGTGTACCGAAAGTAATCCTACGATCACCCCTGCGGCGAGGCCGTTTCCAGAAACGCCACCATTCGCCACCCCTTCGAATGAACTAGCCAACGGCCAGGCGCGATTCACTTGACACGAGGTGAAAACGGATCGGTTGGACTGGAGTGCGTTCGGGGCGCGCGCGGCGAGGAGTGCGCCGGGCGGCGTCGGAGGACACCCCGCGGCGGGGCTGCCGGCAGAGGTCCCGCCGAGCTCGTCGCACCGGCTTCGTAACCACCGGCACGTCCGACCCGTTGGAGGGGGCATGGGCATGGGCTTCACGATCGGCGGCAGCCGCAGCACCAAGGAGTTCCGCTCCGTCACCCGGCGCCGCGGCCGGACCTCGGAGTGCACGGCGGTGGCGGAGTGCACCGGACTGTGGGGCTGGGACGTGGTCCCCGGCGCCCGCGCCGCGGCACCCGCCCGTGACTGCTCCTGCGGGGACACCTCGTGCCCCGAACCCGGGGCGCATCCGCTGGCGTTCGCCCCGACGGTCCCGGCCGGAGCCACCCTGGACGAGGTCACCGCGGCCTGGAGCGAGTACCCGGGCGCCGCCGTGCTGCTGCCCGTGGGCCGCTTCTTCGACGTCATCGAGGTCTCCGAGGAGGCAGGGCGGCGCGCGCTGGTGCGGCTGGAGCGGATGGGCCTGCCGCTCGGCCCGGTCATCGTCACGGCCGACGGCCGGGCGCAGTTCTTCGTGGCCCCGGGGGCGGCGGCCGAACTGCCGCAGCTGCTGTACCGGATGGGCTGGGACGACGCCGATCTCGACCTGCGCGCCCTGGGCCACGGCGCCTTCGTGACCGCCCCGCCCTCCGACCGCGCCGGCTTCGGCCAGGTCGGCTGGCTACGGCCGCCCGCGCTCGACTCCGCCGGCGGGCCGCCGCAGGCCAGGCTGCTGCTGGGGACCCTCGCCTACATCTGCCACCGCCTGCGCCGGTAGCCGCGTACCGGAGGCGCACACGACGATGCCCCCGCGTTCCGGCCGGAACGCGGGGGCACGGGTGTCCGTGAGGGCCGTTCTCAGTCGCCGATCAGGGCGTCCACGAACGCCTCCGGCACGAAGGGCGCCAGGTCGTCCGGACCCTCACCGAGGCCGATGAGCTTGACCGGGACGCCCAGTTCGCGCTGGACGGCGACGACGATGCCGCCCTTGGCGGTGCCGTCGAGCTTGGTCAGCACGATGCCGGTGATGTCCACGACCTCGGCGAAGACGCGGGCCTGGGTCAGGCCGTTCTGCCCGGTGGTGGCGTCCAGGACCAGCAGGATCTCGTCCAGCGGGCCGTGCTTCTCCACGACCCGCTTGACCTTGCCGAGCTCGTCCATCAGGCCGGTCTTGGTGTGCAGGCGCCCGGCGGTGTCGATGAGCACCACGTCGGCACCCTCGACGATGCCCTCCTTGACCGCGTCGTAGGCGATCGAGGCCGGGTCGCCGCCCTCGGGGCCGCGTACGGTACGGGCGCCGACGCGTTCGCCCCAGGTCTGGAGCTGGTCGGCGGCGGCGGCACGGAAGGTGTCGGCCGCACCGAGCACCACGCTGCGGCCGTCGGCGACGAGCACCCGGGCCAGCTTGCCGGTGGTGGTGGTCTTACCGGTGCCGTTGACACCGACGACCATGATCACGCCGGGGGTGTCCTCGCCGCTCTCCGTCTTCACGACGCGGTCGAGGTCGGTGCCGACGAGCGTCAGCAGCTCCTCCTTGAGCAGGGCGCGCAGGTCCGCCGGGGTCCGGGTGCCGAGCACCTTGACCCGCTCGCGGAGCCGGTCGACGAGCTCCTGGGTCGGCACGACACCGACGTCGGCGACGAGGAGGGTCTCCTCGATCTCCTCCCAGGTGTCCTCGTCGAGGTGCTCCCGGGAGAGCAGCGTGAGCAGCCCCTTGCCGAGGGAGTTCTGCGACCGGGCGAGACGGGCACGCAGCCGGACCAGGCGCCCGGCGGTGGGCTCGGGCACCTCGATCTCGGGCGCGGCCGGGGCCTCCGGCTCGATCACCGGCGCCGGGGCGGGGGCCTCGGCCTCCGGGAGCCCGACCTCCTCGATCGTGCGGCGCGGCTCTTCCGCCGTCTCTACGGCGTCCTCCCCCACCTGCGGCTCGGCAGGCGGGGCAGTGATGGTCGGCGTGCTCGGCGGTGCCGGCGGCGGCAGCTGCTTCTTCTTGCGGCTGCTGACCACGAGCCCGCTGATCACACCGACCGCGACCAGGGCGATGACTACAGCAAGGATGAGGATGTCCATAACCCCCCCAGTATCGGCCACGGCCACGCCGGAGCCGGGAACCCGGGCGTACGGCCAGGACGTAAGCCTCCGTTTGTGCTTTTAGCGGGACATCCAGGATGATGAACGACTTCCCCTCATAACCTCCCGACGGAGCACCCGCATGCCTGCCGACACCGCCGACGGCGCAGCCGACACCGCGATCGAGACCCGCGGCCTGGAACCCGTCCCGGACGGTGAGCGCACCGGCCGGGTCCGCGAGCTCGTCCCCACCTGGGTCGCCGCCAACATCAGCGTGCTGTTGCTGACCATGGGTGCGGGGCTGGTGATCTTCAACAAGCTCAACATCTGGCAGGTGCTCGTCGTCGCGGTCGCCGCGCCGGTCGTCTCGTACGGGCTCGTCGGCCTGATATCCATCGCGGGCAAGCGGGGCGGCGCCCCCGGCATGGCCCTCTCGCGGGCGGTGTTCGGGCAGCGCGGCAACCTCTTCCCGGGCGCCCTGATCTGGGTGGCCCGTTGGGGCTGGGAGACCATCAACGCGGTCAGCGGCGCCTACGCCGTGCTGACCGTGCTCGACCTGTTGTTCGGGGTCCGCAGCAGCACCCCGCTCGTCGTCGTCACCCTGCTGTTCTTCGTGGGCTGCACCTTCGTGGTCTCCGGTCTGGGCATCAACGCGCTGCGCGCCTGCTCCACCTGGTCCACGTACCTCTTCGGCGCCTTCAGCCTGCTCGTCCTCGGGTACCTGCTCTTCACCACCGACTGGTCCGCCGTGTTCGGCAAGCCGGCCGGCTCCAGCGCGATGATGATCGCGGGCATCGGCACGATCGCGGCCGGCGGGATCAGCTGGGTGCCCTCGGGCCCCGACTTCACCCGCTACCTGCCGCGCACCGCCTCCTCGAAGGGCATGGTCGGCGCGACGATCGGCGGCGCCGGCGTGGTCGTGCTCCCGATGGTGTTGATGGGTGCGGTCATGGCCGTCGGCACCCCGGACCTGGCCTCGGCCCAGGACCCGGTGTCCTTCATCGGTGAGCTGCTCCCGACCTGGATCGCGGTCCCGTACCTGCTCATCGCGGTCGTCGGCATGCTGCTGATCAACTCGATGTCGATGTACTCGGCCGGCTTCACCGCGCAGACGCTGGGAATCAAGGTCCCGCGCGCCGCCGCGGTGAGCGTCAACGCGGTCATCAGCCTGGTCTTCGGCTTCCTGCTGATGGTGGTCGCGACCAGCTTCTTCGGCTCGTTCATCTCCTTCCTGACCCTGCTCGCCGTGGCCTTCTCCGCCTGGATCGGCGTCTTCGGCGTGGACATGCTGCGCCGACCGACCTACGACGGCCCCGCGCTGCTCGACACCACGCGGACCAGCGCCTACTGGTACAAGGGCGGCTTCGCCTGGCAGGCGATGACCGCGTGGGTCCTCGCCCTCGTGGTGGGCCTGCTGTTCACCGAGGTCGACTGGTTCGCCGGACCGCTCTCCGCCAGCTGGATCGGGGAGAACGGTCTGGGCTGGGTGGCGGGCATCCTCACCTCGGCGGCGCTGTACGCCGTCCTGCCGCGCACGGCGCCGGTGGAGCCGGTCGCGGCCGGGGAGCGCGAGCCCGCCCGATCCCTGTCCAACTGACGCCTGGTCAGCTAACGTCCCCCTTCGCCCGCCCACCCACATCCGGCGAAGGGGGACTTCTCCATGCCCATCACCGTGGCCCGGTTCAATCTCGTCGACCCCGACGGCACCCCCCAGTCCCTCTCCGCCCGCTACAGGGCCGCGCTGGAGATGGCCCGGTACGCGGACGACCGCGGGATCGACACCGTCCAGACCGAGGAGCACCACGGCACCGCCAACAACTGGCTGCCCTCCCCCTTCGCCTTCGCGGGCGCGGTCTTCGGCGCGACCCGCCGGATCGCCGTCACCGTCTCGGCGATCATCGGCCCGCTGTACGACCCGCTGAAGGTCGCCGAGGACATCGCCGTCCTCGACCTGCTGAGCGGTGGCCGGCTGGTGACGGTCGCGGGCATCGGCTACCGGCCCGAGGAGTACGAGCAGCACGGCGTGGAGTGGGGTCGGCGCGGCCGGCTCCAGGACGAGCTGCTGGAGACGCTGCTGAAGGCGTGGACCGGTGAGCCGTTCGAGTTCCGCGGCCGCACGGTACGGGTCACCCCGACACCGTTCACCCGGCCGCACCCGCTGCTGCTGGTCGGCGGCAGCTCCGAGGCGGCGGCCCGCCGCGCCGCCCGCCTGGGGCTCCCCTTCTTCCCCAGCGCGCACCTGCCGGAACTGGAGGCGTACTACACCGCGCGGCTGGCGGAGTACGGCACGGAGGGCTTCTGCATGATGCCGGCGGCCGAGACCCCGCTCCTGCACATCGCGGAGGACCCGGACCGGGTCTGGGCCGAGTACGGCGAGCACTTCCTGCACGAGGCGGGCATGTACGCGTCCTGGCAGTCCAAGGACATCCGCAGCGCCGTACGGTCGGCCGCGCGCTCGGTGACGGAGCTGCGCGCGGAGGGGGTGTACCGGATCCTCACCCCGGACGAGGCGGTCGCGTACGGCCGGGCCGCGGGCGAGGCGGGGAACCTGGTCCTGCACCCGCTGTGCGGGGGGATGCCGTTGGACGAGGGCTGGCGCAGCCTGCACCTGCTGTGCGAACAGGTACTGCCCCGGCTCAAGGACTGAGCCGGGGCAGTATCGAGGAGAAGGGGCGTTGGCGGGGGTGGTTACCCCATCTCCTCCAGCGCCTTGCCCTTGGTCTCCGGCACCCATTTGAGGATGAAGGGGATCGAGAGCAGGGCGAAGAACGTGTAGATCATGTAGGCGCCCGAGAGGTTCCAGTCGGACAGCGACGGGAACGTGACGGTGATGACCCAGTTGGCGATCCACTGGGCCGAGGCGGCCACACCGAGGGCGGCGGCGCGGATGCGACCGGGGAACATCTCGCCCAGCAGCACCCAGACCACCACGCCCCAGGAGAGGGCGAAGAAGAGGACGAAGAGGTTGGCCGCGACCAGGGCGGTGATGCCCTGGGCGTGCGGCAGCGAGATGTCGTCGCCGGTTCCGGTCTTGTACGAGAACGCCCAGGCCGCCGTGCCGAGCGACAGCGCCATGCCCACGGAGCCGATGAGGGCGAGCGGCTTGCGGCCGAGCCGGTCCACGAAGATCATCGCGATGACCGTACCGATGATGTTCACGACCGAGGTCTCGAAGGAGTACAGGAACGAGGAGCTCGCGTCGATGCCGACCGACTGCCACAGCGAGGAGCTGTAGTAGAAGATCACGTTGATGCCGACCAGCTGCTGGAAGACCGAGAGGCCGATGCCGATCCAGACGATGGGCAGGAAGCCGAAGCGGCCGCCGAGCAGGTCCTTGAAGGTGGACTTCACCTCGGAGCGCATCGAGTGGTCGATCTCGCGGATGCGGGCGTCGGCGTCGATGCCGGAGCCCTCGACCTCGCGCAGGACCTCCTTGGCCTTCTCCGTGCGGCCGACCGAGACGAGGAAGCGCGGGGACTCCGGGATGACGAAGGACAGCAGGCCGTAGAGCACGGCCGGGACGACCATCACGCCGAGCATCCACTGCCAGGCTTCGAGCCCGCCGATCTCACCGCGCTGGTCGCCATCGGCGAGGTTGAGGATGCCCCAGTTGACCAGCTGCGACACGGCGATGCCGATGACGATGGCCGCCTGCTGGAAGGAGGCCAGCCGGCCGCGGTAGGCGGGCGGCGAGACCTCGGCGATGTAGGCGGGGCCGATGACGGAGGCCATGCCGATGCCGAAGCCTCCGATGACGCGCCACATGGCGAGGTCCCAGAGGGCGAACGGCAGGGCCGAACCGATGGCGCTCGCGGTGAACAGGATCGAGGCGATCTGCATGCAGCGGATTCGGCCGATCCGGTCGGCGAGGCGGCCCGCGGTGGCGGCGCCGATGGCGCAGCCGATCAGCGCCGCGGCGATCACCTGGGCGAGCGCCGCCGAGCCGACGTCGAAGCGGTCGCGGATGGCCTCCACCGCGCCGTTGATGACGGAGCTGTCGTAGCCGAAGAGGAAACCGCCCATGGCAGCGGCCGCGGTGATGAAGATGACGTGGCCGAGGTGGTCGGGCTGAGCCGGGTTTCCACCGCCTGACGCGGGTGCGTTCGCTGTGCTGGTCAAGGTGCGCTCCTGGGCCCGGCGGCGACGGCGGGCTGTGTGGGGGATTCGTCGTTGCGCGTGTTCCTCTAGTGGCGCACAGCAAACTGCGCACCACCACCTGAACGTCCACACGCCAGAGCAGAGCCTATGACTTCACTTTCTGAAGTCAAGACCCGATGAGTGACCGGTCCTCCCCGCCACTGTTGGCACATTGTCTTCAATACATGAACAGCTCGACCTAGCGGAGGCGTTGGCTGATCACCTTGGAGACCCCGTCGCCCTGCATCGAGACGCCGTAGAGCGCGTCCGCGACCTCCATCGTCCGCTTCTGGTGCGTGATGACGATCAGCTGCGAGCTCTCCTGGAGCTCCTCCATGATCCGGATCAGCCGCTGCAGATTGGTGTCGTCGAGCGCCGCCTCGACCTCGTCCATCACGTAGAAGGGGCTGGGGCGCGCCTTGAAGATGGACACCAGCATCGCCACGGCGGTCAGCGAGCGCTCGCCGCCCGACAGCAGCGACAGCCGCTTGACCTTCTTGCCCGGCGGACGGGCCTCCACATCGATGCCGGTCGTCAGCATGTTGTCGGGGTCGGTGAGGATCAGCCGGCCCTCGCCGCCGGGGAACAGGCGCGAGAACACGCCCTCGAACTCCCGGGCCGTGTCCCGGTAGGCCTCGGTGAAGACCTGCTCGACGCGCTGGTCGACCTCTTTCACGACGTGAAGGAGATCGGCCCTCGTCTTACGGAGATCCTCCAACTGCTCGCTCAGGAACTGGTGGCGCTCCTCCAGCGCGGCGAACTCCTCCAGAGCGAGCGGGTTGACCTTGCCGAGCTGCTGGTAGGCGCGCTCGGCCACCTTGAGCCGCTTCTCCTGTTGGGCCCGGACGAAGGGACCGGGCCGGTTGCGCGGGTCCTGCGGGTCCTCCGGCAGCACCTCGCCGTCGGCGGGCGGGGACGGGGGTACCGGCTGGTCAGGGCCGTACTCGGCGACCAGCCCGGCGGCCTCCATGCCGAACTCCTCCAGCGAGCGGGCCTCCAGGGCCTCGATGCGCAGCCGCTGCTCGGCGCCGAGCACCTCGCCGCGGTGGACGGAGTCGGTGAGCTTGTCCAGCTCCCCCTTCAGTTCCCGGCCGCGGTTGCGCGCCTCGGCGAAGTCCCGCTCGCGCAGGCCCTTCGCCCGTTCGGCCGCCACCCGCTCCTCGTCGGCCCGGCCGAGCGACACCTCCACGTGCGCGAGGAGCTGCCGGGCGCCGTCGGCCACCGCCCGGGCCACCTCCGCCTCATGGCGCAGCCGCGCCCGGCGCCGCTCGGCGCGGGCCCGCGCCTCGCGTTCCGCACGGGCCCCGCGGTCCAGCGAGTCCGCCCGTCCGGCCAGCCCCTTGACCCGCTCCTCCAGGGTCCTCAGCTGCAGCCGGGCCTCCATCTCGGTCTGCCGGGCGTTGGCGCCGTCGGCCGCGAGCCGATCCCGCCGGGAGCCGTCCGGCTCCTCGTCCATCGGCATCTCCTCGGCGGTCGCGAGCCGCTCCGCGCACTCCTCCACCTCGGCCAGCGCCTGCTCCAGGGCGTCCTGGGCCCTGGCCGCGGCGGCGGCGCTGCGTTCGGCCTCGCCTTCGGCGCCCTTCGCCTGCCCGCCGAGCCGCCCGAGTTGCTGGGCGACCCCGGCCCGGGCCTGCTCGGCTGCGCGCCGCCGCTCGGCGAGCTCCTCGACCAGGGCGGCCGCGTCCTGCCGGTGGTTCTGCGCGGCCGTCCGGGCCTCGGCGAGTTCCGCGCACCGCACGCCCAGCCGGTCGAGCTCGGCCGCGGCCTCGTCGACGGCGGCCTGCACCTCGATCAGGCTGGGCGCCCCGGCGGAACCGCCGTGCGCGAGGTGCGCCCCGAGCACATCTCCTTCGAGGGTCACGGCCACCGCGTCGGGCCGCTCCGCGACCAGCGCCTCGGCCGCGTCCAGGGTCGCGACCACGACGTGGTCCCGCAGCACCCATGCCACGGCCCGCCGCACCTCCGCGTCCCCGCCGACGAGTCCGGCGACCGGCACGGGCGCACCCGTGGGTCCGCCGTCCACGGCCGGCTCCAGGCCCGGGGCCGGGCTCGGCACGGAGGTACCCACGCTCGCCGCCGCCGGCTGCGGGGCGGGCGCAGGAAGATCTCCGTCCCGGGAGGGGGCCGGGTGGGGGAACGCACCGCCGGGGTCCGCTCCCCCGGTGACCGTTCCCCCGGCGACCGTTTGCGCGGCGCGCGTTCGCCCGGAGTCCGTTCCTTGTGCCCCGTCCGCCGGTCCGGCCGAGGCCTGGCCCGGGAAGGTCGGCGCCGCCGGGGCGATCAGCAGGGTGGCGCGGCCCGCGTCCGCCTCGCGCAGGTGGCGGATCGCGTCGGCCGCCGCCCCGGGAGAGGCCACCGCCAGGGCGTCCGCGGCCGAGCCCAGTGCGGCGGCCACGGCCACCTCGTACCCGGGGGTCACCGACAGCCGCTGCGCCGCCGGTCCCAGCAGCCCGGCCAGCCGCTCCCCCGCTTCGAGCAGTGCGCCCGTACCGTCCTTGCGGCGCAGCCCCAGCGCCAGCGCGTCGCGCCGCGCGGAGACCGCCGCCCGGGAGCGCTCCGCCTCGGACAGGTCCTCACGGGCGGCGGACAGTTCCGCCTCCGCCCGCGCCAGCCCGTCCCGCGCACTCTCGTGGTCCGTGTCGGCCGACGGGTCGTCGAGGCCGCCGACCTCCTCCGCCAAGGCCTCGTACTCCTGCTGCGCGGCGGCCGCCCGGGACCGGGCCGCGTCCCGCGCCGCGACGAGCCGGTCGATCTCGGCCTGCGCCGCCCCCGCGCGGGAGCGGGCCGCGCCGAGCCGTCCGGTCAGCCGTGCCAGCCCCTCGCGCCGGTCGGCGATGGCCCGCGCGGCGTCCCGCAGCCGACGTTCCTCCTCGGCCAGCTCCTGCTCCAGCTCAGCCCGGTGCTCGGCGGTGTCCTCCAGCGCCCGCGAGGCCGCCTCCAGAGCCGCCGTCAGTTCCGCCTCCTGCTCGCGGATCCGGGTGGCCTCCCGCTCCATCTCCTCGGGATCACGGCCGCGCCGCTCCTCCTCGGGCGGAGCCGAAGCGCTCTTGACCCGCGCGTCGGCCAAGGAGGCGGTCCCCCGGACGCGTTCGGCGAGCTGCGACAGCTCGTACCAGGTCTGCTGCGCCCGTTGCAGCCGCGGGGCGAGTTCCCGTACCGCCTCCTCCAGCTCCGCCTCGCGCCGCACGGCGCCCGCGAGCTGGGCCTCGGCGGCCTCCTTGCGCTCCTTGAGCGCCGCCTCGTCCGCGATCTCCGCGTCGAGGGCGCGCCGCAGCACGACCAGGTCGTCGGCGAGCAGTCGCAGCCGCGCGTCGCGCAGGTCCGCCTGGATGACGGCCGCCCGCCGGGCGACGGCCGCCTGCCGTCCCAGGGGCTTGAGCTGGCGCCGTAGCTCGTCGCCCAGGTCCTGCACGCGCGCGAGATTGGCCTGCATCGCGTCCAGCTTCCGCAGCGCCTTCTCCTTGCGCTTGCGGTGCTTGAGTACGCCGGCCGCCTCCTCGATGAAGGCGCGGCGGCCCATGGGATCGGCGTGCAGTACGGAGTCCAGCCGGCCCTGTCCGACGATGACGTGCATCTCGCGGCCGATGCCCGAGTCGGAGAGCAGCTCCTGGATGTCGAGCAGGCGGCAGGTGTCCCCGTTGATCTGGTACTCGCTGCTGCCGCCGCGGAACATGATCCGGGTGATGGTGACTTCGGCGTAATCGATGGGCAGCGCGCCGTCGGAGTTGTCGATCGTCAGGGACACCTCGGCGCGCCCGAGCGGCGGACGCCCCGTGGTCCCGGCGAAGATGACGTCTTCCATCTTCCCGCCGCGCAGGGACTTGGCCCCCTGTTCACCCATGACCCAGGACAGCGCGTCCACCACATTGGACTTGCCGGATCCGTTAGGGCCCACCACACAGGTGATGCCGGGCTCGAAGCGCAGGGTGGTGGCGGACGCGAAGGATTTGAAGCCACGCAGGGTCAGGGACTTGAGGTGCACGCCGCCGGACTCTACCTTTCGCGTTCGGTTTCACCCATGAAGGTGCTGGGCACAACTGACGCCAATGGGATCAGGCCCCCCACCTGGCCCTGTGGCCCCCGGCGCGGCCGTCGGGGGCGGGGACGGTGGGAGGGCGCGGAGGAGCGGCGGAGGACGAGGAAAGAAAGAAGGGACGCCGAAGCGTCCCTTGCAGATCATGCGGGCTGGAGTCGAGCGTCGGGTGAAGCGCGGGTCAGGTGAGCGCAGGCTCCGCCTGGGGTACGTCGATGTCGATGCTGCCGAGCAGCGAGTCTCCGTCGTGCTGAGCGGCGGCCGCGTTCAGCGCGTCATTTTCGGACTGAATCCGTACGAGCTCGGACTCGAGGTCCTGGACGCGCTGCTGAAGCCGTCGCATCTCGGCGAGGAGTCGCGGGTCGGAACCGCCGACGTAACCGAGAAGCGCCTTTGCCATGATGGATGGTCCTCCACACTGAGTGACCGACCGAAGCGGTGTGGGTCGTGAGGGAATCGCACCCGCGGATGTCCGGCAGCGACTGACAGTCACTGCGCTTACTACTGCCAACACTGCCAAACAGCTCAGGTGCGCGGGGCTTCCAGCGTCTCACCAAAAAGTTTGACGGTCAACACGATCACGCCCCGTATCCGCGGGCGCCCCGGTCCCCGCAAGGGGTGTGGAGATCATCCTCAACTTCGAGCCTTCCACGGATCGCCCTCGTCGGCAACGCGTCGACGACGAATGCGCAGTTCCGACCGGGTGCGGACGGTCAGAGATGTGATGAGTGCATGATCAGTCGATCGGTCATCGCATCCCGAATCCGTCGTAGCCACCGCGCGGTGTGCCCCAGATCTCTGTCACTCCGTCCACCCGCCCGGGCGTGTCGGAGGAGCGCAACCAATCGAGGAGCCGGTGGCAATTCTCACGTTGACCTTCGGCGACCACCTGCACTCGCCCGTCGTCGAGGTTGAGCGCGAAGCCGACGACCCCGCCGATCCCCAAGGCGTTCTCCCTGGTGAACCAGCGGAAGCCCACTCCCTGCACACGGCCGCGCACCCAGGCGGTCAGACGGACATCTTCATTCATGCGTGAACGCTAACCGGGCCGGCACTTTCGGGACACATCGCCCCCCTGGCCCCATGGCGTACAGTCGCGCACCAATGAACTCACCCATTTGGGTGGGTAAGGGATGATCTTGAACCGGCAAGGAAGGCACGCTCCGATGGGCCGTCACCGTCTCCCCGCCGCGCCGCACAGCGGTGGCAAGCGCGGCACCGCCCTGCGCACCGGCCTGCTGGGGGTCTCGGTGGCCGTCGCCCTCGGCACCGCGGCCGTCACCACCGGCATGGTGCCGGTCGCCGACTCCTTCCCCTATGTGGGGGTCAGCGGCACGGACTCCCCCACCCCGGCGGCCAAGGCCAAAGCCTCGACCGGCCCCGACGCGGCGCTGCCGCAGCAGAACGGCCTGGTGAACCTGTCCGGCCGCGCCTCCGCCGGTACCGGCTCGGGCAGCGCGTCCCCGAAGCCGTCGGCCTCGGCGGCCCCGTCGGCATCCGCCTCCCCCAGCGCCTCGGCGTCCCCGAGCCCCTCGGCCTCCCCGAGCGCCTCCGCCTCGCCGTCCGCCGCACCTTCCACCTCGGTCGCGCCGGCTCCGTCCACCAAGGCCCCGTCTCCCAAGGCCCCCCGGGCGACCTCCGCCGCACCGGTCGCACCGGTCGTCCCCGCACCGGCCACGAGCCAGGCCCCCACGCCGACCCCCTCGAAGTCGGCCACCCCCGCACCCCGCCCGCCCCTGGACGGCCACTCCGCGGAGGAGGCCGCCGTCGTCGAGCTGGTGAACCAGGAGCGCGCACTGGCCGGGTGCGGCCCGGTCCGCGCCAACCCGCCGCTCGCGACCCTGGCCGGAGCCTTCAGCCTGGACATGGCCACCCGCGGCTTCTTCAGCCACGAGGACCCCGAGGGCAACACTCCCTGGGACCGCGCCACCAAGGCCGGGATCTCAGGCCTCGGCGGCGAGAACATAGCCCGCGGCCAGGGTGACGCCGAGGCCGTGATGAAGGCGTGGATGAACAGCCCGGACCACAAGGCGAACATCCTGAACTGCGAGTTCCGCACCGTGGGTGTCGGCGTCCACGTCGCGGCCGGCGGCCCCTGGTGGACCCAGGACTTCGGTTTCTGAGCCGAGTCCGCGTGGGCTCAGACCGCGGCGGCGGCCAGGGCCGCGCGGCCCGCGATGACGATGCGGGTCTGCTCGGTGACGCGGCGGCCCAGGTGCTCGGCGGTCGCGATGTCAGCCTTGTGGACCGCGTCCGCACCCTCGTCGGAGTTGGACTGGGCGGCGGCGCCGGCGAAGAAGCCGAGACGGTTCAGGTCGTTCTCGGAGGCGGTGCTGGAGTTCCAGCCCGGCTTCAGGCCCAGGTTGATCCAGCTCATGCCGTGCTGCGCGGCCAGGATCTGGAAGAACTGCAGGGTGTGCAGCTTGTCGCCGCTCTTGGACGCGGAGTTCGTGAAGCCGGCCGCCACCTTGTCCTGCCAGGCGTCGCCGAACCAGCGCTTCGAGGAGGCCTCGGCGAAGACGTGGAAGGCGCCGGAGGCGGTGCCCATGTACGTCGGGGATCCGAAGACGATCGCGTCGGACGCGTCGAGCAGCTCCCACTGGGCGTCGTCGATCTCGTCGACCTTGATCAGGTGAACGGTCGCCCCGGCGTCCACGGCGCCGCTGCGCACCGCCTCCGCGACGACGGCGGTGTGGCCGTAGCCGGAGTGGTAGGCGATCGAGACGACGGGGGTGTGCGTGATTGCGGACAAGGCTGATCTCTCCCTCGGGAAAACTCTCGTCGCGGCACGGGACGTGGTGCGACGAGAGAAAGAGAATCACTAACTTTTAGAAAGCGCAACCCTCGGGTTAGCGCTACCGGAGAGTACGCTGGTGGGCATGGAGACCCCTGCCTGTACCGAAGCGGCCGACATCGGACAACCGTTCGACGTGTTCGCGCGCGCCTGCCCGTCCCGGGAAACCCTCGAGCACGTCACCGGCCGCTGGGGCAGCCTCACCGTGGGCGCCCTGCGCGAAGGCCCGTGCCGCTTCAACGAACTGCGCCGCCGGGTGGACGGCGTGAGCGAGAAGATGCTCTCCCAGACCCTGCACGCGCTGGAGCGCGACGGCATAGTCAACCGCGAGGCGCAGCCCACGAACCCGCCGCGCGTCGACTACGAACTGACCCCGCTCGGCGTCGAGGTCGCGGACCGACTGCTCGCGCTCATCCACTGCCTGGAAGGCAACATGCCGGCGGTGCTGGGTGCTCGTGAGTCCTACGACGCCACGCGCGGCGGTCGCTGACAGCGCGGGCAGAAGTAGCTCGACCGGTTCATCCACGGTCGGCGTCGTATCGGCGTGCCGCAACGCCGACAGGGTTCGTCCTCGCGCCCGTAGGCGTCGAGCGAACGATCGAAGTAGCCCGACTCCCCGTTCACGTTGACGTAGAGGCTGTCGAAGCTGGTGCCGCCGACGGCGAGGGCGGCGTTCATGACGTCCCGGGCGTGGCCCAGGAGTTCCGCGCTCCGGGGGCGCGTGAGACCCGCGGTGGGGCGCTCGTAGTGCAGCTTGGCGCGCCACAGCGCCTCGTCCGCGTAGATGTTGCCCACCCCGCTGATCAGGGACTGGTCGAGCAGCGCCCGCTTGACGGTGGTCCGCTTGGCACGCAGCGCGAGGTGGTAGGCGCCCTCGTCGAAGAGCGGGTCCAGGGGGTCGCGCGCGATGTGCGCGATCACGTCGGGCAGCCCGTCGGTGCTGTCGGCGGCCACCTCGTGCAGCGAGAGACCACCGAAGGTCCGCTGGTCCACGAAGCGCAGTTCCGTCCCGGCGGCGCCCGCGGCGGAGCCGCTGTCGGAATCGGTGAAGCGCACCCGGATCCGCAGGTGCTTCTCGTCCGGGGCGTCCGCGGGCTGCACCAGCAACTGCCCGCTCATCCCGAGGTGCCCGAGAATCGACAGGTCCCGGCCCGCCAGCGGCAGCCACAGGTACTTCCCGCGCCGCTGCGGCACCCCGAGGGTCTCCCCGCGCAGCCGCGCCGCGAAGTCCGCCCCGCCGCCCGGATGCCGCCGAACGGCCCGCGGGTGCAGGATCTCGACGGCCTCGACGGTCCGCCCGGCCACCCAGCGCTCCAGCCCCCGCCGCACGACTTCGACTTCGGGCAACTCGGGCACGGGGCACCTCCGGGGAGTGGAACTGACGCTCCCGGCGAGCGTACCGGCCGGCCGGAAACGGAACCGCCCGCCCCTGCGAGGCAGGGGCGGGCGGGTACATCCCGAAGGAAGGGTCAGGCGTCCGACGCCGAGTCGGCGGGCGTCGGCACCCCGCCGTTCTCGGTCCCGGCCGAAGCCGGAACCTCGGCCGGAGCGGTGGTCGCGGCGGCTGCCGCGGCCGCGGTCCGCTCGTCCGCGGCGGCGCGGATCCCGCGCCATGCGGACTCCGCGGCCTGCTGTTCCGCTTCCTTCTTGCTGCGGCCGGTGCCGGTGCCGTACGAGACACCACCGACGCGAGCGGCAGCGGTGAAGGTCTTCTCGTGGTCCGGACCGGTCTCGGAGACCAGGTACTCGGGCACGCCAAGGCCTTCGGCCGCCGTGAGTTCCTGGAGACTGGTCTTCCAGTCCAGGCCGGCCCCGAGGTTCGAGGACTTCTCGATGAGCGGGTCGAAGAGCCGGTGGACCAGCTCCGAGGCCGCGTCGAGGCCCTGATCGAGGTAGACCGCGCCGATCACCGCTTCAAGGGTGTCGGCGAGGATGGAGGCCTTGTCCCGGCCACCCGTGCCCTCTTCGCCCCGGCCGAGCCGGATGAAGGAGCCGAGTTCGAGGCCGCGCCCGACCTCCGCCAATGCGCGCGAGTTGACCACCGCGGCCCGAAGCTTGGCCAGCTGGCCTTCGGGGAGATCCGGGTGGGTCGTGTACAGCGTGTCCGTGACCACCAGGCCCAGCACGGAGTCCCCGAGGAACTCCAGCCGTTCGTTGGTGGGCAGACCGCCGTTCTCGTACGCGTACGAGCGGTGGGTCAGTGCACGCACCAGAAGGGCGGACTCGAGTTGATACCCGAGCCGCCCTTCCAGAAGCTTGTGGGACGAGGCCGCGTTGTTACTGTCTGCCTGCTTCTCAGCGTTGGACAGCTCAGACATTGCGCCTCTCACCAGCCGCTCAGACCTCGAGGACCTGGCGCTTGTTGTAGGTGCCGCAGCTCGGGCACGCAATGTGCTGGAGCTTCGGCTCCTGGCAACGCTCGCACGAAACCAGGGTGGGGACCGCAGCCTTCCACTGCGACCGGCGGTGGCGCGTGTTGCTGCGCGACATCTTCCGCTTCGGAACAGCCACGGCTACTTCTCCTGCTTCTCGGCGGCGCCCTGAACTCCGTCAGAGGCAGTGCCGCTCATGTTGTCCTTCTCGTCGTCCTGATCGGTCACGACGAGTCCCTGCAATGCCGCCCAACGGATGTCGACGGCGTCATGGTGGTGGTCCGGGTCGTCGTTCAGGCTGAGCCCGCAATCGGGGCACAGTCCGAGACAGTCCTCCCGGCACACCGGCTGCATGGGCAGTGCGAGCACCACCACATCCCGCAGCACGGGTTCGAGGTCGAACAAGCCGTCCTCGAGGAAGAGCGTGTCCTCGTCGTCCTCGGCGTCGTCGGCCGGTTCCGCCTTGGAGCGGCTCCGGTCGTCGGCGTCAGGGTACGAGAACATCTCCTGGAAGTCCGCCTTGAGCTCGCGCTCGACGGTCTCCAGACACCTTACGCACTCCCCTACGGCCGACGCACGGGCGGTGCCTGTGACAAGCACCCCTTCCATGACCGACTCCAGGCGGAGGTTGAGCTTCACCGGGGCGCCTTCCGGCACTCCGATGACGCCGGCGAGACCGAAGTCCGCCGGTGCCGCGATCTCACGGGACAGCCGCTGCATGGCACCAGGACGCCGACCCAGCTCGTGCGTGTCGAACACGAGGGGGTTGCGGTGGTCGAGGCGGGTGTTCAGGGCCATTCCTGCTTTCACAGATCGCTGAAGATCAAAAATTCCGCCGCGCTAGGGCAGCATGGATCGCGGTGCATACGCGCGACCGAACAGCCAGGATACCCGGAGCGGCGCCCAGCGCCCAATCCGGTCCTAGCGCCCCTGTTCGTACTGCCGCAGCTGGTCCAGGTTGATCATGCTCGTGTCGAAGAGGCTCGTCTCGTCGAGCGAGGGCTGCCGGTCCTGCGGCTGCTGCGGCTGCTGCTGGTACGCGGCGTAGGGGTCGGGCTGCTGCTGGTAGGCCCCGTACGGGTCCGGCTGCTGCTGGTAACCGCCGTACGGGTCCTGGTAGGCGTACGCGTCCTGCTGCTGGGCGGCGGGCTGCGCGGGCTGCTGGTAGCCGTACGTGTCGTACACGGGCTCCGCCTGCGCCGGGATCGGCGCCTGCCCGTGCGGCGGCTCCGGCTCGGCCAGGCCCGCCAGGAAGTCCGAGTCGCTCGCCGAACGGGACGGCTGCCCGCCCACGGCGTCCTGGGCGGCCATGTGGACACCGAGGTCGTCCGTCGGGACCCGGCCCAGAAGCTTCTGGCGACCGCGGCCCACGGCCTCCAGGGTCTTGGAGAGCACCGCCTCGAAGGTCGCCAGCTTGGTGTCCACGTAGGCGTCCGCCTGCTGGCGCTGCGTCTCGGGGTCGTGGCTGCGCTCGGGCGCGTCCATGTCGGGGTAGCCGTGCTCGTCCAGACCCGGTCCGCGACCCAGGAGCTTCTCCCGACCCCGGTCCACCGAACCGATGGTCTTGGTCAGCACGACCTCGAAGTTCGCGAGCTTGCTGTCGACGTAGTCGTCGGCCTCGGCCCGGATCTCCTCCGCCTCCCGGCGGGCCTCGTCCAGGATCCGGTCCGCCTCGGCCTGGGAGCGCCGCGCGATCTCGGTGTCGGAGATCAGCGAACCGCGCTGGTTGTGCGCCGCGTCGATGATCCGCTCCGCCTCGCGACGGGCTTCCTCGACCACCTGCTCCCGGCCGCCGATGAGCTCCTGAGCCTGCGCGAGCGAGCCGGGCAGTGCCTGGCGCACCTCTTCGAGCTGCTCCAGCAGCTCGGCGCGGTTGATCACGCAGGAGGCCGACATGGGCATGGACCGGGCGCCGCCGACGGCCGCGACGATCTCGTCGAGCTTCTTCTGCACGTCCATGGGGGCTCGCACTCTCTCGGCCTCAGGCGGTTCCTGAGACGGACGGGACGACTGTAAGGCCACGGGGTGGGCCCCCGACACCGCCTGACGTCCTGTCGGTCGGTCAGCGGTCGCGCAGCCGCTCCTGGAGCGCCGTGTGGACGTGCGCCGGCAGCAGGTGGGCGACGTCGCCGCCCCAGGCGGCGACCTCCTTGACCAGCGAGGAGGACAGGAAGCTGTAGCTGGGGATGGTCGGGACGAACAGCGTCTCGACGCCCGACATGCCCATGTTCATCTGGGCCATCTGGAGCTCGTAGTCGAAGTCGCTGACCGCGCGCAGGCCCTTGACGATGGCCGGGATGTCCCGCTGCTTGCAGAAGTCGACGAGCAGGCCGCGGAAGGCCTCGACCTGGATGTTGCCGTAGTCGGCCGTCGCCTCGCGGATCAGCTCCATCCGCTCCTCGACGGTGAACAGACCCTGCTTCGACTCGTTGATCCCCACGGCGACGTACACGACGTCGTACAGCCGGGAGGCACGTCCGATGATGTCGAGGTGTCCGTTGTGGATGGGGTCGAAGGACCCCGGACAGACGGCGCGGCGCAACTGAGCTCCCTCGTTCATGAGTCTTCGCCGGCAAGAGCGGCGCGGCCGTACCACAGGGTGCCCTCGCCGTACTTGCGGGACCGGAGCGGTTCGAAGCCCTCCGGCCACGGGAAGGCACCGCTCCTGGTGCTGCGCTCCACGGTGACGAGCGCATCGTCCGTGAGCCAGCCGTTGGACCGGAGTGTGAGGAGGATCTCCCGCAGGTCCGCACTGTCCACGACGTACGGCGGGTCCAGGAAGACGATGTCGTACGGGTCCCCGGCGGCCCTGGCCGCCACGATCTGCTCGGCCTTGCCGGCGCGGAACTCCGCGCCGGGCAGACCCAGCGTCCGGATGTTGTCCCGGATCGCCTTGGCGGCCTTGGCGTCGGCCTCGACGAGCAGGGTGTGGGTCGCACCCCGGGAGAGCGATTCCAGGCCGACGGCGCCGGAGCCGCCGTACAGGTCGAGCACCCGGGCCCCCTCGACGCCGTGCAGCGACTCCCAGGTGGAGAAGAGGCCCTCGCGCATCCGGTCCGAGGTGGGTCGGGTGCCGGTGCCGGGGGGCACGGCCAGCCGTCGCCCGCGGGCACTGCCGGCGATCACGCGGGTCATCTGGGGTCCTTCGGTACGGCGGTGGGTGGAGTGCCCCGGCGCTGCCGCGGCACTCCAACGATAGGTCGTACCGCTCAGCCCTTCTCCAGGTACTGCTCGCGCTCGGTGTCGAGCAGGGCGTCCAGCGCGGTCCGCAGGCCCGGCAGGCTCTCCAGCGCGGGGTCCTCGGCGACGACGCGGGTGGCCTCCTCCCGCGCCTCGGCGATGACCTCCTCGTCCTCGATGACCGCGAGCATGCGCAGCGAGGAGCGGACTCCGGACTGGGCCTGGCCGAGTACGTCGCCCTCGCGGCGCTGCTCCAGGTCGATCCGGGAGAGTTCGAAGCCGTCGAGGGTGGCGGCGACGGCGGCCAGCCGGGCCCGGGCCGGGCTCGCCTCGTGCATCTCGCTGACCAGCAGGCACAGACCGGGCGCGGAGCCTCGGCCGACGCGGCCGCGCAGCTGGTGGAGTTGGGAGACGCCGAAACGGTCCGCGTCCATGATCACCATGGCGGTGGAGTTGGGGACATTCACCCCGACCTCGATGACGGTCGTGGCGACCAGCACCTTGACCTCGCCGGCGGCGAAGCGGCGCATCACGTCGTCCTTGTCCGCGGGGTCCATCCGGCCGTGCAGGACCTCGACGCTCAGCCCGGCCAGCGGTCCGCGGGTGAGCTGCTCGGCGATCTCCACGACCGCGAGCGGCGGCCGCTTGTCGCCGTCGTCCCCGGCGGGCTTCTTCTTGGGATCGTCGTCCCCGTCGCCGATGCGGGGACAGACCACGTACGCCTGGTGGCCCTTCTCGACCTCCTCGCGGACCCGTTCCCAGGCCCGGGCGAGGAAGTGCGGCTTGTCCTTCGAGGGCACCACGTGGGTCGCGATCGGGGAGCGTCCGGCGGGCAGCTGGTCGAGGACGGAGGTCTCCAGGTCGCCGAAGACGGTCATGGCGACCGTGCGCGGGATCGGGGTGGCCGTCATGACCAGCAGGTGCGGGGGCTGCTTCCCCTTGGACCGCAGCGCGTCGCGCTGTTCCACCCCGAAACGGTGCTGTTCGTCCACGACCACCAGGCCGAGGTCGTGGAACTGCACCTTGTCCTCGATCAGCGCGTGCGTGCCGATCACGATCCCGGCCTCGCCGGTGACCAGGTCGAGCAGGGCCTGCCGGCGCGCGGGCATCCCCATGGAGCCGGTGAGCAGGACGACCTTGGTGCCCTGGTCGGAGCCGCCGAGCATGCCCCCTTCGGCGAGCTCGCCCATCATCTCGGTGATGGAGCGGTGGTGCTGCTGGGCGAGTACCTCGGTGGGCGCGAGCATCGCCGCCTGCCCGCCGCTGTCGACGACGGTCAGCATGGCGCGCAGGGCGACCATCGTCTTGCCGCTTCCGACCTCGCCCTGGAGGAGGCGGTGCATGGGGTGTTCGGTGGCCAGGTCGTCGAAGATCTCCTTCGAGACCTTCTGCTGGCCGTCGGTGAGGGTGAAGGGCAGCTTGGCGTCGAAGGCGTCGAGCAGGCCGCCGGGGGCGGGGCGGCGCGGGACGGCCGGGAGCTGGGAGTCGGCGTGCCGGCGGCGGGCCAGGGCGACCTGGAGGACGAAGGCCTCGTCCCACTTCAGCCGTTGCCGGGCGTCCTCGACGTCGGCCTTGGTCGCCGGCCGGTGGATCTTCAGCAGTGCCTCGGTGAGCGGGACCAGGCCGCAGCCCTCGCGCAGGGCGGGCGGCAGCGGGTCCACGGCCTCCTGGGCGCTGGGCAGCACGGCGTCCACGCACTTGGCGATCTTCCAGGACTCCAGCTTGGCGCAGGCCGGGTAGATCGGGATGAGCTGGTTGGCGAAGGCGGTGGCGGCGTCCCGGTCGGAGGCGTCCTGACCGAGCGGCTCGTAGGCGGGGTGGGAGAGCTGGAGCTTGCGGTTGAACATGCCGACCTTGCCCGCGAACATGGCGCGCGTCCCCGGCAGCAGGTCCTTGTGCGGCTTGTGGACACCGGCGCCGAAGAAGACCAGCTGGAGGCGGCCGCTGCCGTCGGTGATGGTCACCTCCAGGCGCTTGCCGCGGCCCCCGTTGAAGGTCAGGATCCGGGCGTCGGCGACCTGTGCGACGACGGTCACGTGCTCGTCGATCTGGTCGGCGAGCTCGGCCAGCGAGGTCAGCTCGCCGCGCTCGGCGTACCGCCGCGGGTAGTGGTGGAGCAGGTCCAGGGCCGTGTGCAGGCCGAGCTGCTCGGCCAGCACCTTGGCGGTGGCGGGACCGAGCGTCTTCTTGAGGTCTTCGTCGAGCGCGGGCACGTGTTCCATTGCACACCATGGCGCCGACAAGCCCGCTATTCCACCCCGACGAGGAGCGGTGCCGAGTACCGGCCGCCCCGGTAGGTGACGGTGTCCACGGCGAGGTGGCCCTGTTGGACGTAGGTCTCCAGGCGTTCGGCGACGGCGTCCGGCACGTCGGGTCCCAGGACCAGGGTGACGAGTTCGCCGCCGGAGCCCAGCATCCGGTCCAGGACGGCCTCGGCGGTCTCGGCCAGCCCCGAGCCGATCACCGCGACGTCCCCGTCGATGAGGCCGAGCACGTCGCCGGCCTGGCAGATGCCGGCCGAGGTGAAGGACTGCCGTTCGGCGACGGCCAGTTCCCCGTACCGGGTGGCTCCGGCCGCCGCCGTCATGGCGACCACGTCCTCGTCGAAGCTGCCCTCCGGGTCGTGCACGGCGAGGGCGGCCAGGCCCTGGACCGCGGAGCGGGTGGGGATCACGGCCACCCGTACGCCCTCGGCTCGGGCCTGTTCGGCCGCCGCGGCCGCGGCGGCGCGCAGTTCCGCGCCGCCCGGCAGCAGCACCACCTCGCGGGCGTGCGCACGGCGGACCGCGTCGAGCAGTTCGGCGACGGCCGGCGGTTCGCCGGGGCGGACGAGCACGGGGGTCGCCCCCGCCTCCCCGCACAGTCCGGCCAGGCCCTCGCCGGGGACCACGGCGACCACGGCCCGCTGGGCGCGCTCGCCCCGCGCGCGGCGGCGTTCGTCACCGAAGTGGGTGATCCGTATCCGGTACGGGCGTCCGGCGACGACTCCGGCCTCCACGGCGGCGCCGGGGTCGTCGACGTGGACGTGGACGTTCCACAGCCCGTCGCCGCCGACGACGACCAGCGAGTCGCCGAGGCCGTCGAGGCGTTCGCGCAGTTCGCCGACGGCCGCCTCGGTGGCCTCCAGCAGGTAGATCACCTCGTACGCGGGCCCGTCCTCCTCCTGTGCGCAGGGGTCCGGCGACTGCGGCACGGGCACCGCGCGGCCGCGTACCGGCTCGGCGACCGGCTCCTGGCCGGACAGCGCCTGCCACAGGGCACCGAAGACGACGACCAGCCCGCAGCCTCCGGCGTCGACCACCCCGGCCCGGCCCAGTGCGGCGAGCTGCCCGGGCGTCTCGGCCAGGGCCGCGCGGGCTCCGTCGTAGGCGGCGCGGGCCACGTCGACGGCGGTCCCGGCGGCTGCTCCGGCCGCCTCGCCGGCCCGGGCGGCGGCGTCGGCGACGGTGAGCATGGTGCCCTCCACCGGGTGTGCGACGGCCGCGTACGCCTCCTCGGCGGCCCGGGTGAGCGCGCGGGCCAGCAGCCCGCCGGGGCCCTGCCCGGCCCGCTCCCCCGGCGCGGCGGGCTCGTCGCCGAGTACGTCGGCCACTCCGCGCAGCAGTTGCGCCAGGATCGTCCCGGAGTTCCCGCGGGCCCCCACCAGGGCTCCGTGCGCCCAGGCCCGTACGGCCTCGGCCAGGGAGGTCGGCGCTGTGCCGTCGGTCACCTCGGGGAAGGCCTCGGCGAGGCCGCGGTCGGCCGATTCGGCGGTGAGGTAGAGGTTGGTGCCGGTGTCCGCGTCGGCGACCGGGTAGACGTTGATCGCGTCGATGTCCTCGCGGGCCCGGCCCAGTGCGGCCAGGGCCAGCGAGCTCCAGGTACGCACCGCTTCGGCGTCGAGCTCGTCGGCGGGATGCGGCTGAGGCTCGTGCGGCACCGGGCGTTCCTCCTTGTGCGGGCCAGGGTTCACCGCAGGGTAACGAAGGACCGCCCGGGCGTCGGGAGCGCGGGGCGGAGGCAGCGGCGGCCATGGTAGTTTTCTTGGACGGACGCAGTCGTTGTATGCTGCTCCGGTTGCCCGATGAGAGTCGGGCCATTCCCCCCGGCAAGCCACTTCAGACCTCTGAATCCGGTGCGCCGGTTTCACTGTAATTGCATCAGAAGTCTTGGAGTGACCTGTGGCTGCCAACTGCGACATTTGCGCCAAGGGGCCGAGCTTCGGCAACAACATCTCCTTCTCGCACCGCCGCACCTCGCGTCGCTGGAACCCGAACATCCAGCGTGTCCGTGCCGTGGTCAATGGGACGCCGAAGCGCCTCAACGCCTGCACCTCGTGCATCAAGGCCGGCAAGGTCTCGCGCTGACGCCTCCCGTCGTAGCGCAGCCCTTTCCGGTTGCCAAAAAGGCCGGTTCACCTTTGGTGAACCGGCCTTTTGCCTTGTCCGGGGGCCTGTCGGGCGGCCCGGCCGGAGGCCCGGCCGGAGGCCCGGCCGGGCTGTCGCGGCACGGTCAGCGCCACTGCCAGGCGTGATCCACCGGGCCGATGCCCCCGCCGAGCGCGAAGCCGGCGGCGATGGCGCCCGTGACGTACTCCTTGGCGGCCGTGACGGCCTCCGGGACGGTCAGTCCCTTGGCCAGGCCCGCCGCGATCGCGGAAGCGAGGGTGCAGCCGGTGCCGTGGGTGTGCCGGTTGTCGTGGCGGGGGGCGCGCAGCCACCGTTCCTCGGTGCCGTCGGTGAGCAGGTCCACCGCCTCGTGGCCGTGCGCCGCGAGGTGTCCGCCCTTGATCAGCGCCCACCGCGGGCCGTGGCCGAGGATCGCGTCGGCGGCCCGGCGCATGTCGTCCTCGGTCTCCACGACCACGCCCGTGAGCTGGGCCACCTCGTCCAGGTTGGGGGTGGCCACGGTGGCCCGGGGCAGCAGCTCCTTGCGTACGGCGTCCAGCGCCGAGGCGGCGAGCAGCGCGTCCCCGTGCTTGGAGACCCCGACGGGGTCCACGACGGCCGGGGCCCGGGTGTCCGCCAGCAGCGCGGCCACCGTCTCGACCAGTTCGGCGGAGGAGAGCATCCCGGTCTTCACGGCCCGGACGCCGATGTCGTCCACGACGGCCCGGTACTGGGCCGTGACGGCCTCGGCGGGCAGTTCCCAGACTCCCCGTACCCCGAGCGAGTTCTGGGCCGTCACGGCGGTCACCACGCTCATGCCGTGCACCCCGAGCGCCAGCATGGTCTTGAGGTCGGCCTGGATGCCCGCGCCGCCGCCGGAGTCGGATCCGGCGACGGTCAGGCACAGCGGCGGGGCGGTGTTCACAGCACGCCGTCCTGGGGGGCCGGGTCGGTCCCGAAGTGGTCCCAGCCGCCGGTGCTGGTCCAGGGCGCGCCGTCGACGGTCACCTGGGGCAGTGCGGAGCGGTTGAGCACCTCGCCGATGACCTTCCAGCGGGCGGGGAGCTTCACGTCGGGCGGGAAGGTCGCCACGATCGCGTGGTCCTCTCCCCCGGTGAGCACCCATTGCAGCGGGTCCACGCCGACGGCCTGCCCGATGTCGTGCATCTGGGTCGGGATGTCGACCGCCGCCGAGCGCAGGTCGATCCGTACCTTGCTGGCGTCGGCGATGTGCCCGAGGTCGGCGATCAGGCCGTCGCTGACGTCGGTCATGGCGGTGGCGCCGAGCCCGGCGGCCGCGGGGCCCGCGTGGTACGGCGGTTCGGGGCGCCGGTGCGCCTCGACGAAGGCCCGGGGGGAGCGGAAGCCGCGCGAGAGCACGGCGAAACCGGCCGCGGACCAGCCGAGCCAGCCGGTGACGGCGACGACGTCGCCGGGCTGGGCGCCGGAGCGTAGGACGGGCTCGTGGTTGCGCAGGTCGCCGAGGGCGGTGATGGCGACGGTGATGACGTCGCCGCGGACGACGTCCCCGCCGACGACGGCCGCGCCGGCGACCTGGCACTCGTCGCGGATCCCGTCCATCAGCTCGGTCGGCCAGGTGACCGGGAGTTCGGCGGGGACGACGAGGCCGAGCAGCAGCGCGGTCGGCACCGCGCCCATGGCGGCGATGTCGGCGAGGTTCTGCGCGGCGGCCTTGCGGCCGACGTCGTAAGCCGTGGACCAGTCGCGCCGGAAGTGCCGACCTTCCAGCAGGATGTCGGTGCTCGCCACGACCCGCCGGTCGGGGGCGGACACCACCGCGGCGTCGTCGCCAGGTCCGAGCCGGACCGCCGGGGTGGTGGTGAGCCGTGAGGTGAGCTCCCTGATCAGCCCGAACTCCCCCAGCTCGCCGACAGTGCCCTTCATCGCTGTGCCCCTTCTTGCCCAGTCCGCTTGCGGTCGCGAGCCGTCTCAGCTCTGGGTACCGTCAACAGATACGTCAACTTCTGCTCTCCGTACGCCCCGCTGTGCGTGGCGCCGGGCCCGCGGGTCTCCCCGCGGCGCACGGCGACGCGGTACCGTGGCGTCCCTTCTTCCCCCGGCCCGTTCAATCGTGTGGGGCCCACCCGAAGGTTAGGGGAAATGATCCTCGTGGCCGCCCTGGAGGTTCCGTGGTACAGGCGTACATCCTTATCCAGACCGAAGTGGGCAAGGCGTCGTTCGTCGCCGAGTCCATCGGCCAGATCCCGGGGGTGATCCAGGCCGAGGACGTGACGGGTCCGTACGACGTGATCGTGCGTGCCCAGGCCGACACCGTGGACGACCTCGGCCGTATGGTCGTCGCCAAGGTCCAGCAGGTGGAGGGGATCACCCGCACCTTGACCTGCCCGGTGGTCCATCTGTAGCCCCCGTCTACTCTTGGCCGGTGATGTCCCTCCACCACCGGCCCCTGCGTGTCCGCGCCCTGTCGGCCCTGCCCGCCTCGATGGCCCTCCTGGCCGTCGCGGCGTGCTCCCCGGGCGGATCCGAAGCCCGGGTGTCTCCTCCGCCCACGCCGCCCGACGCCGTCGCGCGGCTCTGTGCGGCACTGCACAAGGAGCTCCCGGAGACGGTGGCCGGCCTGGCGCGGACCCGTACCGAGCCGGAGTCCGATCTGACCGCCGCGTGGGGCGGTTCGGCGATCGTACTGCGGTGCGGTATCCCCAAGCCCCCCAAGATGCTCGATCCGAAGCAGGACGGCGTCCACGTGAACGGAGTGGCCTGGCTGCTGGAGAAGCTCGGCGACGGTTCCGGCGGGGGGTTCCGGTTCACCACCGGGATGCGGCTGGCCTACACCGAGGTCCAGGTCGACAAGGAGCATGCCACGGATGCGGGGATGCTCGTCGGTCTGTCCACGGCGATCGCCGCGACCGTGCCCGAGGGCATCTCCTCCTACTGAGTGCCGGGTACCCGCCACCGCGCGGCGGGTACCCGGCACACCGCCGCCCGCCCCCCCCCCCCCCGGGGGGGCGGGGGGGGGGGGGGGGGGGGGGGGGCGGGGGGGGGGGCCGCCCCGCGCGGGGGGGGGGGGCCGGGCGGCGCGGGACAGCGG